>JAITTX010000023.1 GCA_031286755.1 Paraburkholderia sp.
TTCACGAGCAGGAACGTATCGTAGCCATAGCGGCGGATCAATGGCGCGATCCAGCGTTTGGCCAGGGCTCCCGCGAGCGCGGCCGGCAGCATCATCAAACCGGAACTCAGCGGCGTATAGCCGAGTTCCAGTTGCAGCAGCAGCGGAACGAGAAAAGGGACCGCGCTCGAACCGATCCGGCACACCAGGTTGCCGAGCAATCCCACGCTGAAATTCGGCTCGCTAAATAGCGCGAGCTTGAAAAGCGGATCGGGGCGGCGGCGCGCATACGGCACGTAGAGGAGCGTGGCGGCGAGCCCGAGCGCGAACAGGGTGCTCGACCAGAGGACGCGATGCGTTTGCGTCGGCACGTCGACCGCGAGCGAAAACGCAATCATGGACAGGCACACGAGCACGCAGCCAGGCAAGTCGAACCGTGGAGCGACCGTATCGGTATTGCCGGGAAGATAGCGCTGGACCGCGAACATGCCGGCGATGCCGATCGGCACGTTGATGAGAAATATCCAGTGCCATGAAATTGCCTCGACGAACCAGCCGCCGAGCGTCGGGCCGACGATGGGGCCGGCCTGCCCGGCCACGGAAATCAGCGCGAGGGCGCCCACGTATTGCTCCGCGCTGACCGCGCGCAGCACGGCCAGCCGGCCGATGGGCATCAGCATGGAGCCGCCCATGCCTTGCAGCACCCGCGCGACGATCAATTGATCGAGCGTGTGCGCGCCCGCGCAACATAGCGAGCCCAGCACGAAGGCCAGGATGGCGGCGAAGTAGACGCGGCGCGTGCCGAAGCGATCGGCGAGCCAGCCGGAGGCCGGCGTGAGCGTGGCCATCGTCAGCGTGTAGGCGACGATCACCGGCTGCATCATGAGCGGCTCGACCCCGAGGCCGCGCGCCATGGACGGCAGCGCGGTGTTGACGATCGTGGTGTCCAGCGCCTGCATGAAAAAGCCGGACGCAGCGATCCATAGCAGTGCCGTGTGACGTGAATCGTGCGTTGAGACCTGTTTCATTGCGGCTATGTGCGTCGTGCGCCCGCGTGGCTGAACCGGTCCCACGGGGGCTGAATGTCGTGGCTTCCCGAACGGATGGTCCGCCATGCAACATGATATTGGCATCCTTGCCAATCGGGAATCACACTTCCGGCATTGACTGTTATCGCCAATGCCGATAACAATGCGCCATGCTCAATCCCGTCTGGCTCAAAAGCTTCGCCACGGTCGCGGCCTGCCACAGTTTCACCGAGGCGGCGCGCCAGCTCGGCCTCACGCAATCGAGCGTGAGCGAGCATGTCCGGCGCCTCGAACAGGAGGTGGGCCGGCGGCTATTCGTGCGCGACACCCACTCGCTCACCATCACCCCCGATGGCGAGGCCATGCTGGCGCATGCCGGCGCGATCCTCCAGGCCCTCAACCGCGCGGAGTCGCAGTTTCGCGCGCCGCGCCTGAAGGGGCGCGTGCGGCTCGGCTCGTCCGACGACATTGCGCTGGGGCCGCTGCCGGCCGCGCTCACGGCCTTTCGCAACGCGCATCCCGACGTGGAGCTCGAAATCACGATCGGCATGACCGGGCGCCTTTACGAGCTGCTGGACGCCGGCGCCATCGACCTGATGGTCGGCAAGCGGCGGCTCGGCGACAAACGCGGCGTGGCGCTTTTCACGGGGCGGCTCGAATGGCTCGCGCGCACGGGAACGATGGTCGATCTCGAGCAACCGCTGCCGCTGATTCTGGTGGCCGAGCCCAGCGTGACGCGCGCCGTCGTGCTGGACGCGCTCGCGCAGACGGACTTCCGCTGGCAGATGGTGTGCACGAGCAGCAGTCATGCCGGCTGTGTGGCGGCGGCGCGCGGCGGCCTTGGGATCACGGTGCGGCCGCAGTATCTCGCCGCGCGCGGGCTCGCGCCGCCCGTCAACGTCGCGAGCCTGCCCGCGCTGCCCGACGTGGAGTTCATCGCGCTCGCAGCGAAGCGGCTTAGCCGTCCCGCGCAAACGCTGCTGCAATTGCTGCACGACAGCGACCTGCGCGGATCGTGGATTGGCGAGTAGGGCGTTTGCCGGTGCTGCAGCGCCGCGCTGTTTATGACGCCGCGTCAGGACGCCGTGTTGCGACGCAGTGCTATGACGCTGCGTGAATCGCGTCGATGACGAGCTGCGTGGCCGGCCCCACGCGCCGGCTTTTGCGCATGATGAGGCCGTACGGCGCAAGGCGGCCGCGCAATGGCGTCGCAATCGCGGCGATGGCGTTGAGTTCACCGTAGTAATGCGCGACCGTCTCCGGCAGCACGGCCAGCATGTTGGCGTCGCGCGGCAGCGAGAGCGTGGTGAGCACCGACGAGGTTTCGACCGTGCTGACCGGCGAGGCCACCCGTGACATGGCCTTGAATCCGCTGTAGATGCAATCGAGCGCAGCACACAGGTTGTCGACCGGAAAATTGCTGGCGAACATCACGCATTGCGGAACGAACATGGCGATGCACTCGCGCACGATTCATTCATTGGCGGCCTCAAGACGCCTTGATGTTCGCCCAGACCGGCCCATCGGGAAAAGCGTAGCGCGCGAGCGTTTCGGGTTTCATCTCGACGCTGTATCCCGGGCGTGCCGGCGGCATGTAGTGCCCGTTGCAAATCACGACCGGATCGAGAAAGTGCTCGTGCAGATGATCGACGTATTCCAGCACGCGATTCTCCAGCGACCCCGCCACGGCGATGTAGTCGAACAGCGAAATATGCTGCACGTACTCGCACAAACCGACCCCGCCGCCATGCGGGCAGATGGGCACGCCGAATTTCGCCGCCAGCAGCAGCACCATGATCACTTCGTTGAGCCCGCCCAGGCGCGCCGCATCGGGCTGGCAGAAGTCCAGCGCACGCTGCTGGAACAGTTGCTTGAACATCACGCGATTGTGGCAGTGCTCGCCGGTGGCCACGCCAACCGGCGCGATCCGCTCGCGAATGCGCGCGTGCCCGAGGATGTCGTCGGGGCTGGTGGGCTCCTCGATCCACAGGGGCTCGAACACGGCGAGCCGGCGCATCGCTTCGATCGCCTGATCCACGTCCCACACCTGGTTGGCGTCCATCATCAACGAACGCTCCCAGCCGATTTCCTCGCGCAGGATGCGGGCCCGGCGCATGTCCTCTTCTAGATCGGCGCCCACTTTCTGCTTGACGTGCTGCCACCCGGCTGCCACGGCTTCGCGGGCGAGCCGGCGCATTTTCTCTTCCGAGTAGCCGAGCCAGCCCGGCGCCGTGGTGTAGCCGGGGAACCCCGTTTTCAGCATCTCGGCTTCGCGCTGGCGTTTGCCTGGCGCCTGCTTGCGCAGCATGGCGATGGCTTCCTCCGGGGTCAGCGCGTCGGTGACGTAGCTGAAATCGAGGCAGCGCACGAGCTCCTCGGGCGTCATGTCCACGAGCAGCTTCCAGACCGGCTTGCCAGCGGACTTGGCCCACAGATCCCACACCGCGTTGACGATGGCAGCCGTGGCGAGATGAATGACGCCTTTCTCGGGCCCGAGCCAGCGCAACTGGCTGTCGCTGGCCGTGAGGCGCCGCCAGAACGCGCCCATGTCGGCGGTGATCTCTTCGAGACTCAGGCCGGTGACGAGCGCGGAGAGCGATTGCACGGCCTGCACACAAATCTCGTTGCCGCGGCCGATGGTGAAGGTGAGGCCATGTCCCTGCAACTGCGCGCCGGCATCGGTGTGCAGCACCACATAGGTTGCCGAGTAATCGGGGGCGGCGTTCATGGCGTCGGAGCCGTCCAGCGACTGCGAGGTCGGAAAGCGAATGTCGCGGACGGTGACCTGGGTGATTCGAGTGCTCATGGTGTATCCCAACGGGCTTGAAGGATTCGCTTGACAGGTGAAACGACTGTACATGGCCACTCGATATATGAATAATTGTCTTTCTGCATAGATCGATACTGAATTTGGTATGCCGCCAGAAGATCCAGATAATGCGGAGAGCGCGGTCAAGGCGTTCGCGTCGCTGAAGATTTCGAGCCGGCAGATCGCGCTCGTCAATGCGCTGGCCGAATACCGCAACCTGCGCAAGGCGGCGGCCGCCATGCATACGAGCCAGCCGGCCGCGAGCCTGCTGCTTCAGCAACTCGAAGGGCGGCTCGGCGTGCCGCTGTTCGAACGCCTGCCGCGCGGCATGGAGCCCACACCGTTCGGCGAGGTGCTCATCCGCTTCGCGCAGGGCGTGATGCACGAATTCGCCTATACCGAGGCGGAAATCCGCGAATTGGCGGCGGGCGCCACGGGCCTCGTGAGGATCGGCACGGTGATTGGCCCGGTGCCCTCGCTCGTCACGCCGGGCCTGCTGGCGTTCAGGGAGAAAAACCCGCGCGTGCGGCTGGCCGTTGAAGTGGGCACCAGCGACACGCTCCTGCCGGCGCTGGTGCGCGGCGATCTCGACCTGGTGATCGGGCGCCTGCCCGACCGCAACAGCCATCCCGAAGTGGCCGTGGAGCTCTTCAGGAATGCAGAGCATATGCGGGTCATTGCGCGCCCGGGGCACCCGGCAACGCGGATCAAAAAGCTGACGCTGCACGATCTCGTGCATCTCACGTGGGTCCTGCATCCGATCGGCAGCCCGATGCGCTTGCGGGTGGAGAACGTGCTGGCGCTGGCGGGGATGGCCGACCCGCTCGACGTGATCGAGACGTCGAACCTGCTCGCGACCACGGCGATGATCGACTCATCCGACATGGTTTCGGTCGTGCCCGAGGAGGTGGCCGAATACTATGCCCGCCACGCGATGGTGGCGGTGCTGCCCGTCGAGTTGCCGATGTCGATGGCCAACCTCGGGTTGTTGACGCAACGCGGGCGCAAGCTTTCCACCGCGGTGGAAGGCTTGATTCATGACCTGAGAGAGCGGGTGGGCCTCAGCCCTCGAACAGCTTGACGTGCTGATCGAATACGCGCTGCTGGCGCAGCAGCGCGTCGTCGAGGTGGGCGAGCAGCGCATGCTCCGCCGCGTCCGGATCGTGCTGCGCGAGCGTTTCGAGCACCCGCTGATGCTGCGCGAGGGTGCGGGCGCCTTCCTCGGGCTCGCGCGCCGTCACGTAACGCACGCGGTCGATGGGCGAGCGCACCAATTCGATCAGCTGCAGCACCTTGGGCAGCCTGGCCGCCGCGCCCACCGCGGCATGAAAGCGGTTGTCCTGGCGAATGGCTTCCACGGAGTCGCCGCGTTCGACGGCGCGCCGGTGAACTTCGTGAATGTCGTGCAACGCATCGAGCTCGCGCGCCGTGATCAATTCCGCCGCGCTGCGGATGCTTGCGCGCTCCAGCACGCGCCGGATCAGCGCGCTTTCCGCGAACTGCTCGCGCCGCACGGGCGCGACGAAGGTGCCCGACTGCGCCGCGATGGTCACGAGCTCTTCGCGCGCGAGCTGCTGGAGCGCCTCGCGCACGGGCGTGCGCGAGATCCCGAGCGTCTCGCTGAGGGCGCGCTCGAAGATCACGTCGGAAGGCAGCACGGCCATCGTGACGATGGCTTCGCGCAATAGCCGATAAATCTGCACGGAAAGCGGCTGTGCACGATCCAGCGCGGTGTCGCGGGGCAGCACGCGCGCGATGAATTGCTCGGGAGAATTGCGTTCGGATTTCATGGGGTTAGGGTAAACCGTATTCCGCGGACCTCAATAAAGGTTTTCTCGCGTGGATTCCAACTAGTATATTAGTTGGCCGGGGCCGGCCGTCAACATCGCGCGGCATTCTCGCCCCTCGCAGACATCCCGACAAGAGAACAAGGAGGCAGCAAGTGCGTTCGTACCTGGCTTCTGTAGTTGTTTCTGGATTTTGCATGGCGGCCGCGGGCGGCGTTCATGCGCAGGCGGCAACCGGCAGCACCGCAACGACCAAGATTGCGCTTTCCAACAACTATGCCGGCAACAGTTGGCGCCAGACGATGCTCAAAAGCTGGGCCGAGGTGGCCGACCCTGCCGTCAAGACCGGCGTGGTGGCGGCCGCGCCCACCTTCACGACGGCGGAAAACCAGGCCACCGAGCAGGCGCAGCAGATCCAGAACCTGATCCTGCAGGGCTACAAGGCGATCGTCATCGATGCCGCGTCGCCCACGGCGCTCAACGGCGTGATCAAGCAGGCCTGCTCGGCGGGCGTGACGGTGGTCACGTTCGACGGCATTGCCACGGAGCCGTGCGCCTACCGGATTGCCGTCGACTTTCACGAGCTGGGCGCGATGCAGATCGACTACATGGCGAAGCGCCTGAACGGCAAGGGCAATCTGCTCGAGATCCGCGGGCTCGCCGGCGTTTCGGTGGATGACGAGATTCATCGCGGCATCACCGACGAGATCAAGAAGTATCCCGGCCTGAAGATCGTCGGCTCCGTGCATGGCGACTGGACCCAGACGGTCGCGCAAAAGCAGGTGGCGGGCATCCTGCCCACGCTGCCGAAGATCGACGGCGTGGTCACGCAGGGCGGCGACGGCTATGGCGCCGCCAACGCGATCAAGGAAGCGGGGCGGCCGACACCGATCATCATTCTCGGCAACCGCCAGGAGGAACTGGCGTGGTGGGCGGCGCAGCGCAAGAGCGGCGGTTACGAAACCCTTTCCGTGACGATCCCGCCTGGCGCCTCCACCTTCGCGTTCTGGGTCACGCAGCAATTGCTGGCCGGCAAGAAGATGCCGCACGACATCCGCATGCCGTTGCTGCAGGTGAATGCCGGCGACCTCGACGCCGTGCTCGCGAAGACGCCGCAGGGCGGCCTCGCGAACAAGCTGTATAGCCGCGATGACGTGCTCAAGGTCGTCGATGCGAAGTAGCGCGCGAGGCAAGGGCAGCGACGGCGCGCAGGCGCCACATGACGCGCACGAAGCGCACGAAGCGCACGAAGCGCACAACGATGCCGCGCCGCTGATTGCCTTGCGCGGCATCGGCAAGACGTTCGGCCGCGTGAAGGCGCTGGCCGGGATCGACTTCGACTTTCGCGCCGGAGAGTGCGTGGGCATCGCGGGCCACAACGGCGCGGGCAAATCCACGCTGATGGCCGTGCTGACCGGCGTGTTCGCGCCCGATGAAGGGCGCATCGCCATCGCGGGCCGCGAGGTGCGCCACTACGATCCGAATGTCGCGCGCGAGCAGGGCGTGCGCTGCGTGTTCCAGGAGCTGTCGCTGTGCGCGAACCTGAGCATCGCGGAAAACATGTCGATCGTGCATCCCGAACTGCGCGGGCGCGCGTGGCGGCGGCGCGCGACGCAACTGATGCTGGAGCAGCTCGACGCGATTTTTCCGGGGCATGGCTTGCGCGGGCACGAGCTGATAGCCGATCTTTCGCTGACGCAACGGCAAATGGTGGAGATCGCGCGCGCGTTCACGGTCATGCGCGATCCGGTGCGGCTCGTGATTCTCGACGAGCCCACCTCCAGCCTCGATGCGCACACGGCCGCGCAACTGCTCGCCTTCATCGCGAGCGTGAGCGAGCGCGGCATCGCCACCATCCTGATCAGCCACATGCTTGGTGAAATCGAGCGCGCGGCGCAGCGCGTGCTGGTGATGCGCGATGGCCGCGTGGCCGCCGTGCTGCCCAGGGAGCGGATCACGCAGAAGGCGATCATCCATGCCATGGGCCAGCACGTGGACGTCGAAGCCGCCGCGCCAGGTGGACGCGAGTCGCGCCCGGACGCCGCGGCCGATTCCGCTACGGGCGCGCCGGGGTATCGCTGGGCGCTCGGGCCCGGCGCACACACGCAGATCGATGCGCCGCGCGGCGAAGTGATCGGCTTCGCCGGGCTCGCGGGCCAGGGGCAGAGCGAAGCGCTGCTCGCCATCTATGAAATGGCTGCCCGCAGCCGCGAGCCGATTGCGTTCGTGGCCGGCGACCGCGCCCGCGACGGCGTGTTTCCGCTGTGGTCGATCGCGCAGAATCTCGACCTGCGCTGGCTGCTCGACCGGCGCGGCGGCGCGCGCTGGCTGCCGCTGCCGCGCGTCATCGACCGGCGCGCCGCGCGCGTGCTCGCCGGGCAATGGCGCGAGCGCATGGGCATACGCGGCGCGCAGCCGGGTGCGGGCATTCTCGCGCTTTCCGGCGGCAATCAGCAGAAGGTGTTGTTCGCGCGCGCGCTCGCCTCGGATGCGCAACTGATCCTCATGGACGACCCCACCCGCGGCGTCGATATCGGCACCAAGCACGATCTCTACCGGCTCGTGCGCGCCGAGGCCGCGCGCGGCCGCACGTTCATCTGGTACACGACCGAGAACGACGAATTCGCGTACTGCGATCGCACCTATGTATTTCGCGCGGGGCGCGTGACGCGCTCGCTGGCCGCGCACGAGTGCAACGAGCAGGCGCTGCTCGCCGCGAGCTTCGAGGAGATTCCCGCATGATCCGCACGCTCGGAGGCGCCTATCCGCGCGCCCATCTGCGCGCTCATTTGCGTGCTCATTTGCGTGCACTATTGCCCGCGTTCTCGCTGGTTGCGGTGCTGGTGCCGCTGTTCATCCTGCAACCCGCCACGCTCAGCTATTTCGGCCTGGGCCTGCTGCTGAACCTTGCCGTGCCGCTCGTGCTCGCCACGCTCGCGCAACTCGCCATCATCACCGCCAACGACCTCGACCTGTCCATCGGCCCGTTTGTGAGCCTCGTCGCCTGCATCGGCGCGACGCTGCTCCAGACCCGTCCACTCGTGGGCGTGGCCGCGCTGGCGGGCTGCGTGCTGCTGTATGCGGCGGTGGGGGCGCTCGTGGAGTTCCGGCAAATCCCCTCCATCGTCGTGACGCTCGGGCTCTCGTTCGTGTGGAACGGCGTGGCCGTGCTGCTGCTGCCGTCGCCGGGCGGCGCGAGCCCCGCATGGCTCTCGCAGATCATGGGCTACCAGACGCCGTTCGTGGCCGCGCCCATCGTCTGGTCGACGGTGATTGCGCTGGCGGGCCACTTGCTGCTGATGCGCTCGTCCGCTGGCGTGCGGCTGCGCGGCGCGGGCGGCAACCCGCGCGCCGTGCGCCGCTTCGGCTGGTCGCTCGTGCGCAGCAAGGCCACGCTGTACGGCATCGCGGGGATCTTCGGCGTGCTTTCGGGGCTATGCCTGCTCGGCCTCACCACCTCGGCCGACGCCAATCTCGCGCTGCGCTACACGCTGCTTTCGATTGCCGCCGTGATCCTCGGTGGCGGCGAGTTCACGGGCGGGCGCGTCTCGGTGGTGGGGGCCGTGCTGGGCGCGATCACGCTGACGCTGGCGGCCTCGTTTCTCGCCTTCCTCAATGTGTCGCCCGACTGGCAGGTCGGCATGCAGGGCGCGATCCTGATCGTCGTGCTTTCGCTGCGCGTGCTGCTGCAACGGCGCGGGGGCAGCCGATGAGCGAGATGCGCGAATCCGGGCAGCGCGTCGCGCCGCAGCCGCATCATCAGCCCCATCCGCAGCCGCCGGGCGAGCCGCGCGGTGAACGCAGCGCGGCCTCGCCCTACGAGCGCCTGCGCGCAATCGAAGCGCCGTGGTTGTGGTCGTTCGCCGGGGCGGCACTGGTCTGGCTCGTCATCGCGGGCATCTTCGGCATCTCGATCGCGGGCAACGTCGTGGCCACCGCGCTCGTGTTCGCGGTCTTCATGGTGCTGGCCGGACTCGGGCAGATGCTCGTGATTACGGCGGGCCCCGGCAACATCGATCTGTCGATGCCTTCGGCCATCGCGCTGAGCGGCGTGCTGGGCGTGCAGTTCCTGCACGGCGAAAACGGCCTGATAGGCGTGGGCATTGCCGTCGCGCTGGCGGTGGGCGTTCTCGTGGGCGGGGCCAACTACCTGCTGATTCGCGTGCTGCGCATTCCGCCGATCATCGCGACGCTCTCGTCGAGCTTCATCGTGCAGTCGGTCGCCATCACGCAAAGCCGCGATATGCCGCCGCCGCCGCCCGCGCTGCAGGCATTCGCGAATGCGCGCGTGCTCGGGCTGCCGGACGTGGCCTGGCTGGCGCTCGCGCTTTCGGTTGCGCTGGCGTTCTTGCTGCATCGCTCGGTGTTCGGGCGCGCGCTCTCCGCGCTCGGCCAGAATGGGCGCGCCGCGTGGCTTGCCGGCGTCAAGGTGGAGCGCGTGCGCTGCGTGACCTACGTGCTCTGCGCGACCATCGCCGCGTTCACGGGCTTGCTGCTCGCCGCGGTGTCGGGCGGGGCGGCGCTCGACATGGGCGTCGAGTACATGCTGATCTCCGTTGCGGTGGTGGTGATCGGCGGCACCCAGGTGACGGGCGGGAAGGCGGCGGTGGCCGGCGTCTGGGGCGCCTCGATGTTCCTGTTCCTCACCAACGCGATGCTCAACGCGCTCGGCGCGGGCGCGGGCGGCCGCTCCATCGTGTACGGACTCCTGATCATCGGCGTCGTGGTGGCGAGCGGACGCGCGGCGCGGCGGTGAGTGAGCGAAATGAGTGGTCAAGGCGATGCCGTGGCCCGAACCTGAGTTTGCGAGGCGAGAACGATGAATCCCGGCGAATATGAAATCCACGATGCGCGCTTTCGCATGCTGCTGCAGCCGAACGCCCAGCTCGAGAAGCTCGCGGACGGTTGCATGTGGGCGGAGGGCCCGGTCTGGTTTCCGGCTGGGGAATTCCTTGCCTGGAGCGACATTCCCAACAACCGGATGATGCGCTGGGTGCCCGGCCTGGGCGCGGCGGTGTTCCGCGCCAACGCGAATTTCAGCAACGGCAACACGCTCGACCGCGAATACCGGCTCGTGACCTGCGAGCACGGCACGCGGCGCGTCACGCGCACGGAGCACGACGGGCGCATCACCGTGATTGCCGAGCGCCACGAAGGGCGCCGCCTGAATTCGCCCAACGACGTGATCGTGCATTCGGACGGCTCGATCTGGTTCACCGACCCCGACTACGGCATTCTCGGCGACTACGAGGGCTATCGCGCGCCCAGCGAGATCGGCGGCTGCCATGTCTATCGCGTTGCGCCGGAAACGGGCGCGGTGGAGCGGGTGGCCGACGATTTCGCCAAGCCCAACGGCCTCGCCTTCTCGCCCGACGAATCACGGCTGTACGTGGCCGATTCCGGCGCCTCGCATCTGGAGAACGGCCCGCATCACATTCGCGTGTTCGACGTGGACGCCCAGGGC
>JAITTX010000033.1 GCA_031286755.1 Paraburkholderia sp.
TATCAGCGCATTGGTATGAACGACATGCGCAGCACGACGTTGCCAGCGCGCACAGGGCTTGCCAGAATCGCGGCATAACGCACTCGCCTCGCGAACATCGATCGTTACGAAGGTTCACGGATTGGACCAGTGCATGACATTGGAGGCACTCCAGGCGTGAACCAGATCTTGCATATCGAGTGCAGCGCGCGCGGCGACGCTTCGTTCAGCAGCCGGGTGGCGCGCTACGCCGTCGAGTCGCTGCTGCGCGAAAACCCCGGCGTACACGTCGCGCGACGGAACCTGGGCAGCGAACCGCCGCCCCACCTGAGCGCCGGATTCGTCGACGCCATCCTGCTCCCGCCGCACACGCGCACCACCGCGCAACGCGACGCACTCGCGCTTTCGGAAACCCTGATCGAAGAGCTCGAGCTGGCCGACGTGGTGGTGATGGGCACGCCCATGCACAACTACGCCGTGCCCTCGGGGCTGAAGGCGTGGTTCGATCACATCATGCGCGCCGGGCGCACCTTCAGCCTCTCCCCGCAAGGCAAGATCGGCTTGCTCAGGGACCGCCCGGTGCTGGTCGCGGTTTCATCGGGCGGCTTCTTCACCGGGGGCGGCGCCGCGCGCCAGCCCGACTATCTGACGGGCTATGTTCGCGCGGTGTTCGCGACCATCGGCATACGCAATGTGGAGTTCGTCACCGTGGAAGGCATGGGGCGCGGCCGCGACCGCGAAGCCATCATGCTCGCCAGCGCGCGTCGCTGGATCGACGCGAACATCGGCGCGCGGGAACGCAGGCAGGCACGAGTCATGTGACGTGCCTGAGCGCGCCTGGCGTTGCTGCGTAACGGTTTTTCTCACTCACGCTTTGAATCATTTCCGGCGCCGCGCTCGCGGACCAGCAGATGCGCCGACTCCAGATCCTTCACGGAAACGCGCTTGCGCTGCATGAGCGGGTGCTCGGGTGCGGCCACGAACACCATCGGATGCTTGGCGAACTCCGCGGCGTGAGTCCGCAACTCCTTGAGTTGACTGCCCATGACGGCCAGATCGATTTCATGGGTGGCAAGCATGCGAATGATCTCCTCGCGATTTCGGCGACTGTGCGGCCTGCCCGGGCGCGTCCGGTGGCGCGAGCCCGTATCTGCCGCCGCGCGCCCAGGTGGCCCACCAGCAGGCGGTCTACCTGAGCCAGGCCTTCGCGCGGCGCCGGGCCGGCAAGCCGGTCGCGCGCTTCGTGTTTCGCGACGCCGGCACGGTGGTTTCGCTGGGCGAGTCCGGCGCGCTTTACCAGGCCAATTCCTGCACAGCTTCGGCCGGCCTTCGATCAAACTGCACTGAGCGCGGAGCGTGTATCGGCCACGCACTGCGCGATGGCCCCGGAGCCGAGCATCGACACATGCAGCGCGACGTTGAGCAGATCGACGCCTGTTTCATGGGCGCTTCAAGGGCGCTTCATTGCCGCCCCGCGTGCGCGACATCAGGCAGCGCTGCCAGCGCGCGCTCCCAGATCTGCCGTGTGCGCAGCCACACGAGTTCGCGCCAGTCGGCGTCGGCGGGCAGGAACGATTCGAACAGCGCGCGGCTGATCGCGCGGCCGCGCGCGTCGCGCGGGTCGCCATGGAGGTGCAGCCAGTGGTCGTCGCGCAGGGCCGTGTGCATGGGCTCTTCCGGATAGGTGCCGCACTCGATCACCAGTTGCATCAGGTGCGTATCCGGCAAGGCATCCAGCAACGCCTGGGAGGCGTAGCCCGTGGCCCGCGCGACCACGCCGGTTTCGCTGATGGCGGCATCCGCGTGCGTGAGCAGCGTGTAGAGCCAGGGGCCGTAAAGACGCTGCGCATCCGCCAGCGCGGGATAGGCCGATTGCGCAATCGCCATCAGCATCGGGTGGCCGAACGGGCCCGCCCCCGTGTGCAGGTCGAACGAGATGGCCACCTGGGCTGGTTTGAGAAAACGCTGCGCGATCTCGCGCAGGGTCCGGTTGGACCACGTGGCGGCCTGGCCGCCGTAAAAGAGTCCATCCGCATGGCGATACTGGCCCGCGCCCACGATCGCCTGCACGCCCGACCAGCCGAGCGCTTCCACCTGCCCGGCCAGCAGCGCATCGGCGCGCTGGCGCTGCGGCCCGTCGATATCGCTGCACGCGTAGATCTCGTGCAACTCCTCGTAGCGCGCATTGACCGGCAATGGCGCGCCGAAGTCGACGTAGTTGCGGTTCAGATCGACATTGTCCTCGTTCACGCGCCTGACCCACGCGGTGCCCCACGGATTGATCAGGTGCACCATCATCACCGCGATGTCGTCGGGCAAGGTCCGGGCGGCCAGCTCGTGCAGCCATTGGGTCTGGCATGTCGAGCCGTAATAGCCCTCCACCCCATGCGTGCCCGAAACGGCCAGCAGCACGCGGCGCGCGGCGGGGTTGCCGAGCCACGCGACGTCTGTCGCGAGCGCCTCGCCGTGGGGGCCCTTGAGCGGATGCGCATAGCTCGTCACCGCTGCGTTCGCCAATTGCGCGGCGTGAAGAAAATGCTGGCGCTGGGCGGTGAAATCCGGTTCGACGGGAAAGCCGATCTTCATGAAGTCCTCTGCGGGTCATCAAACGGGTTGTGGGG
>JAITTX010000080.1 GCA_031286755.1 Paraburkholderia sp.
GCAGATCGTCGTGACCGGACCACTTGCCGGCGATGCGCTGCGCCATCCGCCGCCCTGCGTGCGCAGAGAACGAAACACCGTTGCCGCCATAACCGACCGCATAGAAAACGCTCTGCCGAGGATCGGGTTGCATGACGCGCGGCATCATGTCGTGGCTGACGTCGACCCAGCCCCACCACGAAAAATCGATGCGAATGCCGCCAAGCGAAGGAAACTTGCGTTGCAATCCTTCGACGAGCACGGCGAGATGGCGCGGATTGGCAGCATCGGCGCCGGTGATCGCACTGCGGCTGCCGATCTGCAAGCGGTTGTCCGGCAACAGTCGGTAGTAGAAGCGCAGCGTGCGCGTATCGGTGATCACCACGTGAGTCCGGAAGCCTGTCGAGGCAATCTCGTCCTGAGTCAGTTCGCGCGTGACGAGCGAGTTCGAAAGAATCGGCATGATTTTGGCGCGCAGCACTTTGTGCATGTCATTGCGCGTATAACCGCCGGTCGCGAAAGCGACGGCCTTGGCGCGAATGATGCCGCGCGGCGTGCGTACGTGATGCACGCCCTGGATCGTGTCGACGCCCAGCACGGGGGTACCCGGATGAACCCTGACGCCAAGCGCGCGCGCCATGCGCAGATAGCCGAATGCGAGCTTGAGCGGATGGACGCCAATCCCATCGGGCTCGAGCAGCGCGCCGCAGTTTTCCTTGTCGTCGACGTAATTTTCGGCGACTTCTCTCGCGCTCAACATACGCGTGTCGTAGCCGAACACGTCGTGCATGATCTTGCACTCATTGCTCAGGAATGCCATTTTTCTCGCACGGTGCGCGATGTACAGGTGGCCGCCAGGCTGGGGATCGCAAGGCACTTCGCTAATGAGCGACTTGAAAGTATTGAAACCCTCGCGAATCTCGGCATCGAGCTTGAGCGCGGTGGCCTTGCCCCATCGCTCGATCCACTGCGAGCGATAAAGCCGGCCGCTGGCGTTTTGTCCCTGGCCGCCATTGCGGCTCGTGCATCCCCACGCGGTACGGTTCGCGTCGACCACTGTCGCCCGGATACCGTGTTCGCGCGCGAGAAAGAGCGCGGTAGACAGGCCTGTGAAGCCCGCGCCGACAATGAGGACGTCGACATCCGCATCGCCTTCGAGCGGGCCGTCATCTTCGGGAGGCGCGCCGGCGGAGGCAACCCAGTATGTGGGCGCGTATTCCATGCCCCGGCTGGCCAATGGAGAAACGAGCGGATCGTAGAGCGCATCGTAAGGCGCGGGTGCATCCGCGCGAGCCTGCGCTATGGAGTCAGTAGTGGCCACGAGACCTCCCCGGTACTGCGCTGATACTGCCTCGAACGTAAAAGAAAGCTTAGTACCAGCTTCGCACGTTCGATAGTGCCAGACGGGGTGGCGAGATGGGTGGCGTGAGAAACGCCGGCGCGACTGCGTTCGTCGGACGATTACTCAGCCGTGGGAAGCATGGGCGATTCGTTCGCAATCGCGAGGAAGTTGGCGATTTTTGCCGTCGTTGCGTCCTTGCGCGAAGCGAGTGCGAGACGGATTGAAATGTTGCCGCCGAGAACGTCCGCATAGACCACGCCCTCGACGCGGATCTGGCATACCGATGCGGGGACCAGCGATACACCGAATTCCGCCGCGACCAGATTGACGACTGACGAGAGTTGCGGCGCTTGCTGGCCGATCACGGGAGCAAACCCGGCTTCGAGGCAAGCTCCAACGATCACGTCATGCAAAGTCGGGCTGGCTTCGCGCGGCAGCAGCACGAAGGGATCTTGAGCGAGCCCATTGAGCGGGATTTTTCGTTTCCTGGCCAATGGATGCGTGGTCGGCAAGACGAGCTTCATGGGCTCGACCGCAATATGGTGGAACGCCACGCCAGCGGGCGACTGGTTGCCAAGGCGCACGAACGCGACATCGAGCCGGCCGTCGTCCAGACAGGAAAGCAGTTGAGCCGTATTGCCTTCGGCCAGTGTCAGCGAAACGTTGGGATAGGATTTCCGAAACTTGCGGATCAGGTTCACCACTACCGGATTGAAAGCCGCGGATCCGGTAAAGCCGATATTCAGTTGCCCGACTTCGCCGCGTCCCGCGCTTTGGGCGTTCTGGACCGCCTGCCGTGCGTTCTCCAGCACGCGTTTCGCATCGGTCAGGAACGCTTCACCGGCTTCGGTGAGCAGCACGCCGTGGCCGGTACGGCGAAACAGCCGGACGCCCAGCTCGTCCTCCAGCGCGTGAATCTGCTGGCTCAGCGGCGGCTGCCCAATGCCCAGCTTCTCGGCGGCACGCGTGACGTTGCGCTCCTCGGCTACCGCCATGAAATATCGGATGTGCCGCAGTTCCATAGTGATATCTGTAAAACGTATTTCAGATAGATGCGATAGATATTGGACAGAATATCACCAATGGACGAAGATGCGTCAATCTGTCAGCAGACCGATCTGCTGGCAATCATCTGCTCTGTGCCGCGGTCCCATTCCCCACAGTGTCTCAAAGCAATGCGGACGACCCACTCCCTATGGCGCCAGATCACAGAGACGGATGCGATCTGTTATCCAATTTCTGAAGGGGTCTAGCATGGCAGAAGGCGTAAAAAAACCGAGGCCGGAATACCGGAACATCGGGCTTGGGCAGATATTGTTCGCATACCGCCTGCCGCTCGCGGGCCGCGTGTCGATCGGCCACCGCGTGAGCGGTGCGCTGTTGTTCCTGTTCCTGCCTTTCCTGCTGTTCCTGTTTGACCAGAGCCTCACTTCGGAGCTCAGCTTCGAAGTCTTCAAGGGCTTCCTCTCCAACATCATCGTCAAGCTCATCGTGCTGGTCCTCGGGTGGGCGTTCCTGTTTCACTTCTGCGCGGGCGTACGCCACCTGTTCATGGACTTCAATCATGGCCTCGTGAGCAAAGAAAAAGGCAAGTCGACCTCGCTCGTGGTCGTTGTCATCTCCACGATCCTCACGATTGCCTTCGCGGCCAAACTCTTCGGAGCGTTCTAATAATGTCGGCTAAAAACGGTATCGGTCCGAAGCGCCTCGTCGTTGGCGCTCACTACGGCCTGCGCGACTGGATGGCCCAGCGCGCCACCGCCGTCATCATGGCGATCTACACGGTCGTGCTGCTCGCGCTGTTCTTCGGCGC
>JAITTX010000108.1 GCA_031286755.1 Paraburkholderia sp.
GACCGCATTCTCGTCCTGTGCGAAGGGCGCGCGAAACGGATCTTGCCGCGCAGCGATTTTTCCGGCGACGAACTCATTCGCCTCGCCTCTCCCTGAATCCATGTTGAATCCATGTTGAAGTCATCGTCCATCGCTCCGTCCGGGACGTGACTGGAGATTGCCTGGAGGCTGACCATGCTGCATGTGCAGGACCATGTTGCCGAGCCGGACGCACCCACGCGCGGGCGCCAGTTCGGCACGCTGATGACTCATCTGAAGTACTACCTCGGGCTCATCCTGCTGCTCGTGGTGGGCGCGTTCACGTCGCCGCACGCGAGCGACGGCAGCAACATCTTTCTGTCGAGCGCCAATATCTCCGATGTGTTCCGCCAGGTCGCCAATGTCGGCGTGATGTCGATCGGCATGACGCTCGTGATCATCACCGCGGGCATCGATCTATCGGTGGGCGCCATCATGGGTCTGGGCAGCGTGCTCACGGCCATGCTGCTCACCACCGAGGGCTGGAGCAGGGCGACTTACGCGTCGCTGGTGCTCGACGCGCTCGCCGTGTTCTCGATCGTCTTCGTGGTGCTGGGCGCATGGCGCACGCCGTTGCGCAAGCGTGGCGCGCACGCGGGGGCCGCGCGCGCGGTGCGAGGCGTCGTGGCGCTGCTGTGCGCGGCGCTGGCGTGCCTGTATATCGCGCTGCACGCGGCGCACCGCATGCCGCTCGCCGGGGGGCTCTGGATCGTGCCGCTCGCGGGCTTCACGGTGGGCAGCATCAACGGCTGGATCATCACGCGCGGGCGCATGCAGCCGTTCATCGTCACGCTCGCGGCCATGGTGGGCGTGCTGGGCGCGGCACGGCTGATCGCCGGGCAGGACACCGCCGTCTATTCCATCTACAGCGGCACGAACGCCACGGCCGACATCGAGAATCTGCGCGCGCTGCTGTTCAATCTCATTCCCGTGCCCGCGCTGTGCTTTCTCGTGATCGCGCTGATCTTCAGCTTCGTGATGAACCGGACCGTGTTCGGAAAATATCTCTATGCGATTGGCGGCAACGAGAAATGCGCCGTGGTTTCCGGGCTCGACGTCAAGCGCTACAAGATGATGGCGTATGCCATTTCCGGCTTGCTCTCGGCGCTCGTCGGCGTGCTGTATGCGGCCCAATACCGGCAGGGGAAAGCCGACGCGGGAATGGGCTGGGAGCTCGACGCGATTGCCGCCGTGGTGATTGGCGGAACGAGCCTGATGGGCGGCGTGGGACGCATCTCTGGCACGGTCGTGGGCGTGCTCATCTTCGGCTTTCTCGGCAACATCCTGCTGCTCAACGACATCGACAGCAATACCCAGCTCGTGCTCAAAGGCTTGATCATCGTGATCGCCGTGTTCCTGCAGCAAGCCGACTTCGGGCGCGGCGGCTGGCTCAAGCGCATCAGGCTGATCAAGCGCGGGCGCAGCGAATAAACGCCATGCTTCTCCCTGGCCTCGCAAGATTCGCTCCGGCTTCTTGCCGTGCGAGCGAGGCTAACTGTTAAAGATAGTCAGGCATTCGTCAGCAATTGCAACGAGAGTAACAGTCCTCAAGAATCGCGGACTTCGTGCGCAAGGCTCGCTAAAGTGGCCCTGCCTGCCGCATGGTGCGGCGAGCAGGATGACGGGTCGAGACGATTCGACCGCAGCCATCGATGCTTTACCAATGCTGATTGATGCCTGACTGATACTTTAGGGAGAAGACCATGAACACGATCCGTACGATGTTGCTCGGCGCCGCCTTCACCGCTTTCGCCACCACGGCTGCTTTCGCGCAAACCAATCCGGCGGGCGCGCAAGGTTCGGCCGGTGTGGGCGCGAATGTCCAGACGCCGGTGCTCGGCGCGGGTGCTGGAGCACAAGCGGGCGCAGGCGCCAATGCCGCGGGCGCGGGCGGCCTCGTTGGCGGCGCGGTGAACGGCGCAGGCAAGGCCGTGGGCAGCGCCGGCGAAGCAGCGGGCAACGTGGCCGGCGGCGCGACGAATGCGGTGGACTCGGCGGCCGACACGGCGAAGAGCACCGCAAAGTCGGCGGCCCATTCGACGAAGAAGCATGTCAAGCACGCTACCGCAGCGACGAAGCATCACGCGCAAGGCGCGATGTCGAGCGCCGACGACGCCGTTGGCGGCGCAAAGGCGAAGGCCGGTGAAACGCTCGACGGCGCCGCCGCCGCGCAAGGCGGGGCTTCGGTTGGCGTGAAGGGCTCGGGCTCGGCTCAGGGCTCGTCGATGTAAATTGCGGCAACGCTGCCGGCGCGGCGCTCGATGTGCACGAGTCGCACGAGCGGCCGCGCCGGCAAGCGCAGATGCGCGCCGGTGGGTGCTACTCGTCGCCAACCCGGGTGCGTATCAGCGGCGCCCCTGTAGCGGGTGGCGCTACAGCGGAGAAGCTTGCCTGGTGCCGGGCAGGAAGGGAGGGCGAAAGTGCCTCACTGATTTCACTGTCCTCGCAGAACCACTCCGTCAATGAACGCACGCTCAGGTCGGTCACGGTGTTTCTTCCCGACGCTTCATAGAGCGAATGATCGAGTTCCGGCACGATGTGCACGCGCACGTGACACGAGCCCTTGAAGGCCCGGCGCGCGGGACCGAAATGGCGCGTCAGGTCGTCAACCCCCTTGTCGTATTCGCCATAAACGAGCAGCGTCCGCACGTTGCGTCTGGCCAGCGTCTGCATGACACCCCGTTCGGTGTCGGCGCCGGCTTGCCACCCGGCGCGCTGCGCAAGATCCATCAACGGCACCTGAAAGCGCGCGCTCGCTTGCCGCCACAACACGCGCAGGATGGGACGCGGGTCACGCGGAGCCGTGACCAGGTGCTTCCACTTTCGCCAGCTTCGCACCGACATGAGGTAGCCGCGCGTGGATTCGACCTTTTGCACGCTGGACAGCATCAGCCCGCGTGGCCAGACGAAGCGTGACAGGTTGATCGCAACGACACCCGTCACGACCGGCGAACGCGTGGCCGCTTGCAGCGACGCGTAGGCGCCGCTACAGACGCCCATCGCGACCACTTTCCCATAGCCTTGTTGCGCGAGCCAGTCGGCCGCGGCGACGACATCGGCGATGCTCTGCTCGGAATAGGGCACGCCCGATTGATCGTCGGCTGCTTGCAGGCCGCTGTCGCCGACGTGGCAGGTGTCGAAGCGCAGCGAGGTGATGCCGAGATCGGCCAGATGCCTCGCCAGATTCACGGCATGGCGCGCGTCTCCCGCACGCGGGTTCGATGCCGTGCTGGCTATCAGCAATGCCGGTGCGCCACGCAGCGGCGAACGCAGGCCGGTGGGCGTGCAGAGCACGCCCGCGAGCCGGTTCGGGCCGATGGTGACGACGCGTTCGACCATCTCGTGCGTGACGAAGCCGGCCGATCCGCGCCCGTCGTTTACATCGTTTGCGCCGTTTGCGTCGCATGCAGGCTGCGCCTGCCGGTGCATCACCGGCTCCACAGATGCAGCGTTCCGTGCGACCCAATCGGTGGTCGCATCGATCATGTGCGAAGGCAGCCGCGAGTGCGGGGTGATATCCAGCGCGCACGACATTTCATTGCTGACTTCGCTTTCCACTGCGACGCCGCGCGAGCCAAGCGCCGCCGCCAGGGCATCGGCGTCGCCATAGGGCGCATCGATCAGCCAGCATGAGCGGGGCAGCGATCGCGCCGCGCCAACCACGTCGCAGAGATTCACGGTCTTGATCCGCTCCACCAGATCCACGGGGTAGTCATGGCCGAGGACGGTCAGGCCCGCGCCCGCGCGGTGCGCCTCGCGCACGGGTGGCGGCGCGTAGTCGAGCCATTGCCGGGCCAGCCGCGCGAGCTCCCGGAGGTAGGCCTTGCCGCTTACGACGGGCGCGAGCAGGGCCAGCGCGTCGACCTCGGGCGGCTGCCGTTGCCCCGCACCGCACGCGGCCAGCGTGGCAAAGAGCGCGCCGGCGCGCACGCCGACCAGCGTGAGATGGGTGACCGGCGTCTGCGCGCGCAGGAAAGCGATGGCGCGTTGCACGCTCTCCAGGCTTCTGGCGAAGCGGCCGTCCTCGTCGTCGTGGCCGAGCGAATCGCCCGCGCAGGGATAGTCGAAGCGGAGCGCCCAGACGCCCCGGTTCGCGAGATGCTCCGCGAGCGCGCGCGTGAGCTTGTGGGTCCAGAGCGCTTCGTGGCCGAGCGCTCCGCAGATGACGACGCCATGGCTGGTATAGCCGTCGTGAAGCCATCCGTGACAGTCATTGATCGTTATGGGTTTCAACGCGGACTCTCGGGTGGCAGTTTCAGATAGACGATCTTGCGCGAATTGACTGCGCGTACTTCGATTGCGCCCGCATTGGCCAGAACGTCATTTATTATCGATCCGGATTCCTGACCGTTTTGTGTGGCAGGGTCATCCAGCAGATCGACATATGACGTGTGGCCCGGCGCAAGATGAAACCAGTTGTCGGACGGCAAAAAGCCGGGCGCATGAATCTGGACGTAACGTGCAACGGAGCGTGTCTTCACCGCTAGCCGCCATCGCCCCGCGCAGGGTTCCAGGTTCGCTTCGAGACCGATATCGTGGCGCTCGAACACGGCTGCTGCGGCACGCTCCGGAAAGTAGAAAGCCTGCGAAAGCGGGGCGCCTTGCGCGTCGTACATCGAGGCGATCACGGCATCGTGGGCCAGCGGGCCGAACCGGTAGGCGAACGTGAAATCGAAGAATTGCCCGGTCAGCGCGCAAGCGCCGATCACCGCGCCGCCGTGCGGCCCGATGGTGATCGTCTGGCGGCCGCGTGCGACCCGGACGGTGCCGTCGCGCAGCGCGACGATCTCGACTTGCGCCGTGAGCGAATCGGGCCCGTCGTTGAGCACGTGAATGTCGAGTCCGTTGAGGCCTTCGTCGGTCAGCAGGATCTGCTGGCGCTGCAACGTGTGCTTCATGGCGTACCAGGCCGATTTCGGGCGCTTGAGCGCGTCGATCACGCCCCAGCCCGCGCCCGGCTTGACGTCCTGAAACTGCCAGACGAGCGCGCCAGCGCACCGCGAGCCGACACGCCGCCATTCCGCGAGCGTCTCGCTGAAGACGTCGGCGGTTGCGGCGCGCGAAAGCTCGAAGTAGCGCAGCGGATCGTCGCGACGCAAACGTACGGGGTCCTGATCGTATAGCTCGCGCAGATAGTGGTCGCGCACGTCGTCGAAGTCCCACGAGGCGCCAGGGTCGCTCGGCACCGCGTCGGTCCAGCCGGGGGCGTGCGTCGTCCGCGCGAGCGCCGCTTCCAGCGTGGCCTCGCAGGGCACGTTCGCAAACGCGAGGCACTCGGCGGCAAAACGCACATCGGCGCGCCGCGCGTCTTCGAGCGGCCGCAGCCACGCGCCCACGCCGTAGTAGTGGGCGATGCGCTCGCGCGGCGTGAACGGCAGCACGCCGCCGTCCGGCGAATGCGGGACGTAGAGCGCATCGGGCCGCCACGCCGCGACAAGCCGCGCGAGCGTTTGCGCGGCGGGATCGTCGGCCCGGTCCTGCTCCGCAAGACCGTACATGGCCGCCTGTTGCGCGATTTCGCTGCCGCCGCAAAAGACCGCGAGCGACGGGCGGATCGCATGCCGCGCCAGGAACTGCGTGGCCTCGCGCGCGACCGACTCGGCAAAGCCGGAGTCGCTCCACGGATAGTCGAAACTGCCGAACATGAAATCCTGCCAGATGAGCAGGCCCAGCTCGTCGCACAGCGCGTAGAAGGCGTCGGCTTCATACGTCATGGTGCCGCCCACGCGAAGCATGTTGAAGCCCGCCTCGCGCGCCCGTTCGAGCGCGCCACGGTAGACGGACGGCGCGGCGTGCAGCGTGAGCGGCGCTTCGGTGGCCCAGCAGGCGCCCCGCGCAAACAGCGGGACGCCGTTGATCGACAGGGCGAAACCGCGGCCATCACGGCCATGGTCCACGGCGATGGTGCGAAAGCCCGCTCGTCCCAGCGGCAGTGTCGTGCCGCCGACCTGGACGCTCACGTCATAGAGAAACGGCTCGCCGTGCGTATGGGGCCACCAGAGTTTGACGTCCGGTATCGCGAGCACGGCGTGGATCGTGAACGGATCCGGCCGCTTGACGGTCGTTGCGTACGCGCCGCAAGTCACGTGCAAATCGCGCTCGTCGCCGAGGGGCTCGGCCATGCGGACCGTGACGTCGAGCAATCCATCGCGGCCCGTCACGCGTGCCTGCACCGCATGCCACGCGATGCGAGGCTGCATGGCCGGGTCGACGATATCAATGGCGCGCCACGGCCCGATGGTCTCGATCCGCGGATACCAGCCCGGCATGTGCCCGAGCAGCGTCGTGCGGACCGTGCGCAGCGCGGGATTCTCGATCAGACGAGGGCGCCAGCGGGCCCGTTGAGCCGGTGGCTGCTCGCGCAGCCACGCGTCGAGCGAGCGGAAGCAGAGGTAAAGGACGTCACCGCCCGCGCGGATCTCGCGCTCGATCGTGTGCGACACGAACATGCTGGTCGAGCGCAGCACGAATTCGCCGCCGATCCACACCTCCGCGATGGTGGCAAGCCCGCCCAGCTCGATCAGGCGCCGCCCGTGCGGGAGTCCGCCCAGCCGGTACCAGTAGTCGTGGCCGCCGAGCGGCTCCGGATTGCGCCCGTCGAACCGGCCGGCGAGCGTGAGGGCCTGGGCAACCGTGCCGGGCACCGGGGCGTCGATCCAGTCATGCCCGCTGTCCAGCGCAGCGTCCGGGCCCGACACGGCGCCCGCGCGCGTCACGCACATTTGCCAGCCATCGCGCGATGGCCGATTCGGAAAAACGCGGTCGGTCATTGCGGCGAGGCTGCGGGCGCGGAGCCAATGAATGCGTGGTTCAAGCCGTCGAACAGCGTGTCGTAGGCCGCTTCCAGCACATCGAGGCTGCTTTCGCCGCGATCTTCCTTGCTGCGCGCACAGGAGCGCGCCAGCCTGAATTCGAGCACCACGGACTCGGAAGCGATGGCGTCGCAGGCCGCGATGGCGCTCGCGGGCACCTCGTGATGCGTGCTCGCATCGGCTTGCAACCAGCGCAGGTAATGCCCGAGCAATTCGAAATTCGCGCCTAGCTGACGCAGTGTATTGAACGAGTACGCGTGGAAAAACTCGATCGGCCGCGCAGCAATGAGCCCGGCGTCGCGCGCGAGGGCCTGCCTGAACGACGCGATGGGATTGGCATGCGGCCGCCGCTTGAGATGCCGCCTGAGCAACGCAAGCGATGCCTCGCGCAACGGCGTATCGCGCAGCGGCTCGAAGCGCCGCTTCGCGCATTCGACATAGGGCGCCTGACGCTCGGGCGAATCTGTGCCCAGCAGCGCGTCATAGTCCTCGCCGGTGGCGAGGTAATAGCCGGAGTTATGGAAATAGCCGATGCGCCTTTGCTCGCGATCGATCGCGTCGATGCCGATCGTCGTCTTGGCATGCTCGCGCTGGTAGGTGACGCCCTTCGTATCCGGGAGGTGCCACGCGTCGACCTCCACCAGCATGAGCCGCTCCTGCCCGACCTGATTTTCGACGTGCACGTCGAGCGGCGCGTAGATCGAATGCTCCTGAAGCACGACGCCGTAGAGCAGTTCGAGATCGTCGACCGGGAACTTGAAGAACGTGAACTGATCGCCCTCAAAGTCGAGCGTCGCGGTAAAGGACAATCCCGCGAGCGGATTCATGTTCCATTGCGACAGCGCCTCGATCCACAGGTCGACGCTGCAGTTGCTGTTTTTCCACACCATCTGCGGGCCGTGCAGCGGGTGGGGGCGGTAGGCGCTCACGCGGCGCGTCACGGAATCGAGGCATGCGTGCCCCGGTTCGCGGGTCTCGAGCGGTTCAAGCGGTCCAAGCGGTTCTTTCGTCATGCGGAGCTCCAAAGCGTTTCGCGCACCGACACCGGCCATTGCCCGACGTCGAAGCCATGATGCTTGAACAGGGCGATTGCCATGCGCTCCAGCCCGAATCCGACACACCCGGTATGGGCGACGCGCAGATCGCTATCCTGGATGCTCCATAGCTGGCCGAAGTGATCGCTGTGGTAGTTGAAGCTCAGGCACGCGGTAGGCTTTTCTTCGCTCTCGACGGGAATCAGCAACTCGAACTTGAGGCTCTGCTCGCGCTGGCTGCGTGCCGCGATGCGTCCGCCGCGACCGAAGAACGGGTCATTGGCGAGATCGAGCGTATTGGGCAACAGCAGCGATTCGATCAGCGCCTTTGCGCGCGTGATCCATTCACTGCGGAAGGCGAGCACCTGCGCGGCCGTGCCGATGCGCACGAACTCGCGCATGCGGAACAACTGCATGCGTGTGGGGTCGAGCGACGGCTCGTGGCGGAAGCACCAGGACAGCACGTCGACCACGCGCCCTTCGGGAGGCAATGGGCCGCGCGTCGCGACGACGGGGTAGACCGGGTAGCAGGCGGCCGGCGTCATGACCACGTAGGTCGGCTTCTGGTATTCGGTCCAGTCCTCCGCACGATCGAGGCACTGCAAGACGCGCTGCTGCTCGTGTTCGCCGCCACA
Source organism: Paraburkholderia sp. (assembly GCA_031286755.1). GTDB lineage: Bacteria > Pseudomonadota > Gammaproteobacteria > Burkholderiales > Burkholderiaceae > Paraburkholderia. The sequence continues at coordinate 8,500 of JAITTX010000108.1, forward strand.
GAAACTGTGCACGGTGCCGGCCAGTTGCGGGAACGCCTTCATGTACTCGCTGCGCTCGAAATCGGCGCGATTGATGGCCGGCGGAAACCGCAGCACTTCGGCTTGCTGGTCGGCGCCAAGGCGCGTGATCAGTGCGTCCAGTGCGTCGATCACGCGCTCCAGTTGCTGGCTTCTGCCGAACAGGCCGGCCACGCCAGTGGGTATGAGCAGGCCCGCGGCGACCAACTGGTCGCGCAGCGTATTGACGCCGGAACGATCGAGACTGGCCTCGCGCCACGGATCGGGTTGGCTGGTTGCCGCACGGCTCGTTGAGTGGGGCAGCGCGCTGGCTTGGGCGGTTGGCGAATTCATCGGGCACTCACCTCGTGGTCGGGACGTTGCGCAAGGATCAGACGGGCCGTGTTGATCTCGATGCGATCGTTGTTGATCATCAGCGGCGCGGCGTGCAGGTCGCGCAGATGCCTGCCGAGGCTGAACGGAGTGCCGTTCTTGTAAGCCGCCATGCCGATGGCCATCATCGCGTGCTCGGCCACCCCGAGCGCGGAGTTCGAAACGAAGGTCTTCAGCGCGTTGATTTGCGCGGCGTCCGCCATGCATTCGGACCACGAACGCTGCGGATGGGCGTTGGCGCGCCGGTGCAGCGCGCTATCGATGCGCGCCTGCATCGCCTGCAGCAGTGAGAGCGCTTCGGCAATGCGTCGTCCAGCGGGGCTGTCGCCGTTGGGGCTCTGCTCGCGGAAATACCGCTGCGCGCGCGCGTACGCATCGCTCGCGATGCCCACCCATAGCGAGGACCAGAGAATGTGCGAATCCGGCACCATGCTCGTTTCGGCGATGTCGGCAAAGGGCACCGGAAAGATCTGCTCGATCGCGCCCTGGCCGTCGAGGATGAAGCTGTCGGTGCAGGTGCCGCGCATGCCCAGCGTGTCCCAGCCGCCGCGCACGGTCAGCGCCAGATCCTCCTTGCGCAGGGTGACCAGCACCTGCTCCGAGGCCGGCGCCGAAGAGTCCCGGCGCGCCGTGGCGATAATGACGTCCGCATGGGCGCCATACGAGATCGTGGGCGCGAGCTTGCGCAGCGTGAAGCGCCCGCCGCTGACCTCGACCGCGCACTGGCTCTTCCGCAAGTTGCCGCCGGTGCCGTCTTCGGATGTGGCCGAGGCGACCAGCCATTGATTGCGAGCCAGTTGTTCCAGAAATGCGCGGTGCCAGGGCGCGGCCGATGCGTGCGCGATGGTGGAAGCGACCTTGATGTGATGCATCGCGAAGACCATTCCCGCAGCCGAACAGGCTTTACCGAGAATCCTGCAGGCCGAGGCGACGGCGGCGAGCGTGGCCCCCGAGCCACCCAGTTCCCGCGGAACCGTGGCGCCGAGCAAGCGCTGCTCGCGCATGGCCTCGAGGGCCTCGGCGGGAAAGCGCGCATCGCGATCGACGGCATCGGCGAATTGCGCCGCAACCCGCGCCGCGGCTTGCGCGGCCTGGTCGAGCGTATGGCCCGAGTCGCCTCCATCGAAGGCGTCCAGTGCGGCCCGTGGATTGGGCGGAATGGGGCGAATGACGGCACTCATACCGACGCCCCCCCTTTTTGCAGCACCGAAATGGTGTCGGCCAGTGAATTGATACTTCTGAATAACTGGCGATTGAGCAGCTCGTCGGGAATTTCTACATTGAAGTGCTTTTCTATGGCGAGCATAAGCTGAATCGTATTCAGTGACGTCAATCCCACCTCATAGAGATCGTCATCATCCGCAACGCAGTCTGGTGAAACATCGATGTGACCGACGGTCTCGATGATTTTTCTGAGTTCGTTCTTCATCTTCTCCCCGGGGGTGGAAATTTTTTCCGGATTGCAAGAATAAAACAGCAGACACCTGATTCACGGTGCCATCGGGCACGATGCGCAGACTGGGGCAACGGGCTAAATGTATGCACATCAGCTTAAATCTACAAATCTCGCGCTCTTGTGAGATTTTGTTTCTGATTGAAACACCTGTTGATGCCGTATGGTTTACGCCAGGTTTTGATGTATAAATTTGGGCTTCCCGTTTATTTATTTATTGGTGCCGGAAGCGCAATGGCGTTGAGTCCGTAAAAACCGGGTGATTGAAGGCGGCGGATTTTTTTATTTATTTTTCGAAACCCGTGTCTTATTTATTAGTTGCATTGACATCGATGAATATGAAAGACGCTAACATTCATCTTGTCAGGTTCAATTGCGGATTCTTCAGACAATTAACTGGATGAAGCTTCACTGAAATGACATTAAGCGGCGCACCCCGCTTTTCATCTGCGCTTTTCATCTGGTAACCGGCGAGATTGGCTGAACTGCAGTTGGCCGTGTTGTAACTTTTGAGGTGGCTACGACGAACTAGAAGGGCATCCCACGCTTCGGAGGTCAATCGTGCCCGCCCGTCTTCTTGCCGCTTTCGCCTTGCTGGCAGCCATGCCCGTCGCCGCCTCGGCCAGACCCGTCGTGGTCGAATTGTTCACCTCGGAAGGATGTTCTTCCTGCCCGCCCGCCGATGCTTACCTGTCCGACCTCGCGAACAGCCGTCAGGACGTCTTGCCGCTGGCTTTCCATGTCACATATTGGGACGGTCTTGGCTGGAAGGATCCTTACTCACTGGAAGCGGCCACGCAGCGTCAGGCCGCTTACAGTTCGCGTTTCGGTAACGGTTCCTATACGCCGGAAATGGTCGTGGACGGCCGCAAGAGTTTCGTTGGCTGGAACCGCGCCGAAGGGGAGAAAGCGATTCGGGTCGCGCAGGCGAATGATGGAAGCCCGGTGGCCGTCAACGGAACGCGCAGAGGCAACACGCTGTTGATTTCCGTGGGTGCCGGAACCGGTCAGGGGCAGATATTCCTTGTGGGCTACGACCGCGAGCACGTCACGGCGGTCGGGCGCGGAGAGAACTCGGGCCGTGCGCTCAAGGAAGCGAACATCGTTCGCTCCATTGAGCCCATCGGCCAATGGAACGGCGCCGCGATGGCGCTCAATTCGCACGTGCCTTCAGGCGAGCGGGCTGCCATGCTCGTTCAGGCGCCGGACGGCAGTATCCTGGGCGCAACACGGATCGATTACGGTACGCGTTGAGGCAGAGGCTTGCGAGAGTGGGAAAGTGCTTGAAGTGCCGAGGAGTATCGGCATGACGGGAAGCACGCATGGAAAGGCGACCGTGAAAAGCCTCGCGAAAAAGCGAGCATCGGCTCGAGCAAGGTGTGCATGATTGGCTTCCGTTTCACTGTTGTGGCGTGATTTGACGCCCGCTTCGTATCCGGCCGGTGGCGTTGTGAAGGCTGTCCGGGCTGATGGTCGGCCTCGTGCCCGCGCTCAAGCTCATCATCGGCGAGCCGCCTCTTGTCACTGAGCTTGAGTCGCAGCAGGTACAACGGTGTTTCCAACTGGCGTTCCAGCGCTTCATCGGTGATCACGCGCCGCGTTTCGTGACCTTTTCAACGCAGTGGAGGAACAACAGCAGCGGCTGATCGGCGCCGCGCTGGAAACGCTGAGCCGGGATGTATGGCGCCGGCCCAACCGTGTGGCCGTGCACCAGAACCATTTCACCGACCAAAGTCGCTCATTCCGAGGCGCGAATGCCAGCCGGAGCCGTGCGCGGGGAGCGCGAACTGTTCTTCGATGCGAATATATAGTAGGTCAGTGCGGTCACAACGAGACCAACCATCCAGGAAACATCCGCATCGCCCACAATGGACGCAAAGGGGCCGTGAAAAAAACTCTCCGCCATGAACGGGATCTGGACGGCAATGCCGAAGACGTAAATGGCGATGGCCTTGAAATTGAATGCTCCGTAGGCGCCACCTTTGCTGTTGATGATTTCAGCCACGCGGTAATGCCGGTCGTTGACGAAATAGAAGTCCACCAGATTGATCGCCATCCAGGGGGCGAGCACGATACGCATGGCGAAGATCGCGTTCAGGAAGATCGCGATGAAATTGCTCGAGGCCCACAGCGCCGTGACGGTAGAAGCCACCAGCAGGACCGTCGACACGCCGATGCGCACGTTACGCCCTGGCACCCAGTCGGGACGAAACGTTTGCGCGGCAGTGATGAAGGACAACACACCTCCATACAGATTCATGCCGTTGTGGCCGATGATGTTGACGAGGAAAAGGAAGATCAGCACGTAGCCGAACACGCCCGTTTGAGTGCGGATGGCCTGCATGGCGTCGGTGTGGTGGCCGGCGCTGACCGCGAGCACGCCAAAGAGGAACGCGAAGATTGTTCCCAGCGACGTGCCGAAGTACGTGAATGCGAAGGTCTTCGCGAAGCCCGTGGTTGCCGGAAGGTAACGCGAATAATCGGACGTATAGGGTGCGAAGCTGATTTGCCAGACGGCGCACAGGCCGAACATCGCGAACCAGTTCGAAACATCGAAATGACCTTGCTGGAGAACCTGGGCGTCGAGGCCGGGTACCATCATGATCATGCCGATCAGCAGCGCGCCGCCCATGAACCACGCGCCGATCTTGTTGAACTGGTGGATGAAGTGATAGCCGATCACGCCGACGAACGTCGCGAGGATCGCGCCCAGCACCGTGCCAACCGGCGCGGGCACCCCAGGGGCCGCTGTGTGCAGCGTTTTACCCGCAAGAATGATGTTCGAAACGAAGAAGCCCAGGTAAATCAGCGTGGTGAAACCGACCACGAGCAGGGAGCCATAACGGCCGAATTGCGCGCGGCTTTGAATCATCTGCGGCACGCCGACAAGCGGGCCTTGCGCAGAGGTGAGGGCATGGAAAATGGCGCCGAAGAATTGCCCGGCTACGATGGCGAGAATCGCGCTCATCACATCGAGGTGAAAGACGAGCACAGAAGTCGCGCCGGAAATCACGGCAAGTGGTGCTACGTTTGTGCAGAACCACAACGTGAACAGATCGACTGGCTTGCCGTGCCGATTCTCGGGGGCGACATACTCGATCGAGTTGCTTTCAATGGTCAGAACGCTGCTATCGTTCGGCGGGTTTTCCATCGTGTCTCCATCTTTATTGCACAGGCAATGCCACGCCACGAACGTGGCGCAGCGTCGCCTTCAACCGCGTTGAAACGGTGCGGCAGTGAACGGATTTCAGCTCAGCGCATTAGCATCAGCGCATCACGAACGGATCGCTGATCGGCTCGTCCGAGGTGCGAAGCCACACGGACTTTGTGGTCGTGTATTCGAGCGCCGCGGCCATACCGCCTTCGCGGCCATGCCCGGAAAGGCCGAAACCACCGAACGGCACGAGTGGTGAAACCGCGCGATACGTGTTGATCCAGACGATGCCCGAACGCACGCGTCGCGAAACGCGATGCGCGCGGGTGAGGTTGGTGGTGAAGATGCCCGCGGCGAGTCCGTAGGCCGTGTTGTTCGCCTTCTCGATCGCTTCCTGTTCGGTAGTGAACGTATCCACTGAAAGCACGGGCCCGAATAGCTCGGTCGTGATGCTGTCCGCGTTGCTCACGCCCGTGCAGTCCAGAATCGTGGGCGCGTAGTAATAGCCGTCGCGCTCCAGCGCCGCGCCTCCAGCAAGCACTCTGGCACCCTGGTTGACGGAACTCGCGACGATTCTTTCGATGTTGCGCAGTTGTTTTTCGGTGCAAAGCGGCCCATATTCCGTGGTCATCTCGTTGGGCGCGCCTACGCGAATGCGTGAGACGCGCTCCACGAGCAGCGCGAGGAATCGATCCTTCACGGACGCCTCGATCAAAAGACGCGAACCCGCCACGCAGCTTTGTCCGCTTGCCGCGAAAATGGCCGCGACTTGCGCATTCACCGCGCTCTGGATATCGGTGTCGGCGAATACGATGAAGGGTGACTTGCCGCCCAGTTCCAGCGAAACTTTCGCAAGGTTGCTCGACGTGTTCTTGACGATATGCCGCGCGGTTTCGGGGCCGCCCGTGAAGGCGACCTTGTCGACCTTGGGATGGCTGCTGAGCACCGCGCCGCATTCGGGCCCGAAACCGGTGATCACATTGACGACGCCCGGCGGAAATCCCGCCTCGTGCACGAGTTTCGCGAATTCGAGCAGCGGGCCGGGCGCTTCTTCCGAAGCTTTCAGGACTACCGTGCAACCGGCGGCGAGCGCCGGGCCGACCTTGACGGCGGAAAGGAACAACTGGCTGTTCCATGGAACGATGGCGGCGACCACGCCAACGGGTTGCCGTTCGAGCCAGACCTGCATATCCGGCTTGTCAACCGGAATATTGCTCCCTTCTATCTTGTCGGCGATGCCGGCGTAGTAGCGGTAATACTCGGCCACATAAGCGATCTGGCTCGACGTCTCGCGAATGATCTTGCCGGTGTCGTTCGTTTCAATTTCAGCGAGTCGCGGCGCAGCCGTTTCGACGAGCCCGGCCAGCTTGTGCAGCAGCTTGCCACGTGCCGAGGCGGTAAGGCCGGCCCATGTGGAATCGGTCAGCGCGCGCCCGGCTGCCTCGACGGCGCGGTTGACCTGCTCCGTGCGCGCTTCGGGCATTTGCGCCCACACTTTGCCCGTGGCCGGGTTCACGCTGCCGAACGTCGCGGCGCCGGGTTCGAACTGGCCGTCGATATACAGCTGAAAATGAAAATCCATGAAATCGGCCCCTTACCTGAATGCAGGCATGACGTCGTTGATCATGCGCTCGAGCGACGCCTTCTTGCGCTCGAAGCTCATGCCAGTGTCGATCCAGAACGAGTACTCGTCAAAGCCGAGTTTCTCGTAGGCCCTCAGGCGTGAGATCACTTCCCCGGGCGTGCCGATGACGTTGTTCTTGCGCATGGCCTCCGGCGTGTAGAACGGGTGAGCGGCCATTTCTTCCTTCGTCAGCGGCTTGATCATGCCACGGCTCACCGGCCGCTCGTTCTTGAACCATGCGCCGAAGTAGTTGTAGAAGGTGTTCACTTCGTTGGCGGCGACTCGTGCGTCGTCCTCGCTGCTCGCCACATACGTGTGGCGCAGCAGCATGATCTGGGGGCGCGGCACGTTGCTGAACTTCTCGCACGCGGCGTTGAAGTGACCGACGAGTTTCTCGACTTCTTCGTCGCCAAAATGCAGCGGCGTGACCTGCACGTTGCAACCGTTGGACACGGCGAATTCGTGGCTGTTCGGGTCGCGCGCGGCCACCCAGATCGGCGGATGCGGGCGCTGCAGCGGCAGCGGCGACGACGTGGTCGAAGGGAATTTCCAGAATTCGCCTTCGTGCGCATAATCGCCTTCCCAGAGTTTTTTCACTGCCGGAATGAGTTCGCGCATGCGCTGGCCCGCACCCCATGCGTCGAGGCCCGGCATCAGGCGTTCGTATTCGAACGAGTACGCGCCGCGCGCGATGCCCAGATCCAGACGGCCGTTCGTGATGATGTCGGTCATCGCGGCCTCACCGGCGAGCTTGATCGGATGCCAGAAGGGCGCAATGACCGTGCCCGTGCCGAGCCTCACGTTCTTCGTCTTGTTGGCGAGGTCCGCGATATTGAGGAACGGATTGGGTGCGATCGTGAAGTCCATGGCGTGGTGCTCGCCGGTCCAGACGGCGTGCATGCCGCCGCGATCGGCGATCTGGCACAGCTCGACCATTTCGTCGTACAACTGCTTTTGACTGGTCTGGTCAGAGACGCGCTCCATGTGAACGAATAGCGAGAATCGCATGATGTAACCTTTCAGGAGTGAAGCGGGCGGACAATTCCGTTGCTGTGGTCGCCGAAGTACAGCCCGTAGCTCTTCAATTCGCTTTCCTTGCGGTAGCGTTGGAGCATGCTGGCCAATGCGCCGTCGTGGAATGCATGGGCCTCGATATCGTCGAGACTGACGAATTCGCCTGTAGCGGCGAGTTCGTCCGGGGCGCTGCACAGGAACGAGATGTACTGGTAGTGGGTTTCGGTATTGTTGTAGACCGAATAAATGAAACTTGCCGAGGCGTCGGGCTGGTATTGCGTGAAGAGTTCGGCGAGCGCCTTGTCGGCGCCTTCCTTGCCGATCTCTTTGGACGGCAGCCCCCATTTGTTGCCGGCCGTCTTCACGAGCAGCACCTTGTCTTCGCGCGCGATGATCGCGCTCACGATGACCTTCGGACCCGCGATGACTTCCGCCGACACCCTGGCCGGTGTGAAATAGCCGCCACGGTAGTAGCCGAGGCCTGCGAATCCCGCGGAATGAAACGCCTCGACCTTGCCGATGATGAGCGCGTGGTCGCCCGCGTCGATCACGGCGTGCGTCGTGCAGTCGAACCAGGCGCTGACGTCGTTGATGAGCGGGTTGCGATTGGCGCTCAGTTGCCAGCTGACGTTGGCGAAGCGATCGTCGCTCGGCCGCGCGAACGTGTTGGACAAATCCTTTTGCCCTTCCGCGAGGATATTGATGGCGAAGTGGCCCGCCGTGGAAAAAGTCGGGTAATTGCTCGACGTCTTCGCAATGCTCACCAGCAGCAACGCGGGATCGAGAGAAACCGACGAAAACGAATTGGCGGTGAAGCCGAGCGGCTTGCCGTCGTCACTGGCGGTGGTCACGATCGTCACGCCGGTCATGAACGCGCCGAACGCATCGCGCAGCTCGCGCGTGTTGATCTTCGATGTCTCTTGACCCACAACCTGGTTCGTCTCTTGGCTCATTTCACACTTCCACTTCGTGGTTTTTCGCCTGCGGTTCCGTTTGCAACCAGACACGCAGCGCGCGATTGACTTCGTCAGGCGCGGTCAGGTTCACCATGTGACGCTCGTTTTCGATCACGATCGCCCGGCCGTTATGCGCGGCTTGCGCCATTTGTCTTGCCATCTCCGGCGTCGAATTCGGATCGTCCGAGCCGGTGAGCACAAGGGCAGGGCAGCGGATCGTGTGCCAGCCGTCCGCATAAACTTCATCGCCTTTGGCAAATGCGGTATAGGCCGTTGCGTAGCCCCCGAGGTGCACCGATTTCAGCCACGACTCGACCTTTTGCGCTGCGGCTCGTTGTGCCTCCTCGGCATTGAACCAGCGCCGCAGCGGCGTATCCACGTCGATGGTGCCCGAATGCAACTCGGCGGCGCGCTGCAACACGGCTGCGCGAGCTTGCTCCGTACGGCGATACACGCCGTTCAAGACCGCTACGCGCTTTACCAGATCGGGCCGCGTGACCGCCACGCCAGCGGCGATCAGCGAACCCATCGAATGACCGGCCAGATTGACGGAGCCGACGTCGAGCGCCTCGATGAAAGACGTTGCCCACTCAACGAATTTCGGCAAGCCAGCGTCCGCTTCCAGCGCATCGCTTTGGCCGTGGCCCGGCATATCGACCGAGATCACGCGGAATTCGCGCGACAGGTCTTCGATCTGCGGATACCACGCGCTTGCCTGCATGCCCACGCCATGAATCAGGACAAGCGGTTCGCCCGTGCCCTGCTCCAGATAGTGCGCGGCGCGCTTATTTGACAGCTGCAGGATTCTTGACATCATTTCCGAGCTCTGCGAGATCTTTGTAGCGATCGCCAATACGGTGATGCGGGCGGCCACCGGTTGCGGCGCCAATGGCGATGACGAGTTCGTCGGCGGCGGGCGCATCGGCAATCGAAAGCTGGAGCGTGAGGTAGTGCGAGCGGCGGCCTTCGTCGTTCTTGTCCATCATCGGGATGAGAAGCGGTGCATTGGCCGGGCCACGCGTGTTGTTGAACGCAAGATACGACTTGGCCCCCACGGCCGAGCGATAGATATTGCCGAAGTGCAGCGTGTGGATCAGCGCGGACGCATGTTCCAGCTCACCCGAAAGACCCACGATGGCGCTCTTGCCGAATGCTTCGACGGCTTCGCCCGAGCCGGCTTCGTCGATGATGAGCTTCGTGAGGTGCTCGCTCAGTTGCGGCGCGAGTGCGCGAATCTCGGGCGAGAGATCTTCCACATAACCGCGACCCACCCATGGGTTCTTGATCACCGCGACCGCGCCGATCATCTTCAGCGGCTTCGCAGCGGCTTTGTCGCCGTCCACGAAAACGTTCTCGACATGGAGGATGGATTTGCGAATCAGGCTCATGGCAACTTCCTTCGTACGTTGGTTGTGGGAAGTATTTTGGTATACCATGTTACGGCATTCCATGAGTGTTAACCCGCAGCGGCGCCGCAGGCCCCGTCTGCCAAGGAATTGCCGCCTTTTGCCGATGAATTTGACGATTGAAAACCCGGCCGTCACGCTGCGAGAGCGCTGGCTGGAAAGTGAAAAGGAGGAGAGATGACTGCATACTGGATTGCCCATGTAACCGTGTTGAATCCTGCGAAATACAAGGACTACACGGACATTGCGCCGCTAGCGTTCAAGAAGTTCGGTGCTGTATTTCTCGCGCGAGGGGGCGCGTCGCAGGTCTTGGAAGGCGAGTCGTTCATGCGGCACGTCGTGATCCAGTTCCCCGACATGCAAACGGCGCTCGACTGTTACCACTCCCCGGAATATCAGGCGGCCAAGGCGAAGCGCGATGGACACTGCGTGGCGCAGATCACGATTGTTGAGGGGCTGGTGGGCTGATCGAGCGCTTGCCGGTGGTCGCAAATGCGGCGGCAAAAGCATCGGAAGAAAGCACCGGAAGAAAGTAAGCTGGACGTCAGTTGCGTCATAATATGGCATTCCATGCTTGCGCCTTTGTGCCGAGCTTTCGTCCATCTTCAGACCACAGCCTATGCAAGACCTCAAAATCGACCGCAATGCCAAGACTCTGCGCGAGCTCACGCTCGACAAACTGCGCGGCGCGATAGTCCAGGGGTATTTCCGGCCAGGCACGCGGCTCGTCGAACGCACGCTGTGCGACGAGCTTGGCGTGAGTCGCACGGTGGTGCGCGAGGTGCTTCGGCATCTCGAGACTGAAGGGCTGGTCGAAATCGTCGCGCGGCAAGGGCCGATTGTGGCGCGGCTCGATCCCGCACACGTGGGCGAGATCTACGAGTTGCGCGGGCTGCTCGAAGCCAACGCCGCGCGAGCCTGTGCCGAGAGCGCCACGCCTGAAGTCGTGAAGCAGCTGCGCGGCATCCGGGCGATCATCGAGGAGGCGTTCGAGAAACGCGACTTGCCGCGCGTGGTGGAACACACCGAGCGCTTTTATGAAACGCTGTTCGAAGCCGCTAACAAGCAGGTGTCGCTCAACGTCGTCAAGACGCTCAACGCGCGCATCAATCGCCTGCGCGCCTTGACCATTGGCATGCCGGGGCGCGGTAGCGACTCGAACCGCGAGATGAATCTGCTGCTCGACGCCATTGAGCGGCGCGACGGCGAAGCCGCCTCCGCAGCGTCGTTCGCGCATATCAAGCGGGTCTCCGAGCTGGCGCTTTCGGCACTCGCGCAGCAGAACGAGGGCTTGGGCGACGTCTGACGCGTCGTTCAGCTCACCCGTCCGAAAAGGCCGCCGGCGTTTGCCGGCGGCCTTTTCTTTTGTCTGCTCAATTCGCGCGGGTTGCGACCGGCCCAAAGCATGCCAGTGTACTCGTCGGTAATGTCATGGTATTCCATAATACAGAATGCATTGTTGTAGTCCATAAGATGGAATACCATAATCTCATCGAACGCAATCGTCAGTCCGAGGCCTGTAACGAGCCCTCATGACAGTGGAGGTGCACACGGTGCCCGATGGCTTTCTGTATTGCCCGAGAGAGGTTATTGCGAACGCGCCCCACTTGATGAACGTCACCGACCCGGAACGCGTCAACGCAAGCCTGCGCGCATCCCTTGCCGAAGCATCGGCAGCCAATACCGCAGCAACTACTGGAGAACGCCATGGCTGAGCTGATGACCGCTGCCCCCTTGCAACAGGCTTTTGATACCGTCGAATTTCGCCGCGCACTCGGCGCGTTCGTGACGGGCGTGACCGTCGTCACGACGATCCAGCCCGATGGCTCGCCGCGCGGCTTCACGGCCAACTCGTTCACCTCGGTGTCGCTTGACCCGCCGCTCATTCTCGTGTGCATCGCGAAGACTGCGTCGAGCTATGCGGTGTTCTCGCAAACGCGCCGCTTTGCCGTGAGCGTGCTCGCCGAAGAGCAGAAGCATGTGTCGGGCGTGTTCGCCTCCAAAGCCATGGACAAGTTCGCACAAGTGCCCTGGAGCACACGTCGCACGGGCGCGCCCGTGATGGACGGCGCGGCGGCGAGCTTCGACTGCATGACGCATGAAGTCGTGGACGCGGGCGACCACATCATCCTGATCGGCCGCGTGGTGGACTTCGTGCAAACGAGTTCGTCGCCGCTGGGCTATTGCCGCGGCGCGTACGTGAACTTCAGCCTCTCTCAGGAGGCGCTGGCCACAGCCGGCGTGCGCGCGAAAGTGGGCGCGATTCTCGAGCACCGCGACGGGCTCGTGCTCATCGACACGTCCAACGGCGTGGCGCTGCCCACCGGCATCAAACTCGAACCGGCGAGCGATGCCGCCAGCCTGCGCGGCGTGCTCGCGAAGCTCGGCTTGCGCGCGCATCTCGACTTTCTCTTTGCCGTGTTCGAAGACGGCGGCGGCAAAGAGCCTGGTGAGCATATCTACTATCGCGGCCGCGTGATTCACAACGGTTCGCCCTGGCTCGACAGCAGCATCCGCATCGTGCCGCTCTCGCAAATCCCGTGGGACGAAGTGAGCGACCCCGCCGTGCGTTCGATGCTCGAGCGCTATGTGCGGGAACGCAAGCAGGATGCGTTCGGCATTTATGTGGGCGACCGCGAAGCCGGCACCGTTCAGCCGTTAGCCCTCGCGCATTGAACGCGCGACGCGCACAAGCAGGGCATTGACACGAATATAAATATGAAGCCGGCGCATTTTCCGCCGCAGGCCTGACGAAGCGACAACCAACCGTTTCCCCGGAGACAGCCATGAGCAGCAGAAGCACCTCGTTTATCGCACCGTTGTTCGTTGCTTGTGCATCGACCTTTGCGGCAGCGCCGGCACTGGCCGCAGACCCCATCGTCTTCACGAGC
>JAITTX010000161.1 GCA_031286755.1 Paraburkholderia sp.
GGGTCCTCGCGCGTGCGCGGCATCGACAGATCGGCCGCCGCGCAGACGAGCCCGTTGAACGGCTGGTTGAACAGCGGATTGCGGCCGAAGAAGGCGCGGTAGGGCGTCATGTCGGCGGGTGGGCGATGCGTGAAGCAAACCTGCTGCGGGCGCCATCGCGGGCCGATCAGTTCGCGCAGAATGCGCAGCTTCACGGCTACCGCCAGTTCCATCGCCTGGCGCGTGGCGAGCCCGGGCCGTGGCAGCAGCGCTTCCCGGATCACGACGGACGGGCCAGCGTCTTCGATGCGCGTGATCAGCGCCGCGCTCAGCAGTTTTTCGTAGCGGCACAGCGTGTCGAGCGCTTGCCGTGGGGTGGGCTCGTCCTTGAGCACCAGCCAGATCGGCCCGAGGTTGGAGAGCGTGCGCCGCGCCGCGAGCCGCAGCGCGAAATCCTCCACGCCGGTTTCGTGCGCGGCGACCTCGAGCAGTTCGCGCACGGCGTGGCTGGGGATGAGCGCCTCGGGGTTGTCGAGCACGCGCGCCGAGATGCCCGCCGCGCGCAGCAACGCATGGGGATCGCGCCCGAGCGACTCCACCAGTTCGATGTAGCCGTTCAGGCTGGCGCTGCGTATCAGCTTGTCGGCGTGTTGCATGGAGGGGGCCGCGTGGCGCGACGCCACGCGAGAAACGATCAGAACGGCCGGTCGCCCATGATGGTCGCGCGCTCCATCCGGCGCGGCGCGGGCCAGTAGTCGCTCACCGCGTAGTGCTGGGTCGCGATATTGTCCCAGATCGCGACGCTGCCCGGTTCCCATTTGAAGCGCACCTGGTACTCGGGAATCGCCGCCTGGCTGATCAGGTAGTTCAGCAGCAGGCTCGCGCCCGGCGTCTTGTCCTGCCCGAAGCGCACGTTCTTGGGCGTATGGTAGTTGATGAAGTGTGTCGAAAACGGGCCCACGTAGAGGATTTTTTCGCCCGTTTCCGGGTGCGTGCGCACCACCGGGTGATCGACCAGCGGATACTTGCGCACCAGTTCTTCGCGCTCCTCGGCCGTCATGACCGCGCCGAACGAATGTTCGATCCCGTGTTTGGCGCGCAAGCCTTCGATCTTGGCCTTGATGTCGTCCGGCAGATTCTTGTATGCCTCCACCATGTTCACCCAGATGGTGTCGCCGCCCACTTCGGGGCACGAAATGCAGCGCAGCACCGCGCCCTTGGGCGGGTTGGCCCGCCACGACGCATCGCTGTGGTAAGTGTTCTCGAAGTGGTCGCGCTTCTCGCTTTTGTAGATCTCGATCAGGCCGGGGTAGCCCGGCACCGTGTTCGCAACGGGGTGGTCTTCCAGATCGCCGAAGCGGCTCGCGAACGCGACGTGGTCGGCGCGCGTGATGTCCTGGTCGCGGAAAAACAGCACCCGGTGCTTCAGCAGCAACGCCTTGATGTCGGCAAAGAGGGCATCGTCCTTCGCCACGTCGGCGATACTCACGTCCCGGAGTTCGGCGCCGATCGAACAGGTGAGGGGCTTGATGTGCATGGGGAGCTCCGTGGATAGGGATAGTGAAATTCGGCTCGCATCGGCTTGCGTTCCCGGATGCGGAGTCGCCCGGACACATCAGCGCCTGCGACTGGCCTGCCTGCGATTGTGGGCACGATGCCGATGGCGCGCTTGACCGATCGCGCCACCATTTGACCAACCCGCGCATCGGCATGGGAGTGGGGCGGAGGCTGCGAATAATTTTGCTGGGTTGGCTATAGGATTTCCGTAATTTGAGGACGCAATACATCGTGTCATCCTCACCTGCATCGACACCCTCAAAGGGAGAGCAACATGTTCAAGGCAGAGCAGGAGGCGTTCGCACGCGATGGGGTCACCGTGTTGCGCGGCGTGTTCACCGACTGGATGGACTTGCTGCGCGATGGCGTGGCGTTCAACGAAAAGCACCCGGGGCCGGATTTTCGCGACTACACCAGGGGCACGTCGTCGGGAAGGTTCTTCGGGGACTATTGCAACTGGCAGCGCATCGAGCCGTTTCGCCGGTTTGTCGAGCAAAGCCCGGCCGCGGGCATCGCCAGAGCGCTGATGGCGTCAAAGCGCGCCCGCATCTTCCATGAGCATGTCCTCGTCAAGGAGGCGGGCGCGGACAAGGTCACGCCCTGGCATCACGACGAACCGTACTATTGCGTGAGCGCCGGGCAGTCCGTGAGCATGTGGGTGCCGCTCGATCCCGTGCCGCGCGAAACCACGCTCGAATTCGTGGCCGGTTCGCATCGTTGGGGCAAGCTGTTTCGGCCGCGCAAGTTCACCGGTGTTGCGTATGACCGCAACGACAACGCGGACTGCCTCGAGGAAATGCCGGACATCGACGCCCATCGCGACGATTACCGGATCCTCGGCTGGGATCTCGAGCCCGGCGATGCGGTGGCGTTCAACTATCTCACTGTGCACGGCGCGCCGGGGAATCGTTCGGGGTCCGTGTCCCGGCGCGTGGTGTCGTTCCGCTGGCTCGGCGACAACGCCGTGTATGTCAACCGCGGGGGCGAGACCTCGCCGCCCTATCGTGATCTCGCCGCTCGTCTGAGCCCGGGCGATCCGCTGCCGGAGGAGGAATTTCCGTTCATCGGCTGATCGAGGCCGAAGCGTTTCGCCGGCTGGCGCCGCGTTGCCATCGATGTTCACGAGGAGGAAATTTTGCCAGCTCGCCGGGCCTTGGGCGAAAATGCTGCAAGCGCCGGCCTGAACGTCGATACCCTTGCTGGGCGGGTGCTTTGTGCCAATACACCGCGAGCGCCCATGTCAGCTTCTTTCACGCTGCGTCAACTGAAGTACTTCGTCACAACGGTGGAATACGGCAGCGTTGCCGAGGCCTCGCGAAAGCTGTTTATCGCGCAGCCGTCGATCTCGGTGGCGATCAAGGGGCTCGAAGAGGGCTTCGGCACGCAGCTCGTCATCCGGCGTCATGCCCAGGGCATCTCGCTCACGCCGGCCGGCGCGAAATTCTATGAACGCGCCAAGGCGCTGCTCAAGGCCGCGCACGAATTCGAGCAGAACGCGCTGGCCGATGGCGACGTTGCATCGGGCCGGGTCGATATCGGCTGCTTCGAGACCTTCGCGCCGCTGTATCTTCCGGGGCTGATTCGCGGCTTCAACGCCGTTTATCCGGGCATCGAAATCAGCGTGCGCGACGGCGACCAGGACGAGCTGCTGCAAGGGCTGGAAAAAGGCCGCTTCGATCTCGTCGTGGTGTACGAGCTGGGGCTCGACGAGACGTTCTCCACGCACTTGCTGTCGCCCGGGCAGCCCCCTTATGTCCTGCTGCCGGCGAGTCACCGGCTCGCGGCGGCCGATAAGGTCAGCCTCTTTCAGTTGTGCGATGAGCCGTTGATTCTGCTCGACGTCGCGCCCAGCCGGGACTACTTTGTCGGCCTGTTCGAACCCTACGGATTGAGCCCAAAGCTGGGGTTCGGTTCTCCCTCGCTCGAACTGGTTCGCGGCATGGTGGGCCAGGGGTTCGGCTATTCGATTCTGGTCACGCGCCCGCACGCGCCAACGACCTATGACGGGCATGAAGTCGTCGCGATCGAGATTGCCGAGCCGGTGGCCTGCTCGGGGCTGGTGGCCGCCTGGCTCAAGCGCAATCAGTTGACCATGCCCGCCCGATTGTTCATCGAATACGCGGATGCCCATTTAAATTCCATATCGCGCCCGTGAGCGCGCCCGCGCGCCTTCGGGCGGCTCAGACCAGCGCCTGACTCGCGGCGGCCGCGCGGCTGCGCAGCCAGTTGATGCTCGCGAACAGCAACACGGCGAACACGATCAACATGGTCGCCACGGCCAGAATGGATGGATCGATCGAATCCCGGATGCCGCTCCACATCTGCCGCGGCACGGTTTTCTGATCAGGGCCGCCAATGAAGAGAATCACGATCACTTCGTCGAATGAGGTGGCGAAGGCGAAGACGCTTCCGGTGGCAACCGCCGGTGTGATGAGCGGCAGCGTCACGCGCCGGAACGCGATCCACGGCGCCGCGCCCAGCCCGGAAGCCGCGCGCAGCAGGCTCTGATCGAAGGACAGCAGCGATGCCGTCACGGTGATGACGACGAAGGGCGTGCCGAGCGCGGCATGCGCAAAAATGACGCCGGGATAGGAGTTCACGAGCCCGAGCGGCGCGAAGACGAGATAAAAGCCCGCCGCGACCACGACGATCGGCACGATCATCGGCGAGATGATGATCGGCATGACGATCGAGCGCAGGGGAAATTGCGTGCGCGAGAGGCCGAGCGCCGCGAGCGTCCCGAGGCAGGTGGCAATCAGCGTGGAGGCGGCGCCTATCAAAACGCTGTTGAGCAGCGCGCGCTGCCAGTCCGCGCTCGTGAGCGCCTGTTCGTACCAGCGCAGCGAGAACCCCTGCAGCGGGTACGAGAAGTACGAGCCGGAGTTGAACGAGAGCGGGACGATGGCGAGAATCGGCGCTACCAGAAAGAACAGAACGAGCGCGGAGTGAAAGCGCACCCAGCCGGCCGCCACGCGTTCCGTCAGCACTGTATTGCGTTTGTCCTGCATGATCGCTCCTTGGCCTGGGCGTGCATCAGCCGAACCGCAGCCGGTCGATGCCGACAATGCGGTTGAAGATGAAATAGAAGATCGCGGTGAAGATCACGAGGTATGCCGAGAGGGCGCCCGCGAGTCCCCAGTTGAGCTGGGTATTGGTCTGATTCGCGATGAGCTGGCTGATCATCTCGTCGCCCGCGCCGCCGAGCAGCGCGGGCGTGATGTAGTAGCCGAGCGCCAGCACGAAGACGAGAAAGCAGCCCGCCCCGACGCCCGGCAAGGTCTGGGGAATATAGACGCGCACAAACGCCGTGAAGGGATGCGCGCCCAGCGACTTGGCCGCGCGCAGATAGACGGGCGAGACGCTCTTCATCACCGAGTAGATCGCCAGAATCATATAAGGCAGCAGCACGTGCGTCATGCCGATCAACACGCCGGTCCGGTTGAAGACGAGCGGCACCGGATGGGTCGTGATGCCGAGGCTCATCAGCAGGCTGTTGACGACGCCGCCCGGTTGCAGCAGCACATACCAGGCCGTCGTGCGAACCAGCAAAGACGTCCAGAACGGCACGATGACGAGCAGCATCAGCCGGTTGCTGCTTTTCTCGGGCAGATTCGCCAGCAGCCAGGCAACCGGGTAACCGAGCAGCAGGCACAGCAGCGTGACAACGGCGCTGATCGAGATCGTCCGCATGAACGCCTCGCGATAGACCGAGGCATTCGCCGGCAGCGAGGCAACCGAACCTTGCGGCGTCACTTGAGCGTCCACGGCGGCCAGCAGGTAGTCGGGCGTGGGCGATGTGGCGGCACGCTTGAGCAGGCGCCATATCTCGGGCGAATTCCAGCGTTCGTCGATGCCGATCAGGGCGGGCTTCCAGGCGGGCGGCGCCGCGTCGCGAACGCCTCGCGCCGTCTTCATCAGCAGGCTGCGGAACTCGGGTTGCGCGAAGTTCATGCGCCTTGCCACGGTGCCGAGTTGTTCGTTTTGTTGCGCGTTCCTGAGATCGGCGGCGAGCAGGGCGAAGGTGCGCTCGTCGGGCACGCCATGGCCATCCCATGCGTCGAGCGCGCGGGAGAGCGCGGGCATGCTGTCGGGCACTTCGTGGTTCTGCACGCTGCGCGCGAGCAGGAGCGCGATGGGGGCGATGAAGGTCGACAGCAGAAACACGATCAGCGGCAGCGCCATGAGCAGCGCGCGCATCGAGGCGCGGCGTTGCGCCCGTTGATAGGACGCGCGGCCGTTGGCTCTCGCCGGGGAGCCCGGGCCCGGTGCACGGGCCGATACGGGCGTATGGATAGTCGCGGTCACGGCGGGCTCCCTGTCGAAAGAAGTGGTTGCTGCGCGCTGGTTAGTGCGGTGGGTTACTGCGTCAGCCAGACCTGGAAGCGCTTGTTGATTTCGTCGGCGTTATCGGCCCAGAACGTCGAATTGATCTGTATTGCGCGCTTGAAGTTATCCGGCGCGGTGGGCAGGTCGGCGAGCCGCTGCTTGTCGACGAGCGCGATCGCGTCCTTGCGCGGCGGCGCATAGGCGATGTACTTCGAAAGCTCGGCATAGGGTTTCGGCTGCGAGGCGAAGACGATGAACTTCGCCGCCGCGTCGGCATGCTTCGCCCCGGCCGGAATGCCCCACCATTCGTAGTCGTAGACTTGCGCGTCCCAGACGATCTTGAAGGGCTTCTTGTCCTTCTTGGCGGCGTCGTCGATGCGGCCGTTGTAGGCCTGGGTCATCACGACCGCGCCGTCGGCGAGCAGTTGCGGCGCCTGGGCGCCCGACTCCCACCACACGATGCTCTTCTTGATCGTGTCGAGTTTCTTGAACGCGCGATCGACTCCAGCGGGCGTGCCGAGCACCTTGTAGACGTCTTTCGGATCCACGCCATCGGCAATCAGCGCCCATTCCATCGAGCCCTTGGGCGACTTGCGCAGCCCGCGCTTGCCGGGGAATTTCTTCAGGTCGAAGAAGTCGGCGATGGTGGTTGGCGCGGTCTTGAGCTTGCTCGCGTCATACGCGTAGACCGTGGACCAGACCATGCTCGCCACCGCGCAGTCGCTGATGGATCCGGGAATGAAGTCGCTGGTGTTGCCGAGGCTCTTCTTGTCGAACTTCTTGAGGAGGCCTTCGTCGCATGCCGTGATGGCGTCGTTGCTCTCCAGATCGATCAGATCCCACGTCGTGTTCTTGGCCTGCTCCATGGCGGAGAGTTTCGCGAGGCCGCCATCGTACGATTCCAGCGAGAAGGTGTCGCCGGTTGCCTGCGTAAACGGCTCGAAATAGGCCTTCTTTGCCGCCGCTTCATAGGCGCCGCCGAAGGTGACGACATTGAGCGTTTCCGCTGCGTGCGCCGGGACGGCCGCCAGGGCGATCACGGCGAGGGCGGCGCATTGTGCTTTGATATGAGTGCGCATTTCAGTTGGCTCCTGCGGGTGCGGTCGAGATGATGGAGGGGGAGGGCGACGTGGGGACATGAAACACGGGGGCGCTGCGCGGCGTGCTGGCCGCGAGAATCTTGCAGTCGTCGTGGCGCCAGGCCACGTCGACGCTCTGGCCGGCGCATGGCAGGGCGTGGCGCTGCGTGTTGGGAATCTTGGCGACGAGGGCGTCCTGCGACCCCAGCATCAGGTGCACCCGATGATGGTCGCCGCAATACACCAGTTCCTGCACCTTCGCGCGCACGACATTGCTGTGCTCGTGGAGATGCGTGTCCTCCGCGTCGGGAATATGCGCGCGCTCCGGACGCAAGGCGAGCATCGCTTCGTCTCCTTCGCGCAAGCCCTGCTCGCAGCGGCCGCGAATGAGGCTGCCATCGGCGAGCGCCAGCGTGGCCCAGGCATCCGTCACCGTCACCACTCGTCCCTTGAGGCCGTTGTTCTCGCCCACGAAGTTCGCGACGAAGGCGTTCTGGGCGTTCTCGTAGAGTTCGGTGGGCGTCGCGGCTTGCTGAATCCGTCCATCGGAAAAGACCGCGACCCGGTCCGACATGGTGAGCGCCTCCGCCTGATCGTGCGTCACGTAGACGATGGTGAGCGACAACTCGCGATGCAGCCGCATGATTTCGTACTGCATGGTTTCGCGCAGGCGCTTGTCGAGCGCGCCGAGCGGCTCGTCCATGAGCACGACGCTCGGCTCGAACACGAGCGCGCGCGCGAGGGCGACGCGCTGCTGTTGTCCGCCCGAGAGCTGCGCGGGCCGCCGGTTCGCCAGATGCGGCAGCTCGATCATCTCCAGCGCCCGTTTCACGCGGGTCTTTTGTTCCGCGCGGCTCACGCGCCGCACCGACAACGGAAACGCCACGTTCTCCGCAATCGTGAGATGCGGAAACAGCGCGTAGTTCTGAAAGACCATGCCGATGTCGCGCTGATGCGGGGGCTTGTCGTCGAGCCGCTTGCCGTCGAGGCGAATCTCGCCCTGGGTGGGCGACTCGAAGCCGGCGAGCATCATGAGCGTGGTTGTCTTGCCCGAGCCGGACGGACCGAGCAGCGACAGGAACTCGCCCTTTCGCACATCGAGGTTCAAGTCGTCGACGACGTAGTTCGCGCCGTCGTACGATTTGCTCACGCCCGAGAACGAGATGAAAGAGGGGTTTGACATCGTGGTTGCGTCCTGTCGAGAGGGCTTCGATTAACGCGCAGCGAGCTTCGACGCCAGATAGCGCGCGAAGTCGTAATTCGGGCGTTCGAGGTGGCTCAAGTGGCCGGGCTTCGCGAGCGGGGCGTGCACGCCCCGGAACACCGCTTCCACGCCGCGCCGGTCTTCCGCGTTCACTTCGTCGAGCAAGGTCTTGAGCGTCGCCATGTGCGCATTGGCTTCGGGGTCGGCGATGAATTCGGGCGCGAGCCCGCCGCCAAAGCGGATATGCACGCGGCCCACGCCGCGCGGCTGCAACACGAGATACCAGAAGTAACCGGGCGTGAGCGTGATGAGATGGGTGGGATAGATCGCCAGCAACGCGGTGGTCTTGCGCCAGTCTCCGCTCAGACGGTGGTTGTCCGGATGCGCGTTGCCGATGGGAAGGGACGCTTCCTTCGTGATCCAGTGATAGTTGAAGGCGGCAAGCCCGGGCGGGCATTCCATTTCTTCGAGGCGCGAATGCGGCCCGACCGTCGCGCGATGCAGCATCGGCAAGTGATAGCTTTCCATGAAGTTTTCGGCGAGGATCTTCCAGTTGGTGTCCCAGACGTGCTCTTCATGGAAGGTTTCGACGTAGTCCGTCATGCCGTATGCGCCGATCAGTTCGGCGAGCGGCGCGAGATGCCGATGCACGGGCGGCGCGTTTTCGTCGAGCGTCACGTAGATCCAGCCTTGCCATTGCTCGCAGCGAATCGCCGGCAGCCGGTAGCTTTCCTTGCAGAAACCCGCTTGCTGGTCCATCAGCGGTGCGCCCTTCAGCGCGCCGTCGAGTCCGTAGTTCCAGGCGTGATACGGGCACACGATCCGGCGCACGTTGCCGCGGCCTTCGAGCAGCACCGACATGCGATGCAGGCACACATTCGACATCGCGCGAAGCGCCATCGTCTCGTCGCGCAACACCACGACCGGCTGCCCCGCGATGCTGGCGCTCAGATAGTCGCCGGGTGCCTTCAGCGTGCTCGCGCGCCCCACGCACTGCCACTCTTTCGAAAAGATCTCGCGCTCTTCGAGCGACAGGAATTCGGGGGATGTGTACACACCCGGTGGCATCGCGCGCGCATCGCCGAACGGTCGCTCGCACTGGGTCGCGAGTTCGTCAACCAGGCGGTGCACCGCCGTGTTCTTCGTGGGGTTTTCCATGAGACGCTCCTGAATCCAGATGCGTTTGCGCCTGTGGGCGGGTCTGCGCCACTCAGGCTCGACTGACAGTTAATCTACCAAGCCAAATTACCAGTCAAAATATTGTTTTCGGATACTAAAACAAGGATTTTTCTATGCAGGCGCGCGGCACGTGTTTTTAACGCGTGTTTTTCGCGCGTGCTCTTTACGTATATTCTTTCGTCTGTTCTTTAGGCGCGCACGTCACGGCTCGAGCCGCAGGCGGCGTATATAGGTTTCGCAAAAGGACGAGAAGCGGGACACCACCTGCCGCGATTTCATGGCTTTGGAGCGGGCAATGCCAAGCGTCGTCGCGCTGACGTCGTCCCTGAAGCGCTTGATGACGAATTCCCCGCCATCGACAGTGCGCGTCGAATTCAAGGGGAAGTTCAGGATGCTGTAGCCGAGCCCGTTCGCCACCATGCCCCGCACGACTTCCGGCTGCGAAGACCGGAAAGCCGGCACGGGCCGGCTGCCGAGCGCATCGAAAAGCGCCGCGAAGTAGTCGCGGCTATGCGGCAGATCCAGCATCACATAGGGCTCGTCCAGCAGATCCTGCAACGACACCTTTCGCGCGCGGGCCAGCCGGTGGGTGGCGGGCAGGATCGCGTACGGCGGAAGGGACAGAAGCGGCGTGAAGGCGATGTCTTCCGTTAAATCGAGGCTATAGGTGAGCACGATGTCCAGCGAGCCGTCGTGCAGCCCCTGGATCAGCACATCCTGATGGGCCTCGATGGTGCGAAACGTGATCCCGCTGTGCTCGCTCGTGAAGCGGCTGATCAATCCGGGCATCAACGGCGGCGCCAGCGAGACGAGGCAGCCGAGCGTGATCGAGCCGGTCATGCCGCCATCCATTTCGGTGGCGGCCATCTGCAACTCTTCCGCGATCTTCAGAAGATTGCGCGCCTGCCCCAGCAGGTCGCGTCCCGCCTGCGTGAGTGACAGGCCGCTGGCGTGATGCCGGATGAACAACTGCACGCCGAACGAAATCTCGAGGTCGGCCAGCGCGGTCGAGATGGACGGCTGGGAAATGTGCAGACGTTTGGCGGCGGCGGTGAAAGACAGCACTTCCGCGGTCACGACGAAGTATCGCAACTGACGCAGCGAGTAACGCAGGGGAAGACTTTCCATGGACTTGGCCTCGGTGTCGACGTGCGTGAATGAGGGGCATTGTGCAGTGGTCAAAAATAGCTGCATAGGCGAATCCGATGCTCTGCATTTTTTTAATATATTTTTCAGATTTTCAAAGCGGCGGTAGATTGCCGTGAAGCCGACGGGAATCCAACGAAACTCCGCTTCTTTGAAGGACCAAGCCATGACAGTCGAAATACAGGCCACGGACACGCTCGTGGTGGGCGCGGGACAGGCCGGCGTCGCCATGAGCGAACACCTGAGCAAGTTCGGCATTGCGCATCTCGTGCTGGAGCGCGCGCGGATTGCCGAACGCTGGCGCACCGGCCGCTGGGACTCGCTGGTCGCCAACGGGCCCGCATGGCACGATCGCTTTCCCAATCTCGAGTTTGCCGATGTCGATCCCGATGGCTTCGCGGCGAAGGAGCAGATCGCGGATTACTTCGTGGCCTATGCGAAGAAGTTCGACGCGCCGATTCGCACCGGCGTGGAGGTGAAGAAGGTCGTGCGCAATGCCGGGCGGCCGGGATTCACCGTCGAAACGTCGGCGGGCACGATCGAGGCGCAGCGGGTGGTGGTGGCGACCGGGCCGTTTCAGCGCCCGCTCATTCCGCCAATCGCGCCGGCGTCGAAGCGGCTGACCCAGATTCATTCGGCCGACTATCGCAATCCCGGGCAACTCCCCGCAGGTGGCGTACTGGTGGTGGGCGCGGGGTCGTCGGGCGTGCAGATTGCCGACGAGCTTCAGCGCGCGGGCAAGCAGGTTTATCTCTCGGTGGGGCCGCATGATCGTCCGCCGCGCGCCTATCGCGGGCGTGACTTTTGCTGGTGGCTCGGCGTGCTGGGCGAGTGGGACGCCGAGGTCATGCGCCCGGGCAAGGAGCACGTGACCATTGCCGTGAGCGGCGCGCATGGCGGCCAGACGGTGGATTTCCGGCGTCTTGCGCACCAGGGCGTGACGCTCGTCGGGCTGACGAAGTCGTTCGAGGGCGACACGGTCACGTTTCAGGCGGATCTCGCCGAGAACATCGCGCGCGGCGACGAAAACTATTTGTCGCTGCTCGACGCGGCCGATGCCTACGCCGCGCGCAACGGTCTCGATCTACCGCCGGAGCCGGGCGCACGGATCATTCCGGCCGATCCGGATTGCCTGATTCATCCGTTGCGCGAGCTGGATCTTGCAGCGGCGAATGTCACCTCGATCGTCTGGGCGACGGGTTATGCGGTCGACTTCGGCTGGCTGCAAGTGGACGTGTTCGACGACAAGGGCAAGCCCAGGCATCAGCGCGGCGTGTCGAAGGAGCCGGGCATTTATTTCCTCGGCCTGCCGTGGCTGTCGCGGCGCGGCTCGGCGTTTATCTGGGGCGTGTGGCACGACGCAAGGCATATTGCCGAGCATATCGTCACGCAGCAGAAGTATCTGACCTACTACGACGCATCCGCGCCCCACGCGGCAAGCGAGCGCAAGGAGGCGGTCGAGCGCGCAGCGGCGCCCGCGATGCGCCATAAGGTCAGCGAAATGGGCGTGAGCTGATTCGCGGCACGGCTGCCATGCCATGCCCGGCCCGACCGGGCGAAGCCATTTCAACCGATCCTCCAGCATCGAAGGGGCATTTGATGAACCCGGTAACACATACCCGTATCCGCATGTTCAACACCAAGGATACCTACCCGAACCAGTCGCTCGACAACGATCTGTGCCAGGCCGTGCGCGCGGGCAACACCGTGTATGTGCGCGGCCAGATCGGCACGGATTTCGCCGGTAACCTCGTCGGGCTCGGCGACCCGCGCGCGCAGGCGGAGCAGGCGATGAAGAACGTGAAGCAGTTGCTCGAAGAAGCGGGCAGCGATCTGTCGCACGTCGTCAAGACCACCACCTACCTCACCGACGTGCGCTATCGCGAGCCGGTGTATCGCGAAGTCGGCAAGTGGCTCAAGGGCGTGTTTCCCATTTCGACGGGCCTGACCGTGGTGGCGCTCGGGCAGCCGGAGTGGCTGATGGAGATCGACGTGATTGCCGTCATTCCGGACGGATGGACGCCGCCAGGAAAGTAAGGAGCCCGATATGACATTTTCGATCATCGGACGTTGCGAGCGGACGGGGCAGCTCGGCATCGCCATCAGTTCGTCGAGCATTGCGGTGGGCGCGCGTTGCCCGTGGGTGCGCACGAAGGTCGGCGCGGTGGCGACGCAGAACGTGACCCTGCCCGCGCTCGGCCCGCAGATTCTCGATCAACTGGAAGGCTTGCAGCTCGCTCCGGCCGCGGCGCTCGATCGCGTGCTCGCCGCGAACGAGTGGAACGAGTATCGGCAGGTGAGCGTCATCGACGCGCTGGGCCGCACGGCGTTCTTCAGCGGCAAGCAGGCGCTCGGCACGTATCACGCCGTCGCGGGAAACCAGTGCGTGGCCGCGGGAAACATGCTGACCGGAATCGAGGTCATCGAGGCGATGGTGCCGGCTTTCGAGAACGCCGGGGGTAACCCCGCGAGCAGCCTCGCCGACCGCCTGATGGCCGCGATGCACGCCGCCATGAAGCACGGCGGCGAAGCGGGCCCAGTGCATTCGGCGGCGCTGAAGATCGTGGGCGAAGTGAGCTGGCCGCTGGTCGACTTGCGGGTCGACTGGGCGGACGACGATCCGATCGGGGTGCTCGACGGTCTCTGGGCGGCTTATCGGCCGCAGATGGACGACTACGTGACGCGCGCGCTGAACCCGACTGCCGCGCCGAGTTACGGGGTGCCCGGTGATGAGTGAAGCCGCGAGCCGCGTGCTGCTCGAGAAGCTGATCGGATTCGCCACCGTCAGCCGCGACTCGAATCTCGAGATGATCGGGTTTATTCAGCGTTACCTCGACGAGCACGGCGTGGCGAGCGAGCTGTTCTACAACGCGGAGCGCACCAAGGCCAATCTCTTTGCCACCATCGGGCCGCGCGACCGGGGCGGCATCGTGCTTTCCGGGCACACGGACGTCGTGCCGGTCGACGGCCAGGCATGGACCGTCGACCCGTTCAGGCTCAGCGAGAAGGACGGGCGGCTCTACGGACGCGGCGCGGCCGACATGAAGGGCTATCTCGCGTCCGTGCTGGCCGCGGTGCCGTTGTTTGCCGGGCGCGAACTGAAAATGCCGGTGCATCTCGCGTTCTCCTATGACGAGGAGGTCGGTTGTCTCGGCGTGCGGCCGATGCTCGCGGAACTGGAGCAACGCCCGCACCGGCCCGTGTTGTGCCTGATCGGCGAGCCGACGCAAATGCGGCCGGTGCTCGGCCACAAAGGCAAGCTCGCGATGCGCTGCTGCGTGAAGGGCGCATCGTGCCATTCCGCGTATGCGCCGTATGGCGTGAATGCCATTCAGTACGCGGCGCGCATGATCGGCCGGCTGGATGAAATTGGCGAGCGTCTGGCTCAGCCCGGCCGCCACGACGCGCGTTTCGATCCACCGTACTCGACCGTGCAGGCGGGGGTGATCAAGGGCGGGCGGGCGCTCAACATCGTGCCGGGGGAATGCGAATTCGATTTCGAAGTGCGGGCGTTGCCAGGCTTCGATGCGCACTCGGTCGCCGACGAGCTTCATGCCTTCGCGCAAACGGAATTGCTGCCGAAGATGCATGCCGTCAATGCGGATACGGACATCCGCTTGCAGGCGCTTTCGGCCTATCCGGGACTCGCCACTCCACCCGACAGCGAAGCCGCCCGCATTCTGGCGCTGCTCTGCGGCTCCGAAGCGTTTGGCACCGTCGCGTTCGGGAGCGAGGGGGGACTGTTCGATCACGCCGGCATTCCGGCAGTCGTGTGCGGCCCGGGCAGCATGGACCAGGGGCACAAGCCGGACGAATATGTGACGATCGCCCAGCTACGCGCCTGCGATTCGATGATGGAGCGCATTGCGGCGTATGCCGCGCTTGCCGACGCAGCCGCGCACGCCCAGGCCGCTTCGTGACCCGGGCGTGCGCGGCTCACGCGGCGTGCCCGTGTGGGCCGGACGTGATGGCCTCGCGGAACAGGCCCGCGAGCTTTTCGGCCGCGAGCGAGAGCGGCGCGTCGCGCAGCTTCATGATGCCGAGCTGGAGCGGCGGGAGTTCGAGGCGCAGCGGCACGCGCGTCGCCTGCTGCGCATACGGCTGCGCGTCCAGCATGCCCACCGGCACCGCGAGCAGCGCGTCGCTGCGCGCCATCAGGTTCCAGCTCACGCCGAACGTGTTCACGCGGATGATGCGCGCGGGCGGCGGCAGCCGCGAGCGCCGCAGGTAATCGAGCAGATTGCTGTGGTGGCTGCCGGCCGAGAGCGTCATGGCCTAGGTGCATCCGGCCAGTTCACTCCACTCGGTGGCGCTCGCCATGGGGTGGCCGCGCCGGCAGCCCACGATCGTTTCGAGCGTGTGCAGCGGCTCGAAGTCGAAGTCGCCGCTCACTTCCTCCATGGCCGGCGCGGCCACCGCGAAGTCGATCGAGCCGTCGCGCAGCGCGTGCAGCACGTGCGGCATCAGGCCTTCCTCGAAAGTCAGCTCGGCCAGCGGCATCAGCTTGCTGAAGCGCTCGATGACCGCGGGCAGCACGCCAAGGAACACCATCGGCGTGACGGCCGCCGCTACGTGCCCGCGCTTGCCGCCGAGGATCTGCTCGATGTCCTGGCGCGCCAGCGCGAGCTGCGCCTGGGCGAGGCGCGCCCGCGACGTGAGTTGACGTCCGCACTCGGTCAGTTGCACGCCGCGAGAGCTGCGCACGATCAGCGGCGCGTCGAGATCCTGCTCCAGCTCGCGCACCGCCTTCGTGACCGCCGCCTGGCTCAGGTGCAGATGGCGCGAGGCGCCGCGAATGCTGCCGGTCTCGACCAGGGCGAGCCAGGCCTTCAGGTGATGATCCTTCATGTCTCGTTCGCTGCGCGCCGGCGCTCTGGCCGATGACGACGCAACGTTGTCTCCATCAAGAATGGGGCGGGAGCGGCACATTCTATCCAAAGCCTTGAAATTCCAACCCTGGTTTCGGCCCCGGTCCCGGCCCCCGGCTGCGCTCGCGGGAGACGGCGCGGCGCGACAACCTCCAGTGGTCACCGCGAAGAAATGATCGTCTTTTGCGATCGCATGGCGCGGGTTAGCCTCTCCCCGGTGCCCGACGCTGGCGCTATGGGTCAGCGGGCATCGGAAGCAGGAGCGAACCGACAATCGAGGAGGAGCACAAGTGAGTCAAGCATGGTGGCGCCTGAGCGCAACGGAAATGGCCGCTCTCGTCGCGCGTGGCGACGTTTCTTCGAAGGAGCTCACGCAGAGCTGCCTCGCGCGGCTGGAGCAAGTGAATCCCTGGCTCAACGCGGTGGTGGACGTGCTCGCGGACAGCGCGCTCGAAGCCGCCGCGGCGGCCGATGCGGCCGTGAGCCGGCGCGCCGCGCTGGGCCCGCTGCATGGGGTGCCGGTGACGGTAAAAGTGAACGTGGACATGGCCGGCCGCGCCACCTCCAACGGCGTGGTGGCCTACAAGGACCTGATCGCGCGCGAGGACAGCCCGGTCGTCGCGAATCTGCGCAAGGCCGGCGCGGTCATCCTCGGGCGCACCAACGCGCCCGCGTTCTCGTACCGCTGGTTCACCGACAACGATCTCTACGGCCGAACGCTGAACCCGTGGGACGCGGGCCTCACGCCGGGCGGCTCCAGCGGCGGGGCGTCGGCGGCGGTGGCGGCCGGCATTGGCGCCATCGCGCACGGCAACGACCTGGGCGGATCGATTCGTTATCCTGCCTATGCGTGCGGCGTGGCGGGGCTGCGTCCCACCACCGGGCGCGTGCCCGCCTACAACCCGACGCAAAGCCGCGACCGCACGCTGGCGGTGCAGCTCGCCTCGGTGCAGGGGCCGCTCGCGCGCACGGTGGGCGACCTGCGGCTGGCGCTCGCGGCGATGGAGGGCGGGGACGCGCGCGATGCCTGGTGGATGCCGGTGGCGCCGACGCAACTCGCCACCTCGACCGCGCCGCAGGACGCGCGGGCGCTGTTCCCCACGCGCGTGGCGGTGTGCGCGCAACTGCCGGGCATTCCCACCGGGAGCACGGTGATCGAAGCCGTGCGGCAGGCCGCGCGCTGGCTGGAGGAGGCGGGCTGCACGGTGGAGGAAGTCGCGCCGCCGCGTTTCGACGAGGCCTGCGAGCTATGGCTGAAGCTCGTGACCAACGAGGCGCTCGCCGGGCTCGGCGACAGCATCGAAGCGTGCGGCGACGAGGCGATCCGCACGGCGTTCGGCAGCCAGCGCCGCATCGCGCCGACGCTCGACCTGGCCGGCTACATGGATGGCCTGGCGCAACGCACGGGCCTGCTGCGCGAATGGCAAGCGTTCCTCGCGCGCTATCCGCTGCTGCTGATGCCCGTGTCGTGCCAGAGCCCGTTCGCCATCGACGCCGATCAGCACGGCGACGACGCGATGCGCCGCATCCTGCAGGCGCAAGGGCCGCTGCTCGCGACGGCGGTGCTCGGCCTGCCGGGGCTCAGCGTGCCGCTCGGTGTGCCCGCTTCCGCGTCCGCTGCTTCGCGCAGCAACGCCGTGCCCTCGGGCGTGCAACTCGTGGCCGGCCGCTATGGCGAGGCGCTGTGCATCGCGGCGGGCGAGGCCATCGAGGCGCGCGCGGGCGTGTTCACGCCCATCGATCCGGTCACCGCCGCGGCAGGACGCGCGGGCTGAAGCGGTGCCGGGCAAAAAAACGGCCCTGGCGAAGCAGGGCCGAACAGTGCGTTCACAGGAGGCGTGGGCACTGGAGACGATCGATGGCAGAGCTCGACCATGCAGCGCGGCCGCGATATTTCGCGTGCCGCCGCCTCCTAACGCTTGGCGAGCAGCAGGGAAGCATCCTCTTCGGTGTGCGCATGCGGGTCGTCCTGCGGGATCCCGTTGAACAGCAGGTTCAGCCCGACCGACGTCACGCAGGCGAGCAGGATGCTGCTGTGCAGGATCGGCTGGATGGCGCCGGGCAGCTTCGCGAACAGCGCCGGCGAAAAGGTCGGCAGCAGCGAAACCGCGAGTGTGGCCGAGACGATGTAGACATTGCGCCGGCTGGTTTCGAAATCCACGCGCGAAAGTGTCTTCACGCCGGTCGAGGTCACCACGCCGAACATGAACAGCGCGGCGCCGCCGAGCGCGGGCAACGGCACCGAGGCCACGATCGTCGCGAGCTTGGGCAGCAGCCCGAGCAGGCACAGGATCACGCCCGCGGCGACCGCCACCCAGCGGCTCTTCACACCGGTCACCACGAGCAGGCCGATGTTCTGGCTGTAGATGGTGTAGGGGAAGCCGTTGAAAATCCCGCCGATGATGCTCGCGAGACCGTTCGCGCGCAGCCCGCTCGTCATCTCGGCCGCCGTGAGCTTCTTGTCGACCACGTCGCCGGTGGCGATGAAGAGCCCCATCGACTCGATCATGACGATCACCATCACCACGACGATGGTGCCCACGGCGATCGGATCGAAGATTGGCATGCCGAAGTAAAACGGCTGGATCATGTCGACGAGCGGCGCCTCGGCCACGCCGTGGAAGTTGACCATGCCGAACGGAATCGCGACGAGCATGCCGATCGCGAGCGCGAGCAGCACCGAGATGTTCGCCCAGAAGCCCTTGAGCCAGCGGTTGATGGCGAGGATCATGACGAACACGAAGGCCGCGAGCGCGAGATTCTGCGGGGCGCCGAAATCGGCCGTGCCCTTGCCGCCGCCGATCCAGTTCACGCCCACCGGAAACAGCGAGAGCCCGACGACCATCACGATCGAGCCGCCCACGATGGGCGGGAAGAACTTCACGAGCCTGCCAAAGACCGGCGAGAGCAGCATCGTGATCAGTCCTCCCGCCATCACCGCGCCGATCACGGCGGTGAGCCCGAGACCGGGCGCCGTGGCAATCACGAGGATCGGCGGCACCGCGCTGAACGCCACGCCCTGCATGACCGGCATGCGCACGCCGAAACGCCAGATGCCGCCCGATTGCAGGATCGTCGCGATCCCGCAGGTGAACAGGTCTGCGTTGATGAGCACCGCGATCGATTCCTTTGGCAGCTTGAGCGCGCTCGCGATGATCATCGGCACCGCGACCGCGCCGATGTACATCACGAGCACGTGCTGCAGGCCCAGCATCACCAGTAGCGGCGGCTTGGGCACGCTGTCGACGGGAGCGATTTTGCGTCGTATCGGGTCGAGTTCTGCGGACATCGGTTTGTCTCCTTGCTGTCTGGCTGGCCGCCAGGTCTGTTGAGATGCGGAGGGGCGCCGGCCCGCCGCGCGGCGAGCCGGTGTGCGCCAGGATGCTGCCCGGCTGTTGCCCGGGTGCTGCCCGGATGTGGGCCAAGGTGGGTGCTCAGGTGGGTGTGCTCAGGCGAGCGCGAACGGTGTCGCGCGCAGCCGCTTTCCGGTCGCCGCGAAGATCGCATTGCCGATGGCCGGCACGACGGCGGGATTCGAGAGCTCGCCAATGCCGCCCGGCTTGCGGTCGGTGGGCGGCATCAACTCGATCTGCACGACCGGGGCTTCGTTGATGCGCAGCACCGGATAGTCGTGGAAATTGCTCTCGCGGACTTGCCCGTGCTCGATGTGCACCGCGTTCATGAGCGCGGTGCTCACGCCCCAGTGGATGCCGCCCGCGAGCTGCTGATGCACGGAGCCCGGATCCACGGCCACGCCGCAATCGACCACGCAGGTGACCTTGCGCACCGCGATCGTGCCGTCCTTCACCTCCACTTCTGCAATCATCGCGATGAAGCTCTGGTAGCCGTTGTAGATCGCCACGCCCATGCCGTGCTGTGCGCCGTGCTGCGTCTGGCGCCGCGTGTGCGGCGCCCACTGCGCCAGCTTCGCCGCGCGTTCGAGCACCGCGCGCAACTCGGGCCGGCTCGCCAGCATCGCGCTGCGGTACGCGATGGGATCCTGGCCGGCCGCGTACGCGGCCTCGTCGACGGCGGATTCGATCGCGAACACGTTCGGCACGAAGCTGACCGCGCGCCACCACCAGACCGGAAAGCCGGGCTCGTGGCGCACCCACGCGAGATCGAGGGCCGGCATGTCGTAATGGAAGTCCTCGTGCATGCTCTCGGTGCAGCTCGGGTCGACCGGGAATTTCGCGAGAAAGCCCGGATCGTCCGGCTCCTTGATCGACGGCACCACCGCGCGCAGGCTGAAGCCCGTCACTCGGCCAGCGGAGTCGAGCGCCACGCGCGCCTTGTGCACGCTCGCGCTCTGATAGAAGGTGCCGCGGATATCGTCCTCGCGGCTGTACAGCAGCTTGACCGGCTTGCACACGCGCTTCGAGATTGCGGTGACTTCGAGAATCTGATGCAGGCCTTCGCGCGCGCCGAAGCTGCCGCCGGCCTCGGTCAGATGAATGAGGACCTTGTCGCGCGACACGCCCGCGATCGTTTCGGAGGCCTGTGCGCAGCGCGACGGCACCTGCACGCCGCCCCAATACTCCACCGAATCGGGCTTCACCCACGCGACGATGCTGAGCGGCTCCATCTGCGCGTGCGCCTTGTACGGCATCGTGTACACCGCGTCGACCACTTTGGCGGCCTGCGCGAAGGCCCCGCGCGCATCGCCCTTGCGGTTCGACTGCTTGCCGGGATCGTCCACGTGCCGCTTCATTTCAGCGATGACGTCGTCGGAGTTGAAGTTCGCAAGCTCGCACTGTTCCCATTCGACCTTCAGCACCTTGCGCGCGCGCTGCGCGTTCCAGAACTGGTCGGCCACGATCGCGACGCCCGGCTGGCACGCGCCGTTCGCGACGCGCGAGGGCGCGTGGTCGCGCCGGAAATGGGCAATCACCTCGGGAATCTCGAGCGCGAAGACATCGTGCACGCCGGGCAGCGCTTTTACCTCGGCCGCGTTGAACGACTTCACTTTCGCGTTGACGACGGGCGGATGGACGACGATCGCGGTCAGCATGCCGGGCAGTTGCACATCGATCGCGTACTGCGCGCGGCCCGTGAGCTTCTCGACCACGCGATAGCTGCGGCGCGGCTTGCCGATCAGCACGAACTGGTCGGGGCGCTTGAGCGTGACTTGCTGCGGCACCGGCTGCCGCGCGGCGCCGGTTGCTAGCTCGCCGTAGTTGAAGCGGCGTCCGCTCGGCGCGTGCAGCACTTCACTGTTCGCAGTCCGGCAGGTCGCGGGATCGACGGACCAGCGCCGCGCGGCTTCCGAGACCAGCATCGCGCGCGCGGTCGCGCCGGCCCGACGCAGCGGCTCCCATTGCCATGACACACTGGTGCTGCCGCCCGTCGCGTGCATGCCCCACAGCTTCTGTATATAAACCTCGGCGAGCGGATCGTCAGGCTGGATGATGCGCACGCGCGACCAGTCGGCGTCCAGTTCGTCGGCCAGCAACATGCCGAGCGCGTTCTTCACGCCGGTGCCGCTGTCGAACTTGTGGCACACCAGAAAAATCTGGCCGTCGGGCGCGAGGCGCACCCATGCGTTCGGCGCGAAGCGGCCGGCCGTGCTGTCGCCAATCGGCGCGGCCTGCGCGATGCGGATGCCGGCGCCGCCGATTTCCAGCAGCAGCCCGCCCGTGAGCGCGGCGCCCGTTTGCAGAAAGCGGCGGCGGCCGCTCGACGCGGGCGCGGTCTCGGCCATCGGCTGATTGGGCTTCATGCGGCCGCCTTGTCGCGCAGCGCGCCGGCCGCGCGGTGGATCGCGCGGCGGATGCGGTCGTAGGTGCCGCAGCGGCAGAGGTTGCCGGCCATCGCGGTGTCGATGTCGCTGTCGCTCGGGTGATGATTGGCCGCGAGCAGCGCGGCCGCCGACATGATCTGCCCGGACTGGCAGTAGCCGCATTGCGGCACGTCCTCGTCGCGCCATGCCGCCTGCACCGCATGCAGCGCTTCGGGCGTGCCGAGCCCTTCGATGGTTTTGATCCGCTTGCCGGCGACCGCCGCGAGCGGCAACTGGCACGAGCGCGCCGCCGCGCCCTCCAGATGCACGGTGCACGCGCCGCACAGCCCCATGCCGCAGCCGAACTTGGTGCCGGTCAGGTGCAGCGTGTCGCGCAGCACCCACAGCAGCGGCGTGTCGAGCGGGGCATCGACCGCATGATCGGTGCCGTTCACGTTCAACTTCGTCATGTCGTCTCCTGTTCGCCGTATTGGCGTATTGCCATATCGGCGTGTCGCGGCATGCCGATTTATCGCTTTGTCGGTTAATGGATGTTTTGGCCGCGGCGTATTTCCGTCATGTGGGTAAAGCCTATGTGCACAAATTCGATATGTGAAATACGATTTAGGAATCCATTCGATACGAGGTTCATATGGATTTAAGGCAGTTGCGTTATTTCATCGCGGTGGCGGAGGAGGGCAACTTCAGTCGTGCGGCCGAGCGCCTGCACATTTCGCAGCCGCCGCTGAGCCAGCAGATCATGGCGCTCGAAGATTCGCTGCACGTGACGCTGTTCACGCGCGGCCGTCACGGCGCGCGGCTCACGCGCGCGGGCGAGGCGCTGCTCGTGCGCGCGCGCAGCATCGTGAGCGACTGCGATTCGGTCGAGAAACTCGTGCGCCGCGTCGCGGACGGGCTCGAGGGCTATATCCGCATCGGCATCATCAACTCGGTGATGTACGGGCCGCTGCCGCGCACCATGCATCTGTTCCAGAAGCGCAATCCCGAAGTCGAGTGGACCTTGCACGAGTTGCTGCCCGACCAGCAGCAGGACGCGCTGCTCGCTGGCAAGATCGACGTGGGCTTCGCGTGCAGCGCGGCCACGCGCGGCGAGCTGCGCTCGATCCGCGTATACCCGCAGCCGCTCAGAGTCGCGCTGCCCGCCGGGCATCCGCTCGCGAAGCGCCGCCGCGTCGCGCTCAAGGCGCTCGCCGGCGACGCGTTCGTGCTGCTCAACACGCAAAGCCCGATCATTCGCGACGTGCTGGCGGCCTGCGTGCGCGACGGTTTCCAGCCGCGCGTGCTGCACGAATCGATCGATCCGGAGACGGTGCTGAGCCTCGTGGGCGCGAGCGTGGGCGTGAGCATCCTGCCCGAGTCGCTGTCCACCACGCCGCGCGAGAACGTGGTGTTCGTGCCGCTGGACGAGCGCGGGGTCAACGCCGACCTCTACGCCACGACGCGCCGCGACGACACGCTGCCCGCGCTGGAGCGGTTTTTGGCGCTGCTCGAGGAGGTGACCGAGGCGTGGCGGGCCGAAGTCGCCGGAAAAAGTACGGATACCGAATGAATTCGATGGATTCGAATTCAGGGTCGCCCGCGAATTTTCAACACCCGCTTGACAAAGCCCATTCGCGGACGGCATGATCTGGCCGTGGGTAGAAGCGGTCGATTGAGCAAACAGCGGTGCAATGCCGCGAACGTTCAACTGGAGATTGCTCACTGACGGAGTTCCTGTCGGTGGCGCCAATTTTCAACCCATTGCCGCTCTCACAGTGCTCCCGAAACCGAGGCAGTCCAAAGGCGCCGCATCTGCGCGTCGTGGGCTGCTGCGTTCCACCTCAAGCACTGCGAGGAGAGCCCGCATGATTATCGACACAAGCTGCTATCCGACGAATCTCGTCGATCTCGCCTGGCGGCACGACGGCGACCCGTTCACCGGCGAACGCCTGATCGAGATGATGGACGGTCCGTTCCTGATCAACGGCAAGCCGCGCCGCATCGACAAAGCCTTCATCCAGCCGCCGCAAGGCAACACCATTTACACGTACACCGATGGCGTGAAAACCGGCACCGAATCGATCGACGCCTATATGGCGTACACGGTCGAAATGGTGAAGAAGTATCCGGAGCGCTTCATCGGCTGCTTCGTCTATAACCCGCGCTGCGGCGTCGAGAACGGCGTGAACGCCATCGACCATTACGTGCGCAAGCTCGGCTTCAAGATGGTGCAGTTCCAGGCCAACATGCACGCGTACCGTCCGGACCGCGCGCTCGACTGGCTGCGCCCCGCGCTCGCGAAGTGCGCGGAGCTCGGCGTGCTCGTGAAGCTGCACACCGGCGACGGCCCGTACAGCATCCCCACCGAGTGGGTGCCGATGATCAAGGAATTCCCGACCGTCAACTTCATCATGGCGCACTTCGGCGTGCAGACGGGCGGCGTGTACTGCTTCGAGCCGTTCCAGCTCGCGATGGATCTGCCCAACGTGTACTGCGAATCGGGCTGGTGCCTGCAGTCGCGCATCGTCGAATTCGCGAAGGTGCTGCCCAAGCACAAGATCCTGTTCGGCTCCGACACGCCGCCGAACGAACCCGGCATGTGGCTGCGTCTGCTCGAAGTGCTCTGCTTCCAGCCGCCGCAAGGCCTCAATCTCGACGAGGACACGCTCGAGGACTATCTCGGCAACAACACCGCGCGCATGATCGGCCTCGAGCCGACGCCGGTGCCGAAGTCCGTCGAAGAAGCCCAGGCGCTGCTCGCGGCATAAGCGCGCCACGTCACACGAACCGGAGACAAGCATGATCATCGATACCCATCTGCACCCGACCAATCTCGTCGACGAAGCGTGGCGCCACACCGGCACGCCGTTTACCGGCGAGCGCCTGCTGGAGATGATGGACGGCCCGTACATCATCAACGGCAAGCCGCGCCGCATCGACATGGGTTTCATCCAGCCGCCGCCCGGCAACACCGGCTATCGCGACGGCAACCGCCGCGGCCGCGAAGGCATTCGCGACTACATGTCGTATATCGCTGAGCTGTGCCAGAAGTACCCGGACCGCTTCATCGGCAACTTCACGTTCAACCCGCGCTGGGGCCCGGAAGAGGGCGCGCAGGAGCTCGAATTCCACATCAAGGAATACGGCTTCAAGATGGTGAAGCTGCACGCCAACATGCACGGCTACCGTCCCGACCGCGCGCTCGACTGGCTGCGCCCCGCCATGAAGGTGTGCGCGAAGTACAACATCGTCGTGCTGATCCACACGGGCGACGGCCCGTACACGATTCCGACGATGTTCTACCCGGTCATCCGCGAGTTCCCGATGGTGAATTTCATCATCGGCCACTTCGGCATTCAGACCGGCGGCAATTATTCGTTCGAAGCGTTCTGGATGGCGATGGACACGCCGAACGTGGTGTGCGAATCGGGCTGGTGCTTCCAGTCGCGCATCGTCGAGTTCGCACGCGAACTGCCACGCAAGAAGATCGTATTCGGCACCGACTCGCCGCCGAACGAGCCCGGCATGTGGCTGCGCGAACTCGAAATGCTGTGCGGACCTGCGCCGCAGGGCATGGATCTGGACGAGGACGGTCTCGAGGACTACATGGGCAACAACATTGCGCGTCTTTGCGGCATCAAGACCTCGCCGCCGCCGCGCAATCTCGAGGAAGCGAAGCTGCGCTTGACGGACAGCTACGCCACGCTCGAGAACGTCCCCGCCTGATTGGGGACCATGCGGTGGGCCGCGCGTGCATCGTGCATGGCGGCCCGCGATAGCAGCTGAGCGCAATGGCGCGGCGCCTCGTGCAGGACATGAGGCCCGCGCCGTTGAAAGGCTGATGACAAGGAATCACCATGACATCGACCCGTTCGTCCGCTCTCGATCGCGCAGACGCCGATCCGCAGGACTTTCGCCATTTTCTCGCCGGCTATCGCGCCGCGCATCCCGACGACGTGTTGACGATCCGCGAACGCGTGAGCGCCGACCAGGACGCCACCGCGCTCGTCTGGCAACTCGCCGCGCAGGGCCGCCATCCGCTGCTCGCTTTCGAGCAGGTCGACGGCTTGCAGACGCCGCTCGTCACCAATGTGTTCGCGTCCAGAAAGCGCATTGCGTGGATGCTCGACACGAGCGTCCAGAATCTGCACAACGAATTCCAGGCGCGCAGCCGGCGCATGGTGGCGCCGCGCGTCGTGTCCCATGGTCCGGTGCTCGAATCGGTCGAGGCCGAGCGCGTCGACCTCACCACGATCCCGACGTTGCGCCACTTCGAAACCGATCGCGGCCCGTACATCACGAACGCGATCCTGATTGCCGACGATCCCGAGACCGGCATCGGCAACGCGAGCTATCACCGCTCGATGCTGCATTCGCCCAACGAGATCGCCACCAGCCTGCATTCGCGCGGACACCTGTGGCGCATGCTGCAGCGCGCGCAGGCGCTCGGCAAGCCGTTGCCGGTGGCGATGGTGATCGGCGCGCATCCGCTTTTCATGCTCGCGGGCGCGGCGCGGCTGCCGTATGGCGTGGACGAGCGGCACGTCGCGGGCGGGCTGCTCGGCGCGCCGCTCGACGTCGTGAAGACGCCGCGCTATGGCATCCAGGTGCCCGCCTATGCGGAGTTCGTGCTGGAAGGCTTGATCGATCCACACGCGCGCGCCGACGAAGGACCGTTCGGCGAGTTCACCGGCTACTCGTCTGATCGTTCTACTAACAATCTGTTCAAGGTGGAAAGCGTGCTGCGCCGGCGCGAGCCGATCCTGATCGACGTGTCGGGCGGCAACTCCGCCGAGCACCTGAATCTCGGCCGCATTCCGCGCGAATCCGAAATGGTCGAGAAGCTCAAGGAGCGCTTCCCCAGCGTGACCGCGGTTCACTATCCATCCTCGGGCACGCACTTTCATGCCTACGTCGCGCTGAAGCAGTCGCGTCCCGGCGAGGCGCGCCAGGTGATGCTCGGACTGCTCGGCTGGGACCCGTACCTGAAGAACGTGGTGGCGGTCGATGCGGACGTCGACATCACGCGCGACGAAGAGGTGCTGTGGGCGATCGCGACGCACTTGCAGCCGCATCTCGATGTCGTGATCGTCGACGGTCTGCCCGGCAGCGCGCTCGATCCTTCCGCATCGGGCGTGGGCACGACTTCGCGCATGGGGCTTGACGCCACGCGCGGCCCGCACTTCGACGGCGTGCGCGCGCAGATCGGCGCCGATGCGATGACGCGCGCCGCGCAACTGCTCGCCGGCATGACGCCGCGCGCTTCGCGGAGCGAATCATGAAGAAGCGCCTGATCGTCGCGATGACCGGGGCGAGCGGCGCGGTGTACGGCGTGCGGCTGCTCCAGCAGCTCGCCCGCATCGGGAACTGCGAGTCGCATCTCGTGATGTCGTCCTCGGGGCTGATGACCGCGGGCCACGAGCTCGGCATGGGGCGGAATGACATCGAGGCGCTCGCCGACGTCGTGCATAACGCGCGCGACATTGGCGCCTCGATCGCGAGCGGGTCGTTCCGCTGCGACGGCATGGCGGTCGCGCCGTGCTCGATGCGCACGCTCGCGGCCATCGCGACCGGCCTCGCCGACAACCTGATCACGCGCGCCGCCGACGTGATGCTCAAGGAGCGCCGCAAGCTCGTGCTGCTCGCGCGCGAGACGCCGCTCAATCTCGTGCACCTGCGCAACATGACGGCCGCGACCGAAGCGGGCGCGATCGTGCTGCCGCCGGTGCCCGCGTTCTACAACCATCCACAGACGGTCGACGACATCGTCGACCACACGGTCGGGCGCGTGCTCGATCTGTTCGATATCGACCACGAAGGACTCGTTGGCCGTTGGCAAGGGCTGCGCGCAGACGCCGCCGCAAACTGAATTCCCGGACCTGCAAGAAGGAGATAACACGATGAGCCAGCTCAACACCCAAATCACGTCGCCGCGCGTTCCGGTCACGATTCTCACGGGCTTTCTCGGCTCGGGCAAGACGACGCTGCTGAACTACATCCTGACCGAGCGCCACGGCTACCGGATCGCCGTGATCGAGAACGAGTTCGGCGAAGTCGACGTCGACTCGGAACTCGTGATGACCTCCGACGAGGAAATCTTCCAGGTGACCAACGGCTGCATCTGCTGCACGGTCGACGTGCGCACGGACCTCGTAAAGATCCTGCAGAAGCTGCTCGAGCGCCCGGAGAAGTTCGATCACATTCTCGTGGAGACGAGCGGACTCGCTGACCCGACGCCGGTGGCCGCCACCTTCTTCAT
This sequence comes from Paraburkholderia sp., assembly GCA_031286755.1. GTDB lineage: Bacteria > Pseudomonadota > Gammaproteobacteria > Burkholderiales > Burkholderiaceae > Paraburkholderia. The sequence continues at coordinate 27,317 of JAITTX010000161.1, forward strand.
GGACCACGACGTGGCGCGGCAGGTCGCGCTCGACGGCGTCGTCACGCTGGTGGACGCGCTGCACATCGAGAGCCATCTCGACGATCCGCAACTGAGCGGGTTCGACAATCAGGCGGTCGATCAGATCGTCGCGGCGGACCGCATCATCATGAACAAGACCGATCTCGTGAACGGCGAGGCGCTCACCCGGCTCGAAGCGCGGCTGCACCACCTGAACGAAGGCGCGCAGATCCTGCGCTCGAACTACGCGCAGGTCGATCTGACGAAGATTCTCGGCATCGGCGGCTTCACGCCGACGAGCGCGAAGCTCGACGGTCATGCGCACGAGGCCCATGACGACCACGATCACGCGCATGCCGGGCACGACCACGACCACGCGCATGGCGACCACGGCCACGTTTGCGACGCAAGCTGCGACCACTCGCACGATCACGACGACGAAGACCACGAGCACGGCCACCGGCACGATCCCTCGGTGAACTCGGTGTCGCTCGTGTTCGAGCGGCCGTTCGACCGCGAGCGGCTCGAATCGGGCCTGCGCGCGCTGCTGGCCGCGCAGGGCGACGACGTGTTCCGCATGAAGGGCATCTTCAGCGTGGCGGGCGACGAGCGCCGCCACATCCTGCAGGCGGTGCACCGGCAGTTCGATCTGCACGCGGCCGAGCCGTGGGCGAGCGAGGCGCGCGAGAGCAAGATCGTGTTCATCGGCCGCAATCTCGATCGGCAGCGGCTGCGCGTGATGCTCGATCTGTGCGCGTGGCGCGACTACGCCAGCGTGGCGGCCTGACCCGATATTCCCTTTCCGATATCCCTTCTTGCATCGGGCGCTTTCGAGTAGCGCCCGATACATCGGAGTCCTGATTCAATGGCAAAACGAATCCATCTCGGCATGCTCACGCCGTCGTCGAACACGGTGCTGGAGCCGCTCACGAGCGCGATGGTCGCGGGCCTGCCCGGCGTCAGCGCGCATTTCTCGCGTTTCCCGGTCACGGAGATCTCGCTCGGCGCGCGCGCGACCGGGCAGTTCGAGTTCGACAAGATCGTCGACGCAGCGCGCCTGCTCGCCGATGCGCGCGTGGACGTGATCGCGTGGAGCGGCACCTCGGCGGGCTGGCTCGGCTTCGGCGGCGACGTCGAGCTGTGCCGCCGCATCACCGAGGCCACCGGCGTGCCGGCCACGACCTCGGTGCTCGCGCTCAACGAGATTCTCGAGCGCACCGGCGCGCGCCGCTTCGGTCTCGCCACGCCTTATCTGGAGGACGTGCAGCGCAAGATCGTCGACAACTACGCGCGGCACGACTTCGAGTGCGTGGCCGAGCGGCATCTCGGGCTGCAGGTGAACTACAGCTTCGCCGAAGTGAGCGAGGCGCAGATTCGCACGGCGGTGCGCGAAGTCGCGGGCGCCTCGCCGCAGGCGATCACGACGTTCTGCACGAACCTGCGCGCCGCGCCGCTCGTCGAGGAACTCGAAGCCGAGACCGGCATCCCGGTCTACGACACGGTTGCGACGGCGGTCTGGAAGTCGTTGCGGATCGTGGGCGTGGACACGCGCGAGGTGCGGGGTTGGGGCCGGCTCTTCAGGGAGGTGGAGTGAGCCGGCGTTGGTCCTGCAGCTTGCGGGACGTTCGCGCTTGCAGCGCTCGAACGTCCTGCGGCGGTTGAATTTTTCTCACCGCAAACAGGGCTGCGCGGGCAGCCGCTCATTTGCGAAGGGCGGTTCAGCCGTTTAGCGCCCGGGAACGCGCGAGCGCCCCACGCTTTGCGCGCCGATCCACACCAGCACCGCGAGACCGGCGAGCGCGCCGCCCGCCGCGCAGACGCCGGTCCAGCCCGCGGCCGCATACGCGCTGCCGGCCACGCTCGAACCCGCCGCGCCGCCCAGAAAGTAGCTCGCGAGATACGCGGTCATGATGCGGCTGCGCGCGTTGGCGTCGATTTCGAAAATCACGCTCTGGTTGGCGATGTGCAGGCCTTGCACGCCAACGTCGAGCAGCAGCGTGCCGGCGATCAGCAGCGGCAGCGAAGTCCCGCCGCCCGCGAGCAGCGCGAACGCGGCCAGCATGGCCACGGCGAACGCGCCGGTGGCCTTGTTCTCGTGGCCGAGATCGATGAGCCGGCCAGCCGGCAGCGCGGCGAGCGCGCCCATTACGCCCACGACCCCGAACAGGCCGATGCGCGCATCGTCGTATTCGTAGGGCGGCCGGCTCAGCACGAAGGTGAGCCCGGTCCACACCACGCTGAAGCACGCGAACGCGAGGGCGCCGTAGACCGAGCGCAGCACCAGCAGCGGCTCGCGGCGCATCAGATGCGCGAGCGAGGCGAGCAGGCTCGCGTAGCGAAATGGCGCGCTCGCCTGCTCGCGCCTCGGCAACCTCACCGCGAGCACGGCAGCGATAGCGAGGCTCGCCACCACCGCGATCGCATAGATCGCGCGCCAGCCCGCCCAGTACGCGACATAGCCCGCGACGATGCGCGCGAGCAGCACGCCCAGCAGCAGCCCGCTCATCACCACACCGACGGCGCGGCCGCGCGATGCCGGGTCGGCGAGCGAGGCCGCCATCGGGATCAGGATCTGCGTCGAGCACGACGTGAAGCCGAGCAGCACGCAGCCGGCGGCGAATATCGCGTAGTTCGGACTGCAAACGATGACGCCGAGCGCGACGATGTTCACGGCGAGCAGCCGCAACACGAGCGCGCGGCGGTCGATGGCATCGCCGAGCGGCACGATCAGCACGAAGCCGGCCGCGTAGCCGAGCTGCGTGAGCGTGACGAGATAGCCGAGATCGGACACCGGGCGGCCGAACGCGGCCGCGATCGTCGCGAGCAGCGGCTGCGCGTAGTAAACATTGGCGACGATCACGCCGCAGGCGATGGCGAACAGCGTCGCCATGCCGCGCGTGAGGCCAGCGTCTTCCTTCATCGGTATCACCTCGTGGACACAGCCGCCTCGGCGCCGCGCCGGGGCGGCTCGCGCATCATGCGGCTCGACCTGATGGTAGGGAGCCGGATTCGATATGTAAAATATCGATTGGATAGCGTTTCAATATGAAAAACATATGGAAGCCGGCGTCGCAGACCCGGCCCGATATCCGGGAACGGAATATGCTGCCCCTTGCGCATGAGCATGATTGCGAAAGAACCGAGGGGAGCATGACAAACCGATACATGAAGCCGCCGCGCGGGCTGGCTTTGCCGCTCGCGACGGTCTGCGTGGCTGCGGGGATGATGTTCGCGGCGTCTGGCGCTCGCGCGCAGACCCAGGCCTATACGAGCGAGCCGGTCGATCTGTTCGCCGGGCCGTCCGACGCCTATCCGGTGGTGACCGAACTCGGACCCAACGTGCCGGTCACCGTGATGGGCTGCGTGAGCGACTACTCGTGGTGCGATGTCGCGTTGCCGGGCCTGCGCGGCTGGGTCTATGGGGACTATCTCAGCTACCCGTATCAAGGCGCCTATGTGCCGCTGACCGGTTACGGCGCGGTCATCGGCCTGCCGATCGTCACGTTTTCCGTGGGCGCGTACTGGGGCAGCTTCTATCGCGACCGGCCCTGGTATGGCGACCGCGACCGCTGGGCGCATGAGCCGCCGCCGCGCCGCGGGCGTCCGCCCGAGCCGCAGTATCACGGCGGGCCGGGGCGGCCCTTGCCGCCTCCGGGCGGCGGCGCGCGTCCGCCGTACAATGGCGGCCCGGCGCCGGGCGCTAGCCGTCCTCCCGAACCGGGACGCGCGCCCGGCAACCAGGCGCCGCCCGAGCGCGGCCGCCCGCCCATGAACGGCGGGCCGCCCGCCGCCGCGCCGCGTCCGCCTGCCCAGATGCAGCGCCCGCCCGGCGAGGGCGCGCGTCCGCCCGAGATGCCGCGCGTGCCAGGCGAGGGCGCACGTCCGCCCGAGATGCCGCGCGTGCCTGCCGGGGGGCAGCGTCCCCCAGGCGACGAAGCGCGTCCGCCCGCCGAGATCGTGCGCCCGCCCATGCCGCAACCCAATATGGGCCGGCCGCCCGGACCCGCGCAGGCCCCCGCGCCCGCGTTCAATCGCGCGCCCGGCCCGCCGCCCGGCGGGGCCCGCCCGCCTGAGCCACCGGCCGCGCGCGGCCGTCCCGAGGCGCCGCCACAGGGCGGCCACCCGTCCCAGGGCGGCGGTCGCGGCGACCAGCGGCAGCAGAACTGAAACGCGGCGCCGCGCGCGAGGCAACGAGGACGCCTGAGGACGCCTGCAAGGGGCGTCCTTTTTTGCCGCGCTCGCCGATTTGCCCGCGCGCTGACGCACGAAGCCCCGGTTTCGCGAATGCCGCGCCGATTGATCAGGATTGCGTAGCATTGGCCGGCCATGAATCGTTTGCCGGCACCGGCTGTATCGCGTTGCACACCCGCGGGCGCAAGGCCCTCGCACACCCAAATGCCACAGCGCGCGCCATTTTGCGGCTGATTTAACAATCCCTGACAGTAGCTTTGCGAGCTTGCCGCCACAATAGCTTGTCGATGCATGCAGGTTCACGGATCGCATCGCAAGAGGTGCGCGGCTCGCGCGCCTGGCCAGGGAATTCGGCTACGGGGGCCGGCGCAGTCGGGACACGGCGGCGCGCCGGTAGTGAGGAAGTCAGAGCGGGCCCGAGTCCGCCAGATAACGCTGGCAAACAGCGCCTGGAAGTACCAGGAGTGGCGATGGCAGCGGGAACGCCATGGTGTGCGATCGGCAGCGGTCTGCGGGCGGGTGTCGGGCGGTGATACCCGCTTCGCGCGTGACGCGCCGGTTCGGCGGCGCCTGCGCCGGCGGTCCGAGTCCGGGGGGGAAGGACGCCGGAGACCACGCGGTGCGCGGCCCGCTGCTGTCGCCACTCGTTTTTCATACATCGACGCGTTCATGCGTGCGTCGTTCGCGCCGCATGCCGGGCGGTGCTGCCGGCTGTGTGGTCGGCGGTGCCGCCGGCCGCGCACGGGGCCAGTCCCGCGGGTCCGGGGCGGGTCTGCTAACACGAGGGGTTGCATGTTTTTTCGTTCCGGCAGCATGCGGTTTCCGCCCGGTTCGCGGGTGAACGGTTCGGGCCGCGGCCGCGATCTCGATCGCATCGAGCTCGATCTCGTGCGCGACCGGCACGCGCGCGCGGCCATGGAAGCCTATGCGGATTCGTGCGAAGCCGAACTGCCGTGGCTCAGCGAGGCGTTGCGCCAGTCGCGCTTCGGCCGTTCGGACCGGTTGACTCAATGCTCGTCGACGGTCTTGCGCACCTTCGTGCTCGCGCAGGCGCGCGCGGCGGCGCAGCCCGATTACGCGCACGCCGCGTGGGAGCATGTGCGCGCGCAACTGGCCGCTTTGCTTGCCGAAGTGCTGCTGGCCGAACCGGCCGCGCATGACGCGCGGCATGCGGCGACCCCGGCGAATTTGCTGAAACCCGCTCAGCGGGCGGCGGCCCGCGATGGAAGTCACGAGCCCGCGCCAATGGAGGACCCCTGCGAGCCGCGTGCGGCGGACGACACGCAAGCCCGCCGCGGCGGGTGAGGCGAGCGAGCGCGCCAGGCCGGGCACGCAAGGCGCGCGCGGCGTTCAATCGGCATTCAATCGGGGGCGTTTTCGACTACCATGTGCGAAAACTGGTTCCCGATCTCTTCAGGCACATTGCTGTGCCGCGCGCTCCCATTTGTTTCGAGACGCGGCGAGAGTGGCGCCCGGGCTGTGTGGTGGGGGCCGCGCGGCAAGGGAGGGGGGCGGAGGCCGGGCATCGCAGGGCCGGCCCGTCCGGGGAAGATGAATAACGACACTGGGTGCAGGACATTATGAGAATTGCAGTACTCGACGACGATCCGGCACAGACCGATTTCGTCTGCCAGACGCTGACGGCGGCTGGCCACGTCTGCCACGCGTTCGCCAAGGGAGGCGAGCTCGTCAAGCAGTTGCGGCGGCAGACGTTCGACTTGCTCGTGCTCGACTGGAACGTTCCCGACATGGCCGGCGACGAAGTTCTGCGCTGGGTCCGTCAAAGCCTCTCCACGCGTTTGCCCGTCCTGTTCATGACGAGCCGCAGCCGCGAAGTCGACATCGCGCTGATGCTCAACAGCGGCGCCGACGACTACGTGGTCAAGCCGGTCTCCGCGCCGGTTTTGCTCGCGCGCGTGGGCTCGCTGCTGCGCCGCGCGTATCAGTTGCATGCGCCCGCGCAGAAGGAAGTCTTCGGCGAATACGAGTTCGATCTGAAGGCGCGCCAGGCATCGGTCGGCGGCAGGCAGGTGGCGCTCACGCAAAAGGAATTCGAGCTCGCGCTGCTGTTGTTCCAGCACCTGAGCCGGCCGCTCTCGCGCGCGCACATCCTCGACGTGATCTGGAAGCAGTCCGACGACATCCCCTCGCGCACCATGGACACGCACGTCTCCATGCTGCGCTCGAAGCTCGGCCTGCGCCCCGAAAACGGCTATCGCCTCACGCCGATCTACGGCTACGGCTACCGCCTCGAGCGCATCGAGGGGGACACGGCGTGAGGGGCGCCTGGTCGGCGCACCCGGCTGCGGCCGCGTCCGGGCGCGTGACGCTTGCTGTCGCGCTGTCCTGGCCCGGTCCTGAATTTGCCCCTGCATGTGCTCCTGAGACGGGTCCGGCAACTCCGCCGCGCGCGCCAGGCGGGCCCAATGCGCGCTCGCCGCTCGCCTGCGCGGTGGCCTGCGCGCTGGCGCTGGGGCTGCTGCCCGCCGTGGGCCGCGCCGAAGCCCGCAAGCCGAACCCGCCGGCGCCCATGGCCATCTACGTCACGCGGCCGGGCGACTCGCTCTACGACATCGCCACGCGCTATCTGCGCAATCCCTCCGACTGGACCAAGGTGGCCCGCCTCAATCGCGTGAGCGCGCCGCGCCGCCTGCAGCCGGGCACCTCGCTGCGCGTGCCGGTCGCGCTGCTGCGCCGGGACCATCTGAGCGCCCGCGTGATCGCCACCTCGGGGCCGGCGAGGCATGCGTTCGGCGGCGGGCCGCTGCTGCCGCTCGTGGTCGGCGGCACGCTCGTCGAGGGCGACCGCGTGCAGACCGGCGAGAACGGCTTCGCCACGCTCGAGCTCGCCGACGGCTCGCACCTCGTCATCCCGCCAGGCGCGTCGCTCGATCTCGCCACGCTGCGCCAGACCGCGCTCACCGGCGCGACCGACCGCGTGGTCGACCTGCATCGCGGCCAGGTGAATACCGAAGTCACCAAGGCCACCCGCAAGGACGACCGCTTCCAGATCCGCTCGCCTTCGGTGGTGGCGGGCGTGCGCGGCACCAGCTTTCGCGTGAACTACGACGGCGACAAAGGTTCCACGGCGGTCGAGGTGATCGAGGGCGCCGTGGGCGTGGACGCCGCCTCGCGCGGCCCGGCAGCCGCCGTCGCGCCCGCGCCGGGCACGCCGCTCGCCGCGTCCGCGCAACTCGTCGCGGCGCGCCACGGCAGCCTCACGCTGGCGGGCGGCGCGGTGGGCGGGCCGGTCGCGCTGCTCGACGCGCCCGATCTGCGCAACCCTTCGAAGGTCCAGGACGACGACGCCGTCGCGTTCGATCTCGCGCCCGTCAAGGGAGCGCGCAGCTACCGTGTGCAGATCGGCCGCGACGCGGGCCTGCTCGACATGATCAGCGACGCGCGCTCGGATGGGCCGCACGTCGCCATCGGCGCGCTCGACGACGGCACCTATTTCGCGCGCTTTTCCGCTATCGACGAGAACGGCCTCGAAGGCATGCCGTCGACCTATGCGTTCCAGCGCCGGCGTCTTTCATTGGGCGCCTCAGCCGGGCATGTCGAGGGCACGCGCGACTATGCGTTCCGCTGGTTCGTCGACCAGCGCCATGCGGGTACCACGCGCTTTCGCTTCGTGCTCGCCACGTCGGAGGACCTGCGCGCGCCGCTGGTGGACCGCACCGACATCACGAACGGCGAGGCCATCGTCAGTGACCTGCCGAAGGGCGTCTACTACTGGACGGTGATCGCCGAGCAGTTCGACGGCGGCCGCTATTTCCAGAAGGCCAGCCCGGTCCAGTCGTTCCGGCTCGACTGGTGAGGCTGCGGCACATGGGCGTGAGCGCGCGCCCCGGTTCCCGCCTTGGCCGCCCGGTCGGGCGGCGCTTTCTGTTCGAGTGGCTGGGCGTCGCGTGCGCGGGCATCGTCGCCGTGCTGTTGAGCGTGGTGTGGCACTGGACGCTCAGCGCCGATCATCTGGTCTACGACCGTTTTCTCGCGGCGCGCGAGCGGCCGGTCTCGCCCGACATCGTGATCGTCGAGATCGACGACGCGAGCGTTGCCGCGCTGGGGCGCTGGCCCTGGCCGCGCAGCCTGCACGCGCAACTCGTCGATCGACTCGCGAAGGCGGGCGTGGCCGCCGTGGTCTACGACGTGCTCTTCACCGAGCCCTCGCCCGACGACGCGCGCTTTGGCGCTGCGCTGCGCGAGCGCCCTTCGTATCTGCCGGTGCTGCTTTCGCCTGCCGACGAGGCCGACCACGGCCGCCGCGCGGTCGTGAAGCCGGTGGCGCCGCTCGACCAGGCCGCCGCGGGTCTCGGCCACATCAACCTCGAAGTCGACAACGACGGCATCGTGCGCAGCGTCGCCATGTTCGAAGGCGACGCGCAGCAGCGCTGGCCGCAGTTGATGGTGCCGCTCTGGCGCGCCGTGCGCGCCGGCAAGATCGTGCTGCCCGACCGCGCCGGCGCGAGCAGCGCCGCGGCCACGGCCGCCGACGCCAGGCTCACGAGCGCGGGCGGCCCGGACAGCGAAGCGCGCTTTCTGCTGCCGTTCAGCGCCAACACGCACACCTACCGCACGGTGTCGTTCGAGCAAGTGCTCGAAGGCCGCGTGCCGCTTGACCTGCTGCGCGGGCGCGTGGCGCTGGTGGGCGTGACGGCGTCGGGGCTGTTCGACCGCTTCGCCACGCCGCTCTCGGGCACGCTCGGGCCGCTGCCGGGTGTGTATATACACGCGCTCGCGCTCGACACGCTGCTCTCGGGCACGGCCATCGAGCCTGCCCCGCGGCTCGCCGTGGTGCTGGCCTCGCTGCTGCCTCTCGCGCTGCTGCTGGCGGGCTTTCTCGTGCTTTCGCCGCTGTGGACGCTGCTGCTGCTGCCGTTGCTGGCGCTCATCTCGCTGGCCAGCAGCGCGGTGCTGCTCTATTACACGCGCATCTGGCTCGCGCCGGTGCCGGCGATCGTTGCGCTCGCACTCGTCTATCCGCTCTGGAGCTGGCGCCGCCTCGAAATGACGATGGCGTATCTGCGCAAGGAATTGCGCCAGCTCGCCGACGAGCCCTACCTGCTGCCCGAGGCGCCCACGCCGCCGCGCGAATTTGGAGGCGACGTGCTGGCCCAGCAGATGGCGCTGATGGCGCAGGCCGCGCAGCGCCTGCAGGACATGCGGCGCTTCGTCTGGGACAGCCTCGACTCGGTGCCGGAGCCGCTTGTCGTGGCCGACCTGCGCGGGGTGGTGCTGATCGCCAATCACTCGGCGCGCGCTTATTTCGCTCACCTGAACGTGAGCACGGTGGAGGGGCGCGGGATGCAGGAAGTGTTCGGCGACCTCGCGCTCGTGAAGCCCATCGACCCGAATCCCGAGACGCTGGCCTTCGCGCATGCGCACTGGCCCGCGCCGCTCGATCCCGCGCGCGGCGAGTTCGCGCCGCTCATGGAGCGGGGCGTGGAAGTGCGCGCGCGCGACGGCAGCGACTACCTGCTGCGCTACGCGAGCTGCACCAACGCGCAGGGGCAGGCGGTGGGCTGGATCGCGGGCCTCGTGGACGTGACCGCGCTGCACGACGCCGAGCGCCAGCGCGAGCACGCGTTGCGCCTGCTCTCGCACGACATGCGCTCGCCGCAGGCTTCCATCGTGGCGCTCGTGGAGACCGAGCGCGAGCGCGGCACACTCGAAGCCGCTCCGGTGCGCGAGGTGATGGACCGCATCGAGCGCTACGCGCGCCGCTCGCTCACGCTCGCCGACGACTTCGTGCAACTCGCGCGCGCGGAATCGCAGGTGTATGCGCTGGAGCCCACCAGCCTGACCGAGCTCGCCATCGACGCCAGCGACGAAGTCTGGCCGCAGGCGAGCGCCAAGCACATTCAGATCGAGACGGCGTTCGAGGGCGAGCAGATGGGCTGGATCAACGCCGACCGTTCGCTCATGACGCGCGCCCTCGTCAATATTCTGAACAACGCGGTGAAATACAGCCCACCCGAAACCAGCATTGTCTGTAGTATCGCAGTCGCGGATGGCGGGGCCCCGCGCGTGATCTGCTCGATTCGCGACGAGGGCTATGGCATTCCGCTCGAAGATCAGGCGAAGCTGTTCCAGCCGTTCCGGCGCTTTCATGAAGGCCAGCGGCCCGAAGTGAGCGGCGCCGGGCTCGGCATGGCGTTCGTGAAGACGGTCGTGACGCGCCACGGTGGCGAAGTTCACGTGGAGAGCGCGCCGGACCAGGGCACGACGGTGACGATGTCGCTGCCGGCGCTCGATGCCGCGGCCTGACGGCGTCCTTGCATTGCATCTTCGATACATCTTCGATACATCTTCGATGGCGACGCTGGCGTGCGCGCCGGCCACCGCCTGATCCTGCCACATGGCGCCAGAATGGGCTGGCAACGATTCCGATGGAGTTCCCCGTGAAAATCCTGATGACGATCTGCACCTTGTCGACGCTGGCCGCGCTCGCCGGCTGCGCGGGCGCGAGCGCCGATATACGGGCCAGCGGCGAGCTGAGCGCGACCGGCGCAGCGGCCACGACGTATCGGCTCGCGCGCACGCCCGCGCAGGCCGCCGCCGGCGAGCCGCTGCCTTACGAACCCCTGCTGCGCGCCGGGCTCGCGCAGCGCGGCTTCAAGGAAGGCACGCCCGAGGCGGCGCGCTACCTCGTTTCCGCGGCATGGGCCTCGCGGCCCGCCGATGTCACGGTAGCCACCAGCAATCCGGCCAACTGCGCTGGTGGCTGCGTGCCGTCCGAAGGGCCGTCGTTGCCGTGGTTCGGCACGCGCTATGTGCATACGCTCACGTTGCGCTTTTTCGCGCTGCCGGACGGGCACGAAGCCTACAAGGTGAGCGCGGAAAAACGCGACCGCAACGCCGACGCGCAGCAGGCGCTGCCGTATCTGGTCGCCGGCGCGCTCGCGCGGCTGCCGTACGCGGGCGCGCCGCAATGGCGCGTGAAGCTGAAGGAGGCGGAGCCCGCCGCAGGCCAGTCTGGCGCGCAGAGTGGTGCGAACGCCGGCTCGCCCGCCATGCCCGACGTGATCTCCGTTACGCCGCTCGCGCAATGAGGCCGTGGCCCGCGCGCGGGCGTGAGCGTGGGCAATTTTTCCCAGGCCGGCGCCGGCGCCGTGCACTAAGCTGATTCTCACGTCCCGAGGCAACGGTGGCCCGCAGCGAGCGGGCCTGGCATCGGACCGGGAGACAGACATGTTCGATCACGTGGGTTTGCGCGTGCACGATCTCGCGCGCAGCATGCGGTTTTACGAGGCGGCGCTGGCGCCGCTCGGTTATGGCGTCTGCGTGCGTTATGGCGACGACGTGGGCATCGGCAAGCCCGACGCACCGCAATTCTGGCTTCACACCGTGCCGGCCGGCGACACCGGCAAGCCGCGCGGCGCGCATGTGGCGTTCGCGGCGGCGAGCCGCGCCGACGTCGACCGTTTTTACGCGGCCGGCATCGAGGCGGGCGGCGTGGACAATGGCGCGCCGGGCCTGCGGCCGGACTACAGCCCCGGCTACTACGGGGCCTTTCTCATCGACCCGGATGGCAATAACGTCGAGGCTGTGACGTTCGGCGCCTGAGCCATGGATTGAGCGGTGGATCTCGCCGCAAGGCGCGCGCTCATGAGGATCCCGTGCCCGCGTTCTCGCCTTGCGGCGCGTTTTCGGCCGGCGCGTCCGGCGTGTCCGGCCAGTGGTTTTCATACACGCAGTCGCCGAGCGCGCGGCGTTGTGCCCAATGCTCGATCTCGAGCATCGGCTTCGGATAGAACTCGGCGACATGGCCCACGCAAAGAATCGCCACCGGCTTCGCGCCGGCCGGCATGTTCAGCAGCGCGCGCACTTCGTCCACGTCGAAGATCGACACCCAGCCCATGCCGAGCCCCTCGGCGCGCGCCGCGAGCCACATGTTCTGGATCGCGCACGCCACCGAGGCGAGATCCATCTCGGGCAGCGTGCGGCGGCCGAAGATGTGCGCCTCGCGGCGGTCCATCAGCGCCACGACGAGCAGCTCGCCGCATTCGCGCATGCCTTCCACCTTGAGCTTCATGAACTCGTCACGGCGCTTGCCGAGCGCGTCGGCGGTGGCGATGCGCTCGCGCTCGACCGTCTCGTGCAACCTCTCGCGCAATGCGGCGCGGGTGATGCGCACGATGCGCCACGGCTGCATGTAGCCCACGCTCGGCGCGTGATGGGCGGCGTCGAGCAGGCGCGCGAGCACCGCTGGATCGATGGGGCCGGGCGTGAAGTGCCGCATGTCGCGCCGCTCGTGGATCGCGCGGTAGACCGCCGCGCGTTCGGCTTCGTCAAAGGGCTGTGCCATGGAAGAGTGCGGCCGTGAAAGCCGGGTTGGAAGGCCAATAGGCGTGCATATACGAAGCGACGATGGCGCCGTGCCGATAGAGCGGCTCGCCTTCGGCGCCGGTTTGCGCGTGGCGCGCGCGCAGCGTCGAGGCGAGCGGCGTGCTCACGCGCGAGTAATGGAACGTGTGGCCGGTGAGCGTGCCGTGCGCGCCGTCGAGCCGCTGCATGCCGAGCGCCGCGAAGCGCTTTTGCATCACGGCCTCGCCGGGGAGGAGGCCGAGCATGGGCGTGCGCGTGCCGTCGACGCCGGTGAGCGCGTCGAGCAGATACAGCATGCCGCCGCATTCGGCCACCAGCGGCTTGCTGGCAATTACATGCGCGCGCAACGAATTCGCGCTGCGCGCGTTGCGCGCGAGCGCGGCCGCGTGCAGCTCCGGATAGCCGCCGGGCAGGTAGAGGGCGTCGGCGTGCGCGGGCGCGGGTTCGTCGGCCAGCGGCGAGAAAAAGCTCAGGTGCGCGCCCAGCGTTTCCAGCAGCGCGAGGTTCGCTGGATAGATGAACGAGAACGCGGCGTCGCGCGCAATGGCGATGTGCATGCCGTCGAGCAGGCGGGGCAGGGGCGCGAGCGTTTCGGCATCGCTTGCATGAAACGCGACGGCTGGCGGCAATTGCGCGAGCGCGGTGTGCGCGAGCGCGTCGGCGGCGCGCTCGATGCGCGCATCGAGATCGGCGATCTCGCTCGCCTGATGCAGGCCGAGATGCCGGTCGGGCAGCGCGAACGCCGCGTCGCTCGCGACGTGGCCGAGCCAGCGGATCTCGGCGGGCAGGCCTTCCTGGAGCATCTGCGCGTGACGCGGCGAGCCCACGCGGTTGGCGAGCACACCATGAAACGGCAGGTCGGCGCGATAGCGCGCGAGCCCGAACGCGAGCGCGCCGAATGTCTGCGCCATCGAATTCGCGTTGATGATGGCGGCCACCGGCACGCCGAATTTCGCGGCCAGATCGGCGCTGCTGGGCGTGCCGTCGAAGAGGCCCATCACGCCTTCGATCAGGATGAGATCCGCCTGCGCCGCCGCTTGCGCGAGCAACGCGCGGCAGCCCGCTTCGCCCACCATCCACAAGTCGAGTGACAGCACGCTCGCGCCGCTCGCGCGCTCGAGAATCATCGGGTCGAGAAAGTCGGGGCCGGTCTTGAACACGCGCACGCGCCGCCCCATGCGGCGGTGCAGCCGGGCGAGGCCGGCCGTGAGCGTGGTCTTGCCCTGGCCCGACGCAGGCGCGCCGATGAAGAGCGCGGGGCAGGCGAGCGCGGCTGCCGTGGCGGCCATCGCGTCAGAACTCCACGCCCTTTTGCGCCTTCACGCCCTGCTCGCGGTATGGATGCTTCACGAGCCGCATTTCGGTGACGAGGTCGGCGGCTTCGATCAGCGCGTCGGGCGCGTGCCGGCCCGTGACCACGACATGTTGCATGGGCCCGCGCGCGGTGAGCACGCCGAGCACTTCGTCGAGTCCCAGGTACTCGTACTTGAGCACCGTGTTGAGTTCGTCGAGGATCACCATGCCGTACTCGCCGCTCTCGATCATGCGCTTCGCGGCGTCCCAGCCCTTGCGCGCGGTGGCGATGTCGGCTTCGCGGTCCTGGGTGTTCCAGGTGTAGCCGTCGCCCATCGTGATGAAGTCGCAGTGCGCGACGCTGGCGAGGAAATCGCGCTCGGACGTATGCAGCGCGCCCTTGATGAACTGCACCACGCCGAGTTTCATGCCGTGGCCCAGCACGCGCACGGCCATGCCGAACGCCGCCGTGCTCTTGCCCTTGCCGTTGCCGGTGTTGACGATGAGAAGGCCCTTCTCGTGGGTGGCGGCGGCCTGCTTTTTCTCGTGGCCTTCGCGGCGGCGCTGGGTCATGCGTTGGTGCGATTCGTGGTCGGTTTTCATCGTCGCGGGAGGGTCCTGGGTTGGGGTTTCAGGTGGGATTTACAGTGCGGCGGGCGGCCTCGCCAGCGTGGTTTCGGCGAACGCCGCGAGCGCGACGGTCACGCCGTCGAGCGCGAGCTTGCCACGCACGAGCGGGCCGCCTTGCGCCGCGAGCCGCGCGCAGGGCTCGCATACGCCCTCCACGCCGAAGCGCTCGCGGGCCGCCGCGCTTGGCGCGGACTGCACGCCCATGGCTCTCACGCGTTCGCGCGCGAAGGTTTGCAGCGGCAGCGCATGCGCGGCGCAGAACGCGAGCAGGGCGGGCTCGGCGGCTTTGGCATCGAGCGTGGCCACGGCCTTCACGCGCGCGAGCGGCCAGTCGCCCAGCGCCGCATGCACGGCCGCCTCCACCTGCGCGAGCGTCACGCCGCTGCGGCAGCCGAGGCCCAGCGCGAGCGGCGCCGCATTGTGCGCCGAGGTGGGGGCTGCTGGCAAGGCGTGGGTGGGCAGGGAGCGGTTCACGTGAATGCGCGGGTTCGGGAGCGTGGCATGCGCGGGGCCGCGTGCATTGCACGGTGCGGCCGATGCGGCGTGCGTGCGATGCGGCCGGATGCGGACAAATGCGCGGGCGAAATGCATGGGCGAAACGCATGGACAAAAAGCGCGGCCGGCATGCGCGAATACGATAGCACACGCATTCGGGCCTTCGCGCACGGGCGCCGTCGCGCCAGGGGTAAAACCGTAGCCGTGCCCGGCGTGCCGCCCGATCGCATGACGATGCGCTGTCGATGCGTTGTTGACGCGCGCGCGGCCCGCGCCTACACTCGCACGCACTCTGGTGCTCGCGTGCGCATACGTTTCGCACGCAGTTAAACGGGAATCAGGGAGCCATCCCGCCAGGGGCATGGCCAACCTGAACTGCACCCGCAACGGTACAACGAGCGCATCGGCCGCAAGGCCGGTGCAAGCCGCTTCAAAAGCATGCATGGCATGCAGTGATGCCACTGCGCGAGCGGGCCGCAAGGTCCGCCGCGCGGGAAGGCGAAGCGGCGTTCGTCAGTCCGGATACCGGCCAGACACGAGGGACGCGCGCTGCGGGTTTGCGGCGCCGGGTCCGTGATTTTCATGCGTCAGCGAGGCTTTGCCCGTGGCGCGTCTTTGCGTTTCACCCGTTGTGCCAGCCTTGCGGCATGCCGCGCTTCGCTTCGCCTGTGCGCGGTTGCGCGGCTTGTGCCGCGCCGTATCCGGCGCCGCGACCAGCGCGTAGCAAGCGGGCAACGTGTGCGCAACCAGCGCGCCACAACGGCGCGAAGCAAAGACGTGCGCGCGAGCGCCGCGCGGCGCATCCCACCTGCGGCCCCCGCGCCGAAGGAGCATTTCATGCAAACGCAGCACATGCGCAAGATTCCCGTCACCATCGTCACGGGCTTTCTCGGCAGCGGCAAGACCACGCTGCTGCGCCACATCCTCCAGCACGCGGGCGGCTTGCGCGTGGCCGTGATCGTCAACGAGTTCGGCGAACTGGGCATCGACGGCGAGATCCTGCGCGGCTGCGGCATCGGCTGCGACGAGAGCGGCAATGAGAAGGCGGGCGCGCTCTACGAGCTGGCCAACGGCTGCCTGTGCTGCACCGTGCAGGAAGAGTTCTTCCCGGTGATGGAGCAACTGCTCGAGCGCCGCGGCGAGATCGATCACGTGCTCATCGAGACCTCGGGCCTCGCGCTGCCCAAGCCGCTCGTGCAGGCCTTCAACTGGCCGTCGATCCGCAACGCGTTCACCGT
>JAITTX010000172.1 GCA_031286755.1 Paraburkholderia sp.
TCGGCGTGGCTCGACGAGCTGGCTTCGATCGCCGCCGCTGTTGCCGAGGCGAAGGGCGTCGCGCTGCCCGAGGGTTTTGCCGGCGCGCAGGTGAACGACGCCGCGAAGCAGGTTGCCGCGTCGCTTGCGAACGGCGAACGCCGCTTCGTGCTGCTTGGCAACGCCGCCGTCCAGCATCCGGAATTTTCGCGCCTGCACGCTGCCGCGCAGTTCATTGCCGAAACGACCGGCGCGACGCTCGGCTTCCTCACGGAAGCCGCCAACACGGTTGGCGCGCATCTCGTGGGCGCACTGCCTGGCAGCAATGGCCTGAACGCTCGCGAAGTGTTCGAGCAGCCGCGCAAGGGCTATCTGCTGTTCAACTTCGAACCCGAGTTCGATACGGCCAACCCGGCCGCCGCGCGCGCCGCGCTTGCGCAGGCCGAGATGGTTGCCGTGTTCTCGCCGTTCAAGACCGGCCTCGACTACGCTGACGTGCTGCTGCCCATCGCGCCGTTCACGGAGACCTCGGGCACGTTCGTCAACGCCGAAGGCACGGTCCAGCCGTTCAACGGCGTCGTGCGTCCGCTCGGCGACACGCGTCCGGCCTGGAAGGTCCTGCGCGTGCTCGGCACGCTGCTCGGCGCGCAGGGCTTCGAATACGAGGCGTCGGAAGACGTGCGCCGCAAGGCGCTCGGCGACGGCAGCTTCGCGGAGCGTCTGTCGAACAAGGCCACGGCCCAAGTGGCGCGCGGCAGCCTCGCAAAGGCCGCTGAAGGCCGTTTCGAGCGCATCTCCGACGTGCCCATCTATCGTGCCGATCAACTCGTGCGTCGCGGCGAAGCGCTGCAGCTCACGATGGCGGCTCGCGTGGCGAACACCATCGGCTTGCCGGCCGCGTTCTTCGACCAGCTCGGCCTGAAGGAGGGCGACGCCGTGCGCGTGCGCCAGGGCGAGCTGTCGGTGACCGCGCCCGCGACGCGCGATGCGAATCTTGCGCCGACGACGGTGCGCGTGTCGGCGGCAACGCCGGCCGCCGCGCAACTCGGCAGCCTGTTCGGTGAACTGCTGGTGGAGAAGGCGTAAATGAGCTTGTTCGATACGATCAATGCAGGCGGCAGCCAGTTGCTCGGCGTGGCATGGCCCACTGTCTGGGCGCTGGTGCGCATTCTCGTCGTCGCGGTGGTGATCCTGCTGTGCGTGGCGTACCTGATCCTGTGGGAGCGCAAGCTGATCGGCTGGATGCACGTGCGTCTCGGTCCGAACCGCGTGGGTCCTGCCGGTCTGTTGCAGCCGATCGCCGACGTGCTGAAGCTGCTGCTCAAGGAAGTCATTCAGCCGGCGCAGGCAAGCCGCTGGATCTACATGGTCGCACCGATCATGGTGGTGGTGCCGGCCTTCGCGGTCTGGGCGGTGATTCCATTCCAGGCGGGCGCGGTGCTCGGCGACATCAACGCGGGTCTGCTCTACGTGATGGCGATCTCGTCGTTCGGCGTCTACGGCGTGATTCTCGCGGGCTGGGCCTCGAACTCGAAGTACGCGTTCCTTGGCGCGATGCGCGCCGCGGCGCAGATGGTCTCGTACGAAATCGCGATGGGCTTCGCGCTCGTCGTGGTGCTGATGGTGTCGGGCAGCCTGAACCTTTCGGACATCGTTCGCGGCCAGATGCAAGGCATGTTCGCGGGCTGGGGCATCACGTTCCTGTCGTGGAACTGGCTGCCGCTCCTGCCGATGTTCGTCATCTACTTCATTTCGGGCATTGCCGAAACGAACCGCCATCCGTTCGACGTGGTGGAAGGGGAGTCGGAAATCGTCGCCGGTCACATGATCGAGTATTCGGGTATGGGCTTCGCGCTCTTCTTCCTTGCCGAGTACATCAACATGATCGTGATCTCGGCGCTCACGTCCGTGCTGTTTCTCGGCGGCTGGAGCGCGCCGTTCGCCTTCCTCGATTTCATCCCGGGCGTATTCTGGCTGGTGCTGAAGACCTTCTTCTTCCTGTCGGTGTTCATCTGGGCACGCGCGACGTTCCCGCGCTACCGCTATGACCAGATCATGCGTCTTGGCTGGAAGGTGTTTATTCCGGTGTGCGTCGTGTGGCTGATCGTGATCGGCTTCTGGTATATGTCGCCGCTGAGCATCTGGAAATAAGGGGGCGACGAAATGACCGCTATCCAAAACTTCTTCAAGACGTTCTTCCTGACCGAGCTGCTCAAGGGGCTCGCGCTGACTGGGCGCTACACGTTCAAGCGCAAGTTCACGGTGCAGTTCCCGGAAGAGAAGACCCCGATCTCGCCGCGTTTTCGTGGCCTGCACGCACTGCGCCGCTATGAAAACGGCGACGAGCGCTGCATTGCGTGCAAGCTGTGCGAGGCCGTGTGTCCCGCGCTCGCGATCACGATCGAGTCGGAAGTGCGTGAAGACAACACGCGCCGCACGACGCGTTACGACATCGACTTGACCAAGTGCATCTTCTGCGGCTTCTGCGAAGAGAGCTGCCCGGTCGACTCGATCGTCGAGACGCACATTCTCGAGTATCACGGCGAGAAGCGCGGCGATCTGTATTTCACGAAGGAAATGCTGCTGGCTGTCGGCGACCGCTACGAAGCGCAGATCGCAGCGAACAAGGCAGCAGATGCACCGTACCGTTGATCTTCAGTTTGACGCTGCATCGGCCCGCGGTTCG
>JAITTX010000179.1 GCA_031286755.1 Paraburkholderia sp.
ATGCCGCTATTGTAGGCGAGAGCCGCGATGGCTCGCCGCCGGCTCATCATTGTCGCGCGGCGGAATTCGGGCGCGATGGGGAGAGGCAATGGCCGGCAAGACGGAGCGGCACAACAGGCGCACCATGCCACGCGCCATGGCGCAGGAAAAAAGCCCGCTGGGCCGGCCAGCGGACTTTGCACTTCAGCGGCCATGCCCATGCCGGAGCGCAGGCGCGCGTCATCGCGCCCCGCACCGGCCGCGCAGCCTCAGGCCATTATCGAGCCGATATCACGACAGCATCGAGCGCAGCATCCACGCCGTCTTCTCATGCGTCTGCATGCGCTGCGTGAGCAGATCGGCGGTCGGCTCGTCGTTGGCGGCCTCCGTCGCCGGGAAGATCGCGCGCGCCGTGCGCACCACGGCCTCCTGGCCTTCCACGAGCTGGCGGATCATGTCCTCGGCGGCCGGCACGCCGTCGGCTTCCGGAATCGACGAGAGCTTCGCGAAATCCTTGTAGCTGCCCGGCGCGTGCACGCCCAGCGCGCGGATGCGCTCGGCGATGGCGTCCACGGCCAGCGCGAGCTCGTTGTACTGCGTCTCGAACATTAGATGGAGCGTGTTGAACATCGGCCCCGTGACGTTCCAGTGGAAATTGTGCGTCTTCAGATACAGCGTGTAGGTGTCCGCGAGCAGGTGTGAAAGCCCTTGCGCGATCTTCTTGCGATCCTTGTCGCTGATGCCGATGTTCACGTGCTGCACAGCAGGTTTTTTAGCCATGAGAACTCCTTTTCGTAGCGGTGAGATCAACGATTCTTCAACAGGGCAGCGCCATGCGCTGCGCGCCCGATCATACCGGTTCAATGCCCCATCAGGTGCGCCAGCCCTTGCGAGGCGAGCGCCACGAAGCCGCTCGCCACAATCGCGAAACCCACCGCGCGGCGCACCACCCGGGTCCCTTCGGCGCGCGTGCGCGCCATGGCGGCCGCGCGGCCCGGGCCCACGGCCTTGAGTGTCATCGTCATCGTCCTGGTCATGATCTGCTCCTGTGTTGCTCTGTCCGCAGGCGCGGCGCTCGCGCGCTCGAAGCGACGCTGCGCCGCGCTTGTTCTGCTTACCTCGTGACAGCCTTCCGCGCCTCGGCAAGCGCGGCGATCGCCGCGCTCACGCCTTGCGCGTAGGCCGGATCGGCGCGGCGGAAATGCTCGATCTGCCGCTGCACGATGTCGTCGGGCACGCCCGCGATGGCTCGCGCGATATTGGCAAAGAGCCGCTCGCGCTGGCCCGCATCGAACAGGCGGAACAGCGCGCCCGGCTGGCTGTAGTAATCGTCGTCCTCGCGGTGATCGTAGTGAGCGACCGCACCCGCTGCGAGCGCCGGCTCACCCGCCTGCGGACGCTGCGCGAACTCACCCGTGCGGCTCGGCTCGTAGTTCACCGTGCCGCCGAGATTGCCGTCGGTGCGCATCGCGCCGTCACGGTGAAACGAGTGGAACGGGCAGCGCGGCGCGTTCACCGGAATCTGGTGATGGTTGATGCCGAGGCGATAGCGCTGCGTGTCGCCATACGAGAACAAGCGGCCTTGCAGCAGACGGTCCGGCGAAAAACCAATGCCGGGCACCACGTTGGCGGGCGAGAACGCAGCCTGCTCGACATCGGTGAAATAATTCTCCGGATTGCGGTTCAGCTCGATCGTGCCCACGTCGATGAGCGGGTAATCCTTGTGCGGCCACACCTTCGTGATGTCGAACGGGTTGTACGGCACCTTGGCGGCATCGGCCTCGGGCATCACCTGAATGCGGAAATGCCACTTCGGGAAGTTGCCCTTCTCGATCTCGTTGTAGAGATCGCGCTGCGCCGATTCGCGGTCCTGCGCGACCACCTGGGCCGCTTCGGCATCGGTGTAGTTCTCCACGCCTTGCGCCGACTTGAAGTGGAACTTCACGTAGAAGCGCTCGTTATCCGCGTTGATGAACGAGAAGGTGTGCGAGCCGAAGCCGTGCTGCTGCCGATGGTTTTTCGGAATGCCGCGATCGCTCATGACGATCGTGACCTGATGCAGCGACTCCGGATGACGCGACCAGAAGTCCCACGCCGCGACGTTGCTGCGCATATTCGTGCGCGGATCGCGCTTTTGCGTGTGGATGAAATCCGGAAACTTGAGCGGATCGCGGATGAAGAACACCGGCGTGTTGTTGCCGACCACGTCCCAGTTGCCTTCTTCCGTGTAGAGCTTGATCGAGAAGCCGCGCACGTCGCGCTCGGCGTCGGCGGCGCCACGCTCGCCCGCGACCGTCGAAAAGCGCATGAAGAGGGGCGTTGCCTTGCCGACTTCGCTAAAGACTTTGGCCTTCGTGTAGCGCGAGATGTCGTGCGTGACCTTCAGCGTGCCGAACGCGCCCGAGCCCTTCGCATGCACGCGACGCTCGGGAATCACTTCGCGGTCGAAGTGCGCGAGCTTTTCGATCAGCCACACGTCCTGCAACATGACCGGACCGCGCGGGCCGGCGGTGAGCGAGTTCTGGTTGTCGACGACGGGTGCGCCTGCTGCTGAGGTAAGGGTACGGTCGGTCATTCTGGACTCCTGACAAGAACGGGGATCGGTATGGTGAAGCGGCTGTTAATACAACTATGCTGGCGCGCCGTCGCGCGGCTTCAGGCGCTCAAGCGCTCAAGCGGACAGCGCGCGGTCGACGAGCAACGAAAACGCAACCGTGCGCAGGCTGGCGATAGCGCTCGTGGGGGTGGTTGTGACAGCGGTGTTCGGAACGTTGGTTTGCATCGCTTTCTCCAGTTCGTCCTGATTGGATCGGTAGGACAAACTGTATCAATCGCTATTGATAATTTGAATTTAATTTATTCAATCTATCGAATAGGCGCGACTTATTGGGGTCGCAATACAGGGAAAGCAGGGAGAAAAACCAGGCGGTCGAACGCCGCACTCAGGAGGGAACGCGCCGCACGCGCTGAGCGCACGGCGCGGTAAAACTTCAGGCGGCCTCGGCAGGCGCCTCGACCCGCTTCACGCCCGGCAGATCGCAGGCGTGAATGGCATCGACGATCGCCTCGATCGCCGGCATGCGCGTAAAGCTTTTGCGCCACGCCAGCACGACGCGGCGGTCCGGTACCGGCTCGTCGAACGGCACGTAAGAGAGCAGGCCCGAATCCACACCGCCCGCATGCGGCTTCACTTCGGTGACCGACATGCGCGGCAGCACCGTGATGCCCACGCCGCTCGCCACCATGTGGCGGATGGTCTCCAGCGACGAGCCTTCGAAGGTCTTCTGGATGCCGTCGGCGTTCTGCGAAAAGCGCATCAGCTCGGGGCACACGCCCAGCACGTGATCGCGGAAGCAATGGCCGCTGCCGAGCAGCAGCATGGTTTCCTGCTTGAGATCGTCCGGGTCGATCTTGGCGCGCTGCTCCCACGCGTGGCCCGACGGCAGCGCGACCACGAACGGCTCGTCGTAGAGCGCGCGCAGCGTGAGCCCGGTTTCCGGGAACGGCAGCGCCATGATCGCCACATCGATCTCGCCCTGCTTGAGCAGCTCGATCAGCTTGAGCGTGTAGTTCTCCTGCAGCATCAGCGGCATCTGCGGGACGCGCTTGATCATCTGCTTGACGAGCGTGGGCAGCAGGTACGGCCCGATCGTGTAGATCACGCCCAGACGCAGCGGGCCGACGAGCGGGTCCTTGCCCTGCTTGGCGATTTCCTTGATGGCGAGCGTCTGCTCGAGCACGCGCTGCGCCTGCGTCACGATCTGCTCGCCAATGGGGGTCACGCTGACTTCGCTCGTGCCGCGCTCGAAAATCTGCACGTTCAATTCGTCTTCGAGCTTCTTGATTGCGACCGAGAGAGTCGGCTGGCTCACGAAGCACGCCTCGGCAGCCCGCCCGAAGTGGCGCTCGCGGGCGACCGCAACGATGTATTTCAGTTCTGTGAGCGTCATTTCATTGGGGACCAATCAAAAGAGGTGAATCAATAGTTTGTACTTATACACCTATGGCGGCGATTCGCCAATAATCAACGCCCCTATGCGGGGCGGGATCACATGGAGGGTCAGACGGCGTGGCGGCGCACAGGTTCCGCGCGTGCGGCAATCGCGCGGACGGCGGATGAGTCAGCGGGCTCGCGGCCCGCCATGGGTGAGCCGGAGTGAAGGTGCGAAAGTGGAAATGGAGGCGCTAGGCCTTCAGATACTGCTCGCGCGCGCCAAGCCAGCGATTCAGATGCTGCGTGACGACGTGCGGCCACTCGCGCAGCAGGCACTCCGCCGCGTCGCGCGCGGGATCGATCAGCCAGGCGTCGTTTTCGAGGCTCGCAAAGCGCAGCATGGCCGCGCCCGATTGGCGCGCGCCGAGAAACTCGCCGGGGCCGCGAATCTCCAGATCGCGGCGCGCGATCTCGAAGCCGTC
>JAITTX010000194.1 GCA_031286755.1 Paraburkholderia sp.
GACGTGGCGGGCACGAGCGCATGCAGCGCCTGCCCGAGCGTCACCGGCACGCTGCCGATCGCAAGCGACGCCACCAACACCGCGAGCGCAGCGATGCCAAGCACGCACCAGATCGCGGCCGCACGGCGCGCGCTCATCGTGCAGCGCAGCGCTTTGGCACCCGCAGCGCGTGGCAGGATCGGCGCGGGTGGACGGCGCGGGTTATCGGGGTTGACGGTTCGCATCGTCGAAAGTGGTCGATCTCAGGACACTGACACATTGCCGCTGCAGTCCGCGAGCCGGATACGCGTGACGTAAGCGTGATGTATGCCCGCCGGCATGGGATTTCGTACGCGGCGCGTAGCCCGGGGCGTGCAGCCTCGGGCGCGCGCGTCGTGGCCAGACGAAAGGCGTGTGCACTGCACTATCGTTGCAGGGCAGCACGTGGCGGCGCCCGAGCGCCGGCAAGTGTAGGAGGGCCCCGTACGAGCGTCAAGAAAGCGCCATTATTGCGCGAAATACGGTTTCAATCGTGTTAAGAGGGCCAGCGCTCGCGCGCAAGGCAAGATGCGTTCCCGGATGTCGCCTGCCGGCATATGGCGGTTCAAAAATCGCAAGAAGCAAACATGAAGCGGTGCTGTTACGTCTGGAAACGACGCAATTGTCGGAATACGCGACAATCCGCGCTAGAATGCCTCTCTTTAGAGGACGCAGCAGATGCTCAACGAACTCGAAACACTCTCACAAAACATCGGGCGGCTGATCGAGATCAATCAGCGCCATCATGAAGCACGCGTGGCGCTCGAAGAGCAACTCGCACAATTGCACGCGCAATGCGAAGCGACGCGCGCCGAACTCGAGCAGGTGCGCGAAGAGCGCAACGCGCTGCAGGCCGAGCGCGATTCGCTCTCGGCCAAGATCGACGACGCGCAGGTGCGCCTGAACGCGATCCTCGAAAAGCTGCCGCGTGCACGCACGGGTGCCGAGCGCGACAACCAGCTCGATTTGCTCGAGCCGTCGCAGAACGCCGACGACGACAACACGGCTCGCCACGGAGAAAATGCATGACGACCAAACAGATCGAAGCGACGATTCTCGGCCAGACCTATCGCCTCGCCTGTTCACCGGAAACCGAAGGCGCGCTGCTCGAAGCGGTGGCGCGCGTGGACGCGGAAATGTCGAAGATCCGCAACCACAGCAGCGTGCGCGGCACGGACCGCATCGCAGTGATGGCCGCGCTTTCGATCGCGTCGGAATTGCTGCGTTTGCAGACCAGCGTGCGGCACGGCGAAGCATTCCCAGCGGAAGAAATCCGTCGTACAATGCGCCAAATGAACGAGCAACTTGGCGCAGTCATCCAGCAGTACGGTGTGCAATAAAACCCGCTGCACAATGCGTTAAAATGATGCTCATGGAAATGTCCACAAGACGTTTCTAAACAGCGGTACCTGAAGCACCAAACAGTTTAGTCAGCTTCCCTGCCTGGTTCGCCAAGGTCATATATTCCTTGAACCAATGCCATGTGCACGGTTGCGGAAATTTGTAGCACGGGCGTGCGCGTCACTAGTCTGATGTACCCGAAGTGCTGCTAACTGCGACCAATTCTGAACCCCCGGTTCAGGATGCCGGCCTAGCGGCTATGGCGGGGACCTATTCAAACGGCATCGGACTCACGTCCGATGCCGTTTTCCTTTTGCTTTTCCCTTTGGCGTTCTTTTTTCTGGCGCCAACACGGCTTCGCCCCCTTCACTTTCGACGCGTTACTCCGACTCATGCGCTACTGGCTGATGAAGTCCGAACCCGACGAGGCGAGCATCGACGATCTCGCGAATGCCCCGCAGCGCACGCTGCCATGGACGGGCGTGCGCAACTATCAGGCGCGCAATTTCATGCGCGACACCATGCAGATCGGCGACGGCGTGCTGTTCTATCACTCGAGCTGCCCCGAGCCCGGCATCGCGGGCCTCGCGCAGGTCTCGTCCACGCCGTATCCCGACCCCACGCAATTCGACCCGAAGAGCTCCTACTACGACGCGAAATCCACGCAGGAAAACCCGCGCTGGATGCTCGTCGACGTGGTGTTCAAGAAGAAGTGCCCGCTCGTCGCGCTCGCCGCGTTGCGCGAGCATGAGGCACTCGCCGACATGCGCGTGCTCGCCAAGGGCAATCGCCTGTCCATCACGCCGGTCACGAAGGCCGAGTGGGACTTCATCACGAAGCGGCTGATGTGAGTCCCGAGGCGGGCCCGGGCATGCGCCCGCCTCCAAACTTTAAAGATTGCAAAGCCCCCCTGCTCCTGCGGGAACCCTGCGTGGCCCGCCCCGCCTAACGAACACGCACGGAATACGTACACACAGCCGACGCGCCGGCGCAAAGTTACGCACAATCATGCGCTCGCGTCGGCACGCTGGTGTGCGCGCCGTTTGCGAATCTGTTCTGCAAGGAGCCCAAAATGAAGAGAAAAACCGCCGTCACGCTCGCCGCCGCCCTCGCCGCCGCTGTGCCGCTCGCCATGACGCTCGCGCCGCGCGCCGCGTTCGCGCAGAGCGAAGCGCACTATCAGCCTTCGGGGGTGCTCTCGCTTTCCGCACAGGCAAGCGCCGAGGTCCCGCAGGACGTCGTCACCATCACGCTGTTCTACGAGCAGGAAGCGAAGGATCCCGCGTCGCTCACGACCACGCTCAACCAGCGCGCCGACCAGGCGCTGCAAAAAGCCAAGGGCGTCGCGGGCGTGACCGCGCGCTCGGGCCAGTTCTCGATCTATCCGTCGACCGATCGTGACGGGCGCATTTCCGCATGGCGCGGCCGCACGGAAGTCGTGCTCGAATCGCACGACTTCGCCGCCGCTTCTAAACTCGCCGGCGATATTTCCTCGGTGATGCAAGTGGGCAACGTGCAATTCTCGCTCTCGCCCGAAGCGCAGCGCGCCGCCGAGCAGAAGCTCTCGGGCCAGGCGATTGCCTCGTTCCGCGAGCAGGCCGCCGCGAATGCACGCGCGTTCGGCTATAGCAGCTACACGGTCCGCGACGTGAATGTGGGCCACCAGGGCGTGCCGCCGCGTCCGATGATGATGATGAGCGCGCGCGCCATGTCGGCCGACGCCAAGGCCGCGCCGCCCATGCCGCTCGAAGGCGGCACGTCCACTGTGACCGTCAACGTGTCGGGCTCGGTGCAGATGAAGTAACGCACGCGCCGCTCGGGTTGCATCTCTCGCGCGCCGCCCACGTGGCGCGCGCAAAAAAAGAAAGCCACGGCAAAACCGTGGCTTTCTTCATGATGCGGCTCAGTGCGGCGCGAATCGCGTCAACTGCTGGAACCTGCGGTTTGCTGCGCACCGTTGCCGCGCTTGGCCCGGCGATACGCCCAGATCATCAGCAGCACGCCCGCGATGATCATCGGCAGCGAGAGCCATTGCCCCATCGAAAGGCCCAGCGCCAGCAGGCCGAGGAAATCGTCGGGCTCGCGTGCGAACTCCACGGTGAAGCGCGCGAGACCATAACCGATCAGGAACATCGCCGAGATCGCGCCCACGGGACGCTGCTTGCGCGAGAACAGGATCAGCACGATGAAGAGCGCGATGCCTTCGAGCGCGATTTCGTAGAGTTCGGACGGGTGACGCGGCAACAGATGATATTGCGCGAACACTTCGTTCAAATGCCACTGCGCGGCCTGTTGCGGATGCGCGGCGAGCCATGCGGCGTCGTCATTGGCGGCGCCCGGAAACATCATCGCCCACGGTGCGTCCGGCGAGGTCACGCGGCCCCACAGTTCGCCGTTGATGAAGTTGCCAAGACGCCCTGCTGCGAGACCCGTGGGCACCATCGGCGCGACGAAGTCGGTGACCTGAAGCCAGGTGCGCCCGCGCTGCCACGCGAACAGGACCATCGCGAAGGTCACGCCGAGAAAGCCGCCGTGAAACGACATGCCACCTTCCCACACCTTGAAGATGTCGAGCGGATGCGCAAAATACCAGCTCGCCTTGTAGAACAGGACGTAGCCCAGGCGCCCGCCGAGGACCGTGCCGAGCACGCCGTAGAACAGCATGTCGTCGATGTCCTTGACGGTCCAGCCTTGCGCGGCCACATACGGCAGCCGCA
>JAITTX010000261.1 GCA_031286755.1 Paraburkholderia sp.
ACATCGCGCCCGCGTAGAGCAGTTCGCGGTCGAACTTCAGCTCGCGGCGCAGGCCGGCCAATGCGCCGAAGTAGTAGACGCGGCTCGAATGATGAAACAACAAAGGCGATTCGGTGTCGCGCACGAATTCGGTGATTTCGCGTGCGAGCTGGCTGTCGGGGACGGCAACGGCGGCAAGGTCGAGACTCATGGCTGGGCTCCATCGAGGGGGGAAGATGGAGTTCATTGTGGTCCGTGATAGCATTGTCATGATTCGACGTAAAACGTCGTTTTCTGCCATTTCGCGCGCGATCCGGACGCATGCGTAACGTGGGCGCCACGCTGCCGCTAGCCAAGGAGGCGCACATGCCGGAGCCCGATCCATGCCTAAAATCGTCGCCATTCTTGCGCTGCCCGGCGTGCAGTTGCTCGACGTGAGCGGTCCGCTCGACGTGTTTGCGCAGGCCAACACGGAAGCGGGGCGTACCGTGTACGACCTGCGCGTGGTCGCGTGCCGCGCGGGGCCCATCCGCAGTTCGTCGGGCGTGCGTCTGTTGCCCGACGAGGTGGCGGGGCAGGCGGGGCAGGCGCGTGAGCGCATCGACACGCTGCTCGTGGCCGGCGCGCCCGACGCCGCCACGCTCCAGCTCGCGCCGCGCGTGCTCGACTGGCTGCGCGTCACGGCGGCGCGCGCGCGGCGTTACGGCTCGGTGTGCACGGGCGCGTTCGCGCTGGCGGCCAGCGGCCTGCTGGAGCGGCGCCGGCTGACCACGCACTGGGCCGCCGTGGAGGCGCTCGCGCAGGCGTGCCCCACGGTTTCCATCGAAGCCGATTCCCTCTACGTGCGCGACGGCAAGCTGCGCACGGCGGCGGGCGTGACGGCGGGGCTCGATCTGGCGCTCGCGCTGGTGGAGGAAGATCTGGGGCGCGAGGTCGCCATGCGCGTGGCCAGCCAGCTCGTGATGTTCTTCAAGCGCCCGGGCGGCCAGCTCCAGTTCAGCCGCAAGGGCGAGACGCGCCCTTCGGGACGCTCCGCGCTGCAGGAGGTGCAGCGCTGGGTGGCGGCCAATCCGGCGCTCGCGCACCGCGTGCCCGATCTCGCGGCGCGCGTGGGGCTGAGCCCGCGCCATTTCGCGCGCCTGTTCCAGGCCGAAGTGGGCGTCACGCCCGCCGCGTGGGTGGAGGCCGTGCGCGTGGATGCGGCGCGCGCGCTGCTCGAAACGCACGCCGAGGCGCCCAAGCGCGTGGCGGCCCGCTGCGGCTTCGCGAATGCCGACACCTTGCGGCGCGCATTCATCAAGCATATGGGCGTGACGCCCGCCGAATACCGGAGGCGGTTCGGCACCGCCGGGGCCGCGGGTCCGGCACAGGCGCGAAATCCATAGCGCGATGCAGGGCGCTATGCGGCGCGCGCGTCATGGACCGTGCGCCAATGATTCACTGCGCATCATTGCGTCAAATTAGGTGGAATTTAACGCAAGAGCAGTCGATCCCGGCGATAATCGCGACGATGAACCGGCCGCCGCGGCTGGCAGAACGATTGAAGGGGTCGCACGGGGACGCCTCTCAACGCCGCGCCTGCACTACACGCCGTTCGACGAAAACAAGAATTCAGGCGACACATTTATGTATTCGATCTTGCCCGCGTTCGTATCGGCCTTGTTTCTCGGGTTCGGTGTGTACGTACTGCTTACCGAAGGGGTGTCACGCCTTTCGCTGCCATTTGCCGCGATGTGCGCGACCACCTTCGTCTGGCAAGGCACCTGGGCGTTCCTGTTCCAGATTTCCGACCCCAATCTCGCGGGGGCGCTCGTCAAGTTCGGCTATCTGTTCATTCTGTTTCTGCCCACCACGTTCTATCACTTCGTGATCGAGGTCACCACGCGGCGCAGCGAGCGGCCGCTGCTGTTCGCCTCCTATGGCTTGAGCATCGTGCTCGCCATGGTGCTGGTGGTGAGCAACGAGGTGGTCTCGGGCTACGGCAACTTCTTCTTCGGCAAGTACCCGCACGCGGGGCTGCTGCATCCGGTGCACGTGGCGCAGACCGTGCTGCTCGCGTTGCGCAGCGCCTGGCTCCTGCTGGCGGCGCGGCGCCAGACCCACGCGCACGACCGCCGCAAGCTGCTCGATCTGTGCTTGCTGAGCCTGTGTCTCTATGGGCTCGCCGCTTCCGACTACGCGGTCAACTACGGCGTGGCGTTCTATCCGGTGGGCGCCGTTTTCATCGCCGTGAGCCTGGGCATTCTGGCCGTGACCATCGTGCGCTACGGCCTCATGCGGCCGTATCTGCTCGCGGCAACCGTGGCGCACGAGGTGGCCACGCCGCTGGCGGCCATTGGCATGCACGCCGAGGAAATCGGCAACGTGCTGCCCGAGCTCATGCGCGGCTACCAGCTGGCGGTGCAGCACCAGTTGTGCGTGGACGGCCTTTATCCGGGGCAGTCGGAGCGTCTTTCATCGCTGGCTTCGTCGATACAGCGCCAGGTGGACAGCACGAGCACCGTGGTCGAGATGTCGCTAGCATCGTTCACGCTCGACCGGCTCGATCGCCGCAGCTTCGAGGCCTACTCCATGCGCTCCTGCGTGAACGCGGCGCTCGAGCGCTTTCCGTTTCGCTCCGGCGAGCGCGAGCTGGTCAATGTCTTGCCAATCGACCCGCAACTGAAGTTTTCGGGCTCCGATTCTCTGATCGTGTTCGTGCTGTTCAACCTGCTCAAGAACGCGCTGTTCGCGCTTCACTCGAGCGGCGGCGGCAGCGTGGAAATCGCGGCGGCGAGCGAGGGCGGCTATTGCGTGCTGCGCTTTTCCGACAACGGCCCCGGGATTTCCCCGGACGTTCTTCCGCACATTTTCGAGCCGTTCTATTCCACCAAATCGCACGGCAAGGGGGCGGGCATGGGGCTCGCGTTCTGCCGGCGCGTGGCCGATGCGCTGGGCGGCGCGATTGCCTGCGAGTCCGAGGCCGGCGTGGCGACCACCTTCACGCTGCATCTGCCCGAACCGGGCTCCGCCGCCGACCGCGCGCACCACGACGCGGCGGGCAAGCCCCGCCGCTGGACGGCGGGGCAGGATTACACGGGTTGAATCAATTTACGGCTTGAAAACGGCCTGAATATCCCTTGGGCATTCCGTGGATAAGGGCCGTGCTTGCGCCGGATTTGCGCCTCAATTCGCCCCTGCGGGCAGAATGAGTTCGTATTCCTTGACGCGCTCGATGATCCCCGGCGGGAAACGGCGAATCCGCTTGTCGGTGCCGGCAAAGAGAATCTGCTGGTAACCGAGCGAAACGGGACGCCCGTCCACGCAAAAGCGAAACACCAGATAGGCGGAGCATTGGCGCACCTGGAATGTGTTCAGATAGCAATCGACACGCTGGAACGGAAACGTCTCCTGCACATATTCCTGGTGCGCGCGCTTCGTTACGAAGATGCCGCCCGCCGCGAGCAGATTATTGTGGATGCATTCGTGGAACCAGCGCTCGCGGCAAATGCCCTGCCATTCGAAATAGCGGGCGAAGTACGTGTTCATGAAGGCATTGGAGTCCTTGAGGTAAATGTCGATGACATGATGGAAGGTCTTGCTCGGCTTGGCTTCCATGATCTCGGCGGAAAAACCGTTGGCGCCGCGGGAGAGCACGGAGGGGATCGATTCACGGGCATTCATTGCAATAACTCCAGATGGAGAGGACCGCTGGCGGCGGCCGCGCATGCCTTCGATGTTTGAAGACATGCGCCAATTCTCTGCGCCTTCCCTTGCCGCCAAAACCGGCTTCATCACATAGTCGAAAGGATCTTCAAGTTGTTCGCGCGCAAGGAGTGCAGGCCGGGTTGCCGGGCGCGCCCGCGAGGCCGCATAATCGGGCAGCTTGCGGCGCTGCTCGATGCGCAATGAGTCGTTTGTCGAGCCGCGCCGCAAGTCTGTAGCGCGTACTGAGGCCATTTCATGAGTTCCATTGTCAGACAGCCGGTTTTCTACCCCGTATCCGTGGTCTTCCTCGACGACAGCGCGGACTTTCTTCACGCGCTGCGCGGCTTTTTCCCGAATGCGCACACGCATCACTTCTTCACCTCGCAGCACGAGGCGCGCGCGTTCGTGGCGGCGCACGGCGCGCGCGGCGCGAGCCATAGCCCGCTCTCCGGTGCGCTGTGGTCGGAGTTCGAGAAGCGCGGCGGCAATGCGCTCGGCCAGGACGCGATGGCCGACGCCAACCGCTTCGCACAGCTCGCGGCCATCGTGGTGGATTACGACATGCCGGGACAGGACGGGCTCGAATTTCTCGCCTCGGTGAAGGAGGCGATGCAAGACGCGAACTGCACGCGCATCCTGCTCACCGGCACCGCCGACGAATCGCATGCCGTGGACGCGTTCAACGCGGGCCTCATTCACTTCTACCTGAAGAAGTCGGACCCGGGCATGACGCGCAAGCTCGCCCAGGCGCTGGCCAACGCGCAGCGCAAGTTCTGCGCGGGGCACGGGCATATCGGCGTGCACGGCGTGGGCGCCGCCTATGCCGAGCGGGGCACGGTGGAGGTATTGCAGGGGCTCGTGCAGCGCGAGGGCATCGTCGAATACTACTGGCGGCCCGAGCAGAATGCGGTGCTCACGTTCGACGCGGCGGGCCGTGCGGGCGTGTTTCTCGCGTGGGACGCGCGCGACTGGGCGGCGCAATGCGATGTCGTGACCGACGAGGGCGGTCCCGCCGCCTTGCGCGAGGAGATGGAAGGGCGTCGCATCATGCCGGTGTTCTGGCCCAACGAAGCGTACCGGCCGGGCATGGCCCGCGTGGAGTTCGCGGTGCCGCAGCCGGTGCCGGGCACGCAGGACACGCATGCGGGCTGGACCCGCATCGACGGGCTGGAACTCGCGCCGGAGCCGGTGACTTATGCACGGTGGTTGCGCGAGCAACGGGGCGCGTGAGCGGGGCTTACACCGGGGCTTACACAGGGGCTTATAGCGGGGCTGATGGCGGGGCTCGCAACCCGCGGATTGACTTCGCGATGTAATCGCCGGTGTGATAGCGTGTCTGGCATGCGCGCGGCACGCCGGACGAGGGTCCTGCGGTATCGCGCCGCCAGAGGACACTCATGCAAACCACCGAACTCGCGAACTGGAACCAGTTCATGGAGCTGACCACCCAGCTCGACGGCTGGGCATTTCGCGGCCAGCAGAACGCTCAATGGCGGCTGGAGAGCTCACTGTCGCGCTACATGCGCGATTACGTGGGCGACCGCTGCCAGTGGCGCGCGCGCGAGGAGCGCGCGATCCGCGTGTTTCGCCGCAAGGCGCATAACTTTCTCGCGCATCCCGCCATTCTCGCCGACGACCTGCGCTGTCTCGCGCTCATGCAGCACCACGGCGCGCCCACGCGGCTGCTGGATTTCACCAAGAGCCCGTTCGTGGCGGCCTTCTTCGCGCTCGAGCGCGCGACCGGCGACGCCGCGGTCTACGCGCTGAACACGCCCGCGCTCTGGAACAACCGCGCCCGGCCGAAAACCGATCCGGTGCTCACGCGCGACGTGATCGATCCGCGCGTGGCCGGTCACTTCGAGCGGTATTTCTTCTGCAATACCAATGAAATTCTGTGGTCGGGCGAGCCCACCGAGATGGACGACCGGCTCGTGGCCCAGTCGGGCACCTTCGTCGTGCCCGGCGTGATCGACAAGCCGTTGCAGAGCATTCTCGATGGCTACGAGAGCAACGAGGAATTGCTGCATCAGATCGTGTTGCCCGCGCGCATCCGCATGGACGCGATGAAGTGGCTCTACCGCATGAACATCACGAATGCCTCGCTGTTTCCGGGGTTGGACGGCCTCGCGCGCTCGATAGGCGTGGAGCTGGAGATCGTGTGGTCGGGGATGATGCAGGCGCAGTGAGCGTGCCGAGCTTGCGCCTCGTGGGGCGTTACAGGGCGTCCAGGTTCACGTCTTCGCCGCGCTGCGTGGCGATGCGCCGAGCGGCTGCGAAGCACGCGGCCAGCGTGCCGGGCGCGCCGATCAACTGCACGCCCGAGGGCAGCTCACCCGGCGCATGGCAAGGCGCGCTCACGACCGGCAGCGCCGCGAACGAAACGGGCTGCGTGAGCCGGCCGAGCGACCTGGCGGGTTCGAGCGGCGTGCCGTTCACATCGATGGTGGCATCGGCGAAACGCGGGGCCGCAAAGGGCGTGGCCGGCGCGATGAGCACGTCGTAGCGCGCGAAAAGGGCGTGCATGCGCGCCTGCCACGTGGCGCGTTGCGCGAGCGCCTGCGCGTAGGCTGCCTCGCTCGTCGAAAGACCTGTGGCGATGCGCGTGCGCAGACGTTCGGAAACGCTCGATGGATCGGCGTCGAGCAGCGCGCGATGCGTGTGTCCGAGTTCGTAGTTGGAGACCGTGAGCGCGGCGGCCCGCGCGTCTTCGAGCAAGGCCTCGTCGATGGGCTGCGGCCCGGCGTGCGCGAAACACGCGGCGGCGCGTTGCACCGCGCGGCGCGCATGCGCATCGGCGAACTGCTCGAAGCCGCCGGTGAGCACGGCCACGCGCAGGCGCGTCGATGCACCCATTGCGGCGTGTATTGCGGCGCGCACGCTGGCGGCCTCGGCATCGCTCTGCTCGCCCAGCAGCGCTTCATAAAGCGCGACAAGGTCGCCGAAGCAGCGCGCGAAACCGCCCGCCACGTCGAGCGACGCGGCATAGGGCACGCAACCCTGCATCGCGAGCCGGCCGTTCTCGGGCTTCACGCCCCATACGCCGCATAGCGCGGCCGGCGCGCGGATCGACCCGTTGGTGTCGCTGCCGAGCGCGAGCGCCACGTAGCCCGCCGCGACGGCCGCCGCCGATCCGCTCGACGAACCGCCCGTCATGCGCATGGGGTCGGCGGGCAGGCGCACCGCGCCGAAGTGCGGATTCTCGCCGGTCGCGCCACAGGCGAGTTCGTCCATGTGCGTGGCGCCAATGGGCACCGCGCCCGCCGCGCACAGCCGCGCGACCAGCGTGGCGTCCGCTTGCGCGGGCGGCAGCGCGAGCCGCGCGGGCGAGCCGGCCACGGTCGTGTGGCCGGCCACGTCGAAATTGCTCTTCACCAGAAACGGCACGCCCGCGAGCGGCCCCGGATCGTGGCCGGCGCGCACGGCGGCGTCCACGCGCCGCGCATCGCTCAGTGCGCGCGCTTCGAAGATCATCGAAACGGCGTGGTGGCGTGCATCGCGCGCGGCGATGTCGGCGAGCGCGGCGCGCACGAGAGCTTCGGCGCTCGCGCGGCCCGCGCGGACCTCGCGGGCCACCGAGCGCGCATTGCGCGCATCGAGGGCAAGCGGCGCCGCACTCATGCGCGTCCCATGAAGCGGCGCGGAATCGCGAGGATGAGCGCCGCCGCGCTGAAGAGCGCCACCGCGAGCAGTGCCACGCCACTCTCCGTGCTGCCGGTGAGGCCCTTGAGGTAGCCCATGATCGACGGTCCCACGAAGCCCGCGATGGCGGCGCCGATGTTCACGAGGCCGGCGCCGCTTGCGGCCGCGTCGCCGGCGAGGATGCGCGAAGGCAGGCTCCAGAACATCGCGAGCGTGCTCATGATGCCGGCCACGCCGAAGGTCAGGCAGGCGACGGCCAGCACCGGATGCGCGCGCATGCCCACGCTCGCGAGCAGTGCCATGCCGCCCACGATCACGGGCGCGGCGGTATGCCAGCGGCGCTCGCCGGTGCGCACCGAATGCTGCGCGTTCATGACCATCGCCACGGAAGCGACGAGATACGGCACCGCGCTGACCAGGCCGATTGCGAAGTTGCTGAGCGAGCCGAGCGCCTTGATCATGGTGGGCATCCAGAAGATCAGCCCGTAGTTGCCCACGTTATAGAGAAACGAGGTGCAAAAGAGCAGCCACAGCGTGGGCTCGCGCAGCGCGGCGCCCAGGTGCGCGCGCTTGCCTTCGGCTTCCGTGGCCATCTCGGCGTGAACCATGCGCTTTTCGGCGTCGCTGAGCCAATGAGCGTCGTCGACGCGCTCGGTGATCGTGGCGAGCAGATAGAAGCCCAGCAGCACGGCGGGCAGGCCTTCGATCAGGAACATCCACTGCCAGCCGCGCAGGCCGAGGCCCCCGTGCGCGGCGTCCATGATCCAGCCCGAGAGCGGGCCGCCGATCACCACACCCAGCGGCATGGCAAGAAACAGCAGCGCCATGACCTTCGAGAGCCGGCGCGATGGAAACCACACGCTGAAGTAGGCGATCACGGCCGGGAAGAAACTCGCCTCGGTCACGCCCAGCAGGAAGCGCATCGCGTAAAACGTGGTCTGGCCGCGCGTGGCGAGCGTCGCGATGGAGACGAGACCCCATGCGAGCATCGAGCCCGCGATGCATTTCTTCACGCCGATGCGCTTGACGAGCCAGCCTGCGGGGACTTGCAGCAGCAGATAGCCGATGAAGAACAGTCCGGCGCCCACACCGTATGCCGCTTCGGATAACTGAAGATCGTTCACCATCTGCAGCTTCGCGAAACCCACGTTCACGCGGTCGAGATAGCCGAAGAAGTAGCACACGAGAATCAGCGGAATGATGCGCCGCGTGAGCTTGCCATAGAGCGCGTCGATATCGGGCGCGTCGAGGCCCGCGTAAGGATGCGCGCCGGACTGCATGCCGGGCGGGCGAGCCGCCCCGTCGGTACTAGCCATGATCACTCCCTGCGAGGTTGCGCGCGTCAGGCGTGCGCGGTTGCGTTCGAGGCGGCGGCGCTCGCGCTGGCGCCAGCCGCGCCCGCTTGCCGGCGGCGCAGCGCGCGTCCGGGGCGAATGCCGGTGGGCTCGGCGTGCGCGAGCACGGCCTGGCCGTTGACGAAAACGTGCTCGATGCCTTCGGGGCGTAGCGTGGGCTCGGCGAAAGTCGCGCGGTCGATCACGCGCGCGGGATCGAACACCACGAGGTCGGCGTAGTGGCCCACCAACAGGCGCCCGCGCGCTTCGATGCCGAACTGCTCGGCGGTGAGGCCGGTCATCTTGCGCACGGCCGCTTCGAGCGGGAACAGGCCGCGCGTGCGCGAGAACTCGCCCAGCACGCGCGGGAACGTGCCCCACAGGCGCGGATGCGGCCGCGCGTCGTTGGGCAGGCCGTCCGAGCCCACCATCGTCATCTCGTGCTGGAAGATGCGCTCGACGTCGCGCTCGTCCATCACGAAGTAGATGGCGCCCGCGGGGCGCAGCGCTTCGATGGCCGCTTCCACGGAGCCGCCGAAGCGCGGCAGCAATTCGTGAAAGTCGCGCCCCGCGAGCTCGGGATGCGGCTTCGACCACGCGAGCATCACGCGCGAGGACTGGCGGATGCGGTCCGCGCGCAGCATCGTCGAAGTGGCCGGATAGGGGTGGCAGTCGAGGCACAGCGGCTGCAGCGCGCGCTGGGCGTCGATGCGCGCGAGCGTCTGCACCGAGCGGCCATGATTTTCCTTGCCGGCCACCTTGTGATGCGAGAGCACGACGCGCACGTCGAGCGCCTGGCCGATCGCGAAGGCCTCTTCGAGCGAGGCCATGATTTCGGCGGTTTCGTCGCGCAAGTGCGTGGCGAACACGCCCCCCGTCTCGCGCAGCGGCGCGCAGACGTCGATCAGCTCTTGCTGCGTAGCTGCGGCGGCGGGCGGGTAGAACGTGCCCGACGAGACACCGAAGGCGCCCGCCGCCATCGCCTCGCGCACGTCGGCGGCCATGGCGGCGATTTCCGCACCGTTGGCTTCGCGCTGCAGGTCGCTCATGTGGCGCACGCGCAGCGTCGAATGGCCGACCAGCGCCACCGTGTTCACGGCCGCGGGCGCGGCGTCGAGCGCGGCGAGATAGTCGGCGAAGGACGGAAAGCGGAATGTCTGCCACGCGCCGAGCAGATCGAGCGGCTGCGGGACCTCGCGTTGCGCGCGCAGGGGCGCGAGGCTGATGCCGCAATTGCCGGCGATCACGGTGGTCACGCCCTGGCAGATCTTGGGCTCGACGCCGGGGTCGGTCAGGACGAAGGCGTCGTCGTGGGTATGGCTGTCGATGAAGCCGGGGGCGACGATATGGCCCGTGGCGTCGATCTCGCGCGTGGCCGTTGCGCCGCTCAGGTCGCCGATGGCGGCGATGCGCTCGCCGCTTACGCCGAGATCGGCGCGGTAGCGGGGCGCGCCGGAGCCGTCGATGAGCTCGCCGTGGCGCACGATGACGTCGAAATGCATGGTGTCTCCTTGCTTTTACTGCTGTGCATTTTCGTATCGTCGGTGGTCAAATTGCGCGCGTCCAATGCGAGTCTGCTCGCGATTCATGCGCAAACGCTATCAAACGCCGTCGGGCGGCGCGCGCGGCGTTTCTCAGGCCGCCGCGGCCTTCACGAGCGCGCACAGGTCGGCCGCCACGCTCGACATGGAGACGGTGCGATGGCGCACGATGCCCACGGTGCGGGCGATCGCGGGGCTCGCGAGCGGCACGGCGCGCACGGCGGGCGAGGCGAGCGCGCCGCTCTTGCCCACGGCGCTCTCGGGCAGGATTGCGCAGCCCACGCCCGCGGCGACCAGCGCGGCCACGCACGAGATGTGCTCGACTTCGTAGAACCAGCGCAGCCGCACGGACTCCTGGCCCATCAGCATCTCGAGCAGCAGACGATTGCCGCTGTCGCGCCCGCCGATCACGAGCCTGGCGTGGCGCAGGTCGCCGAGCGTGAGCGATTCGGCCTGCGCGAGCGGGTCGTCGCGGTGCACGGCGAGCACGTAGCGGTCTTCGAATAGCGGCTCGAACACGAGGTCTTCGTCGTCGCCGGGATGCAGGCTCACACCGAACTCGGCGAGTCCCGCGCGCACTTGCGAGAGCACGAAGTCGTGATTGCCATCGAGAATCTGCACGCCGATATGCGGATACTTGCGCGCGTACTGGCGCAGCACGTCGGGCAACAGGCGCGCCACCACGGTGGGGATGCTCGAGACGCGCACCTTGCCGTAGCGCTTTTCGGCGATCTCCTGAATCGACGTGAGCATCATGCCGAGCTGAGCGATCTGCTCGCGCGCCATCGGCAGGAACTGGCGGCCCACGCCTGTAAGCGTGACGCTGCGCGTGGTGCGATGAAAGAGCTCGACGCCCAGCGCCTGCTCGAGCTTCTGGATGCGGCGCGAGAGCCCGGGCTGCGTGAGGTGCAGCTTTTCGGCGGCGCGATGAAACGTGCCAAGCTCCGCAACGGCGACGAAGGCTTCGAGTTCCGAGTTTTCGACTTTCATGACAGATCATCCCGCAGCGTGCGCAGCACGAAATCGGCGCGCGCGGCAACATCGGTTTTGGGCACGAGCGTGACGTCGTAGCCGCGGGACGGATACGCGGCGAGCAGGCGTTCGTACTCTTGCGTCGCGCTTGCGAGATCGTGACGCCGCGCGTCGTCCTGCACGTAGATCTCGGGCCACGGCGGCGTGAGAAAGA
Organism: Paraburkholderia sp.; assembly: GCA_031286755.1. GTDB lineage: Bacteria > Pseudomonadota > Gammaproteobacteria > Burkholderiales > Burkholderiaceae > Paraburkholderia. The sequence goes on from JAITTX010000261.1 coordinate 11,367, forward strand.
CCCGGTGGTGATAGTGCTGTGCCGCGCCGTTCGCCGCGCCCGCAAGCGGGTGCCCTTCGAGATGCCGTAGCGCGGTCTGCGCGTCGATCAAGCCGCGGTCGAAGAAGATCCAGCCAGCGCCGCCTTGCGCGCCGGCGCTTGCCAGATCGGTCTGCGCCAATTCGACGGCGCGCAGCAGGAAGGCGCGCAGGTCGATCCACGGCAACGCTTGGCCGCCGCGCTGCAATTGAGCCTCGACGATGCGTCTGCCCGGTTCTTCCACGACGGCATGGCCGCGCCTCGCGAGTTCGGCGAGCAGCGTGGATTTGCCGCCGCCCGAGCAGCCCGAGATGACGACGCAACGCGGCGCCTGGCCGCCGCGCGCGTTCACGGCGCTTCGGGGCGCGGCAGGTTCAGGCCCGGCGCGAGACGCGTGGCCTTGAATTCCGTGACGGCGTACGCGGCGAGCCCCTGCTGGGCGAACGGATCGGCGGCAAGGATGGCGTCGAGCTGCGCGCGCTCCATGTTCGACGCGAGGATCACGCCGCCGTCGCGCGGCAGCTTCGGCCCCGCCACCACGAAGTGGCCGGCGGCGAACTGCGCCTGGAGATAGTCGCGATGCGCCGGCAGGGCGTCGTCAATGCGTTCGAGCGGGGCGGTGTAGGTCAGCGAAACGAGGTACATGGCGGCTCCATCCAGAGTGAAATTCCGGGAAGCATTGTAGTGCTGGACGTCACCGTGGGTGCGGCCGCTCCGCGTTCTGCGCGGACGGCTCCGGCGCCCATCGCGCCAGTTCGCGCTGCATGGCGGCGTGTGGACCTCTCTGGAGAAGATCGGCGCAGATCTGTGAATGACGCGGTCACCCTGCGCCTGGTGAATGATGAACAGACGCGTATTGGGCCGGCTGACGTATTCGTTCGGGCGAAACCGGACGCGCCAATGGACTTCATTGCGCCGCCCGCGTACGCTGTGCAGCTTGCAGGCCGCGCACGCTCACGAACAGGGAGGCACCCGCCGCATGAAACCGCGCATCACCGTCATCACGCTGGGCGTTGGCGATCTCGAGGCCTCATTGCGCTTTTACCGCGATGGCCTGGGGTTTGCCACCGAAGGCATCATCGGCAAGGAGTTCGAGCATGGGGCCGTGGTCTTCATCGACCTGCAGCACGGCCTGCGTCTCGCGCTCTGGCCACGCGCGAGCATCGCTCATGACACGGGGCTGGCGGCGGGGCCGGCTAGCCCCACCGCGCTAACCCTGGGCCACAACGTGGCCTCGAAGGCCGAGGTGGATGCAGTCATGGCAAAGGCGGCGTTGGCCCGCGCGACCATCGTCAAACCCGCGCACGACACATTCTGGGGCGGCTACTCAGGCTATTTTCAGGACCCCGATGGGCATCTCTGGGAAGTCGTGTGGAACCCGCAGTGGCAGGCCATGGAGTAAACGCTCGACGGCGAAGCCCGCGCCGTTCAGCACCACACGACGCGATCGTAGGCCACCGTGCGCCGGTAGACGTTCTTGCCGCGCCAGCTCGAATACTCCATGTAGGCGCAGTCGAGCACCACGATCCAGTTTGTCACGTTCATTGCCTTCCCCATCGTTGGTTTGAATGCAAGACTAGTCTACGGCTGCGATTTGTGGGACGAATTCGCGAGCAAAGCGCGGTTAACCGCTCAGTTCCCGTATTTGCGTTGCGTGCCCGCAACTCCGCCGTCCGGCGCCTTGCTTGCCACGTCGTGCCGCAACCGCGGTGCCAGCCCGTGCCGTGAGGCGAGGCCCGCGCCGCCATTGCCGCTCCTCTATAACGCCGATCCCGCCTTCGGGCCCGCGGCCGCATAGCGGCTCGCGTCCTCGAAGAAGGCGCGCTCGGCGGCCTTGTTCATCACGAGAATGCTGATGCGCCGGTTCAGCGGGCTGTCCGCGGTGCCTTTGTCGAGCGGCAGCACGTCGGCAAGGCCGCGCACCTGCAGCAGACGATCCTCGTGCAGATGGCCCGCCACCAGCGCGCGCCGCGCCGCGTTGGCGCGTTCGCTCGAAAGCTCCCAGTTCGAATAGCCGGCGAGGCCGCCCGAATACGGCACCGAATCGGTATGGCCGGCGATGGAGACGCCGCTGTCCACGTCGTTCAGCGCGCTGCCGATCTCCACGAGAATCGCGTACGCGTAGTCTTCGAGCTTCGCGCTGCCGGTGGCGAACATCGGGCGCTTGAGCGAATCGACGAGCTCGATGCGCAGGCCCTCGTCGGTGATCGTCACGCGAATCTGGTCCTTGAACGCGCTGAGCGCGGGCTTCTGCTCGATCAGCGTGGCAAGCCGCGCCTTCAGTTGCGCGAGGCGGGCGCGGTCGTTGGCCTGCGCGTTGGCCGTGGCTGTGGCGTTCAGGCTGGGTCGCGCCGACACCGACACCGGCACCGCGCGCGCCGCCGAGGGCTGTGCGTTGGCGCCGCCGATGGCGGGCACCCGGTTCGAGAGGTCGTGGCCGCCGCCCTCGATCACGCTCGGGCTCGGGTTCGCCGAATTGGGCTTGCCGCCCAGCATGCTCGAGAGCGGCGTGTTGAAGTATTTTTCGATGCCGTCGCGGTCGTACTGCGAGGTCGAGCCGAGCAGCCACATCAGCAGGAAGAACGCCATCATGGCCGTTACGAAGTCGGCATAGGCGATTTTCCATGCGCCGCCGTGGTGGCCGTCGTGGCCGCTTTTCTTCACGCGCCGCACGACGAGCGGGGGCTTGCTGCTCTGGCTGTCCCCCGCGCCGCGCGCGCCTGGCTGTCGTTCGGCCATGTCCTGTTTCCCCCGGCGCTCAGGCCTTCACGGTCCTGGTCGCGCGCACGGTCTCGTCGAGCTCCTGGAAGCTCGGGCGATCGGCGGTGAAGAGCACCTTGCGGCCGAACTCCACGGCCACGGGCGGCGCGTAGCCCGCCAGCGACGCGAGCAGCACGGCCTTCACGCATTGATACGGCTTGGACGCGGCGCGGCCCTTGGCATTGAGCAGGTCGGCGAGCGGGCCCACAAAACCATAGGCGAGCAGGATGCCGAGGAAGGTGCCCACCAGCGCCCCGGCAATCATCTCGCCGAGCACGGCGGGCGGCTTGCCGACCGAGCCCATCGTATGCACCACGCCCATCACGGCGGCCACGATGCCGAAGGCGGGCAGGCCGTCGGCCATCTTCTGGATCGCGTTGGGCGCGACCGAGACTTCGGCGTGGTGCGTGTCGAGTTCCTCGTCCATGAGATCCTGCATCTCGATGGGGTTCACGTTGCCGCTCGACATCATGCGCAGGTAGTCGACGATGAAGTCGAGCAGATGATGATCGGCCAGCACGCGGGCATATTTCTGGAAGATCGGGCTGTTTTCCGGTGCTTCGATGTCGGCTTCGAGCGCCATCATGCCTTCCTTGCGCGCCTTTTGCAGCAGCTCGTAGAGCAGCGCGATGAGCTCCAGATACTGCCCCTTGGTATAGCCGCCGCCCTTGAAGCAGGTCGGCAGCGCCTTGAGCGTCTTGCCGAGCGTCGCGCGCGGATTGCTCACCACGAAGGCGCCAATGGCCGCGCCGAAGATACATAGCAGTTCGAAGGGTTGCACGAGCGCGGGCAGATGGCCGCCCACGCCCACGAAGCTCCCGATCACCGATCCGAGTACCAGGATCCAGCCGATTGCGACAAACATGATGTTTTCCTTTGCTCCCTGAAAGTCAAATGGTTCTGCGGCGCGCGCCAGACTCAGGCGCGGCGCGTGCGATGGCGCGCGAGCAGGCGCCGCGTGGCGAAGTTGGTGGCCGCGCCAGCATGGCGCGAGCGCAGCGTGCCGGCGCGGCGGGCGCGCGGCGCTGCGCTCGCGGCCTGGGCCCGGCCGCCCGCGAAGCGTGCGGCATGGGCGCCGGCGTGGCGAAGCGCAAATTTTGCTGCTTGCGAGAGTGATCTCATGATGGTTGCATTCACATGAAGCCTGGCCATTTTTACGGCGGCGGCGCGCATTGCTGAAGCCGGTCGGGGACATTTTTTTGCGGGGCTCGATCAATGCGCGGCTTCAAATAAATTCGGCATCCGAAGCAATGGAAGGAAATTGCCGGAGCGTGTGGAGAATGGATTGGGGATAGGTTGGGAAAGCGGCGTTGGAAAAGCGTCGCACCGCTTACGCAGGACGGGCTGAATCCGCACTTACCCGAAGCGCGGAGCCCGGAGCTGGGCCACCATGCGCCACGACCCGGCGAGCGCGCGGCGGTACAATCCGGGCTTCGCGTCCCGCCGGGCGCGCCTCCCGCACGCTTCGCAGCGCACCGCAATGACCCGATCCACGCCAGCCCAACTCACGCAGACCCCGCCCACGCCACTCGACCGGCTCATGGAGCAAGTTCTCGCGTTCCGCGAGGCGCGCGACTGGCAGCAGTTTCATACGCTGCGCAACCTGATCGTCTCGACGAGCATCGAGGCCGGCGAATTGCTGGAAACGATCCAGTGGAAGGACGATGCGCAGATTGCCGAACTGGTGGCCGACCCGCATGGCCGGGCGCACCTCGAGCAGGAGTGCGCCGATGTGTTCATCTACTTGCTGCTGGTGGCGCATACGGCCGGTTTCGATCTCGTGAAGGCGGCGGCCGACAAGGTGAGGCTCAACGAGACGCGCTATCCGGTCGAGAAGGCCAGAGGCAACGCGAAAAAACACAGCGAGCTTTGACGCGCGCAGTGTGCGCGCGGCCGGGCGTCACTTCACGGTCTGCACGACCTCGAAGCCTTCGAATTCCGGGTGGTTCAGATAGACCGGGCGGCGCTGGCCTGCATCGCCCGTGTTACCCGCATTACCCGCGTTACGGTGGGCGGCGCGGAACGCGTCGGAGCGCGTCCAGGCTTCGAACGCGGCATGGCTTGTCCAGATCGTGTGGCTCGCGTAGAGCACGTGATCTTCGCGCTGCGGGCCCTTGAGCAGATGAAACTCCACGAAGCCCGGCACTTCTTTCAGATGTGTGTCGCGGTTTTTCCAGACCTCTTCGAATGCCATCTCCGAGCCCAGCGCGACCTTGAAGCGATTCATGGCGATATACATGCGGTATTCCTTTTGTTTGGCGGCCTTCGATTATAGGAGCCGGTGCTCATTCGAATTAATTACGCGCTTTTCGCGCTTCGAA
>JAITTX010000262.1 GCA_031286755.1 Paraburkholderia sp.
CGCGATGCCCAGGCGGCGCGCCGCGCTCAAGTGGAGTCGCTGCGCAAGATGCTGCTGGCGTTCGCGCAAGATATCCGCGTGGTGCTGATCCGGCTTGCGTCGCGCGTGCAGTCGCTGCGCTATTACGCGGCGGCCAAGGTCACGCCAGCGCCCGAGATTGCGCGCGAGACACTTGAAATCTACGCGCCGCTCGCGAACCGGTTGGGCATCTGGCAACTGAAATGGGAGCTCGAAGACCTCGCGTTCCGCTTCGAGGAGCCGGCCACCTACAAGCGCATCGCGAAGCTGCTCGACGAAAAGCGCGTGGAGCGCGAGAGCTATGTGGCCGAGGCCATCGCGCGGCTGCAGCACGAACTCGCGAGCGCTCATATTGATGCTGAGGTGAGCGGCAGGCCCAAGCACATCTATAGCATCTGGAAGAAGATGCGCGGCAAGGAGATCGACTTCTCCGAGCTCTACGACGTGCGCGCGTTTCGCGTGATCGTGGGCGATATCAAGGATTGCTACACGGTGCTCGGCATCGTGCACAACCTTTGGCAGCCGGTGCCGAAGGAATTCGACGACTACATTTCGCGGCCCAAGCCCAACGGCTATCGCTCGCTGCATACGGTCGTGATCGGCGACGACCGCCGCGCGTTCGAGGTGCAGATCCGCACGCAGGAGATGCATCAGTTCGCGGAATACGGCGTGGCGGCGCACTGGCGTTACAAGGAGGCTGGCTCGAAGGGTTATGGCGGCCAGTTCAGCGCGGCCAGCGCGTACGACGAGAAGATTGCGTGGCTGCGTCAACTGCTCGCCTGGAAGGACGACGTGGCCGATGGCCGTCAGCCGTGGGAGCAACTGCGTCAGGCCACGCTCGACGACGACCACATCTACGTGCTCACGCCGCAGGCGCGCGTGATCGCGTTGCCGCAGGGCGCGACGCCGCTCGACTTTGCCTATCACCTGCATAGCGAGCTTGGCCATCGCTGCCGCGGCGCCCGCGTGGACGGCGCGATGGTGCCGCTCAACACGCAGTTGCAGAACGGCCAGACCGTCGAGGTCGTCGCGGTGAAAGAGGGCGGCCCGTCGCGCGACTGGCTCAACCCGCAGCTTGGCTATCTGCATAGCACACGCGCACGGCAGAAGGTGCGGGTGTGGTTCAACGCCATCGAGGCTCAGGAGAACATCTCCAGCGGCCGCGCGATGGTGGAAAAGACGCTGCAGCGCGAGGGGCGCACGTCCGTCAATCTCGACCAGCTCGCGGCCAAGCTCGGCTTCAAGTCGCCGGACGAGCTTTTCAGCGTGGTCGGCAAGGAAGAGTTCAGCCTGCGCAACGTCGAACAGGCGCTGCACGACGCCCCCGCCGCCGAGCCCGAGGAAGAAACGCCCGAGCAGATCACCAAGCGCGCGAGCGGCGCGAATGTGACGCACGGCGGTTCGTCCGGCGTGCTCGTGGTGGGCGTGGACGCGCTGCTCACGCAGCTTGCGCGCTGCTGCCGGCCGGCGCCGCCCGACGATATCTGCGGCTTTGTCACGCGCGGCAAGGGCATGTCGATTCACCGCAGCGATTGCCCGACCTTCCTGCGCATGGCCGCTCGCTCGCCCGAGCGCGTATTGCAGACCACCTGGTCCGCAGACGTGATGGGCGGGCGTGGCCAGTCGGTGTACCCGGTCGATATCTCGATCGAGGCCGCCGACCGCCAGGGCTTGCTGCGCGACATCTCGGAAGTGTTCGCGCGCGAGAAGATGAACGTGATCGGCGTGAAGACGCAGTCGCGCCGCAACGCCGCGTACATGCAGTTCACGGTGGAAGTGTCGAATTCGGCGCAGATCCAGCGCGCGTGCGTGCTGCTGGGCGAGGTGGGCGGGGTGCTCAGGGCGGCGCGCAAGCACTGAGGCGCGGCGCCGGGCGGCTTTTTGTGCTCCGCGGCAAAAAAGGCTTGCCAAGACCGCATGGGCAACATACAATCTTTCTTCTTCAGGCTCGTAGCTCAGCTGGTTAGAGCACCACCTTGACATGGTGGGGGTCGTTGGTTCGAGTCCAATCGAGCCTACCAACGAAATCGAGGTCGCGTCAGGGTATCGGCGAGACTTCAATGCAGTAAAAGCGCTCAGCGCCACAGGCGAATACGGTTATGACACCGCGAACGTTGACCGAAACCACTTCGGAGCGACGCTAGTCGAGGACCTCTTTCGCCCTGCAATCTGGTTTGAAAAGTGAATGCGGCCCCTCGAAAGCGGGGCCGCATTTTTTTTCGCCGCGAGGTTTTGCTCGCAGGCGCTGTGCCAACGATCTTCCACGAACGATACGCTGTGCCTTCGCGGCACTTCTGGAGAAAAACATGGTTGCGATACGTCTGCCCGATGGTTCGGTTCGACAGTACGATCACCCCGTCACGGTCGCCGAAGTGGCGGCTTCGATTGGCCCCGGCCTCGCCAAGGCGGCGCTCGGCGGCAAGCTCGACGGCGAGCTGGTCGACACGTCGACGCTGATCGATCGCGACGCATCGCTTGCCATCGTCACGGACAAGGACGCCGACGGCCTCGACATCATCCGCCACTCCACGGCGCACTTGCTGGCCTACGCGGTGAAGGAGCTCTATCCGGAAGCGCAGGTCACGATCGGGCCGGTCATCGACAACGGCTTTTACTACGACTTCGCCTACAACCGCCCCTTCACGCCCGAAGATCTCGAGAAGATCGAAAAGCGCATGCAGGAGCTCGCGAAGAAGGACGAGCCGGTCACGCGCCGTGTCGTCTCGCGCGGCGATGCGGTCGATTACTTCAAGAGCATCGGCGAGAAGTACAAGGCCGAGATCATCGAGTCGATTCCGGGTGCGGAAGAGATCAAGCTGTACTCGCATGGCGGCTTCACGGACTTGTGCCGTGGCCCGCACGTGCCGTCCACGGGCAAGCTCAAGGTCTTCAAGCTCATGAAGGTCGCGGGCGCCTACTGGCGCGGCGACTCGAAGAACGAGCAACTGCAGCGCATCTACGGCACGGCCTGGACGAAGAAGGAAGACCAGGATCAGTACCTCCATATGCTCGAAGAGGCCGAAAAGCGCGATCACCGCAAGCTCGGCAAGCAACTCGACCTGTTCCACATGCAGGACGAGTCGCCAGGCATGGTGTTCTGGCACCCGAAGGGCTGGACGCTCTGGCAGCAGGTCGAGCAGTACATGCGTGGCCGTCTGCGCGAAGCTGGCTACGACGAGATCAAGACGCCGATGATCATGGACCGCTCGCTCTGGGAAGCGTCGGGTCACTGGCAGAATTATCGTGAAAACATGTTCACGACGGAGTCGGAAAAGCGCGACTACGCGATCAAGCCGATGAACTGCCCGGGCCACGTCCAGGTGTTCAATCACGGCCTGCGCTCGTATCGCGACCTGCCGCTGCGCTACGCGGAATTTGGCTCGTGCCACCGCAATGAGGCATCGGGCGCGCTGCACGGCCTGATGCGCGTGCGCGGCTTCGTCCAGGACGACGCGCACATTTTCTGCACGGAAGACCAGATCATCAGCGAGTCGATCGCCTTCAACACGCTGGCGATGAGCGTCTACAAGGATTTCGGGTTCGATCACATCGACATCAAGCTTTCGCTGCGCCCGGATTCGCGTGCGGGGACGGATGAGACGTGGGACCGCGCCGAGCAGGGGCTGCGCGACGCGCTGACGGCCTGCGGCCTGAAGTGGGAAGAGCTGCCGGGCGAGGGCGCGTTCTACGGTCCGAAGGTCGAATACCACATCAAGGACGCGCTCGGCCGTTCGTGGCAGTGCGGCACGCTGCAGCTCGACATGGTGCTGCCGGAGCGCCTTGGCGCCGAATACGTGGCCGAAGACAACAGCCGCCGCCGCCCGATCATGCTGCACCGCGCCATCCTCGGTTCGATGGAGCGTTTCCTCGGAATTCTGATCGAGCACCATGCCGGCGCCATGCCGTCCTGGCTCGCTCCGGTGCAGGCCGTTGTGATGAATATTGCCGAAAGTCAGGCCGAATACGCGGCAAATCTGGTTCAATCGTTGCAAAAACAAGGGCTTAGAGTGCAGGCCGATTTGCGCAACGAGAAAATTAGCTATAAAATACGCGAGCACACGCTTGAGAAGGTCCCGTACCTGCTGGTTGTCGGTGATAAAGAGCGTGAAGCACAAACGGTAGCCGTGCGTGCCCGTGGCGGCGTCGATATGGGTGTCATGCCCGTCGGCGCGTTCGCTGAGCGTCTGGCGCAAGACGTCAAGACGTTCAAGTAAGCCACCTGGCAGCGCGGCTCGTTTTTTTCAATTTTTAGAGGAAACGTAACATCGCTACGGATAAGTCGCATCGCATCAACGGTGAAATCTCTGCACCCGAGGTGCGTCTCGTCGGAATCGACAATGAGCCGCTCGGCATCGTAAAGCTGGCCGATGCGTTCCGGATGTCCGAACAACAGGACGTCGATCTGGTTGAAATTGCCCCGCAGGCCGTGCCTCCCGTGTGCCGCCTGATGGACTACGGCAAGTTCAAGTACCAGGAGGCGAAGAAGCAACACGAGGCCAAGCTCAAGCAGAAGGTCATCCAGGTCAAGGAAGTCAAATTCCGCCCGGGTACCGACGACGGCGATTACAACGTCAAGCTGCGCAATCTCGTCCGCTTCCTCGAAGATGGCGACAAGACGAAGATCACGTTGCGTTTCCGCGGCCGCGAGATGGCCCACCAGGAAATCGGCATGCGCATGCTCGAACGCTTGCGCGGCGACCTCGAAGAAGTCGGTCAGGTCGAGCAGATGCCGAAGATGGAAGGGCGCCAGATGATCATGGTGCTCTCGCCCAAGAAGAAGAAGTAATCCGGCGCGCCGCGTGGTTGTTCAGTGCGCGGCGGTTGCAGCAGTTTTGTCAGACGTTTTCCGCGTGTCAAGCGCGGGAAAACGGCAAGCAGGTTCCGGAACGGCGCCCGCGCGCCGCACGAACAGTGCGGCAAACGGGCGTTTTTCCTGAAAGCGGCGGCAAGCTTGTCTTTTATAGAGCAGCCAGCTGCCAAAACAAGTGGAGTGGGTTTCGAAGGGCGGTCAGAGGGCGAACGCAATGCGAGAGCCAGCCGCACACCCATGTCCATCAAATAATGGAGTTTTTGTCATGCCCAAGATGAAGACCAAGAAGAGCGCCTCGAAGCGCTTCGTGGTTCGTCCGGGTGGTACCGTCAAGCGCGGTCAAGCCTTCAAGCGTCACATCCTGACCAAGAAGACCACCAAGAATAAGCGTCATCTGCGTGGTGCAACGGCCGTTCACGAGGCCGATGTGAAGTCCGTTCGCGCAATGATGCCGTTCGCGTAATCCTCAACCGACAACTCATAGGAGCTACTCATGCCTCGAGTCAAACGTGGGGTTACCGCACGGGCCCGTCACAAGAAGATCATCAACCTGGCCAAGGGTTACCGCGGCCGTCGCAATAACGTCTATCGCATCGCCAAGCAGGCGGTCATGCGCGCTGGCCAATACGCCTACCGCGATCGCCGCAACAAGAAGCGTGTGTTCCGCGCACTGTGGATCACGCGTATCAACGCGGCGGTGCGTCAGCACGACATGACCTACAGCGTGTTCATCAACGGCCTGAAGAAGGCTTCGATCGAACTCGACCGCAAGGTTCTGGCTGACATGGCTGTGTTCGACAAGGCTGCATTTGCTGCGATCGTCAAGCAGGTGAAGGCCGCCGTCGCTGCCTGAGCATAGGTAACTACGCATAGGTATTGCGCAGGTTCGTTGCAGCAGACACTCCGGTAGTCTCGGTGATGCTGCAACAAAAACGGGGCTCCTCACCGAGCCCCGTTTTTGTTGGTGAAGCGCTATCTGCGCGCTTCCTGCGAGTGCCTTCATGTCGTCGCGCCCGAGCGTCATTATCGTGGCCGGCAACGTGCAATGCACCGCTCAAGTCTCAAACACTGACGCTGAAAAGATGGGATCAATGGATCTGGACCAGATTGTCGCCGACGCGCAAGGCGCGTTCGCTTCCGCCTCCGACGTCAACACACTTGAAAACGAAAAGGCGCGTTTTCTCGGTAAATCCGGCGCGCTGACCGAGCTGCTCAAGGGCCTCGGCAAGCTCGACCCCGAGACGCGCAAGACCGAGGGCGCGCGCATCAACGCCGTCAAGCAGCAGGTCGAGGCGGCACTCAACGCTCGCCGCCAGGCGCTCGCCGACGCGCTCCTGAACCAGCGCCTCGCCTCCGAGGCGGTCGACGTCACGCTGCCGGGGCGCGGCACGGGCGCGGGCAGCCTGCATCCGGTGATGCAGACGTGGGAGCGCGTCGAGCAGATCTTCGGCTCGATCGGCTTCGACGTGGCCGACGGTCCCGAGATAGAAACCGACTGGTACAACTTCACCTCGCTCAACAGCCCGGAAAACCATCCGGCGCGTTCGATGCAGGACACGTTCTATGTGGACGGCAAGGACGCCGATGGCCGGCCGCTCCTGCTGCGCACGCACACGAGTCCGATGCAGGTGCGCTATGCGCGCACGCACACGCCGCCCATCAAGGTGATCGTGCCGGGCCGCACCTATCGCGTGGACAGCGACGCCACCCACTCGCCGATGTTCAATCAGGTCGAAGGCCTGTGGATCGAGGAGAACATCAGCTTCGCGGATCTGAAGGGCGTCTACACGGACTTCCTGAGGAAGTTCTTCGAGCGCGACGACATTCAGGTGCGCTTCCGCCCGTCGTACTTCCCGTTCACGGAACCGTCGGC
>JAITTX010000307.1 GCA_031286755.1 Paraburkholderia sp.
GCATCGTCGCTCGCGAAACGCCCATACCGCAGCGCGAGAGTAGGCAGCACGATCAGGTTCAGCACGGTCGACGTGATCAGGCCGCCGAGAATGACAATGGCCATCGGCCCCTCGATTTCGTTGCCCGGCGCGCCGCTCGTCACGGCGAGCGGCAACAGCGCGAGCGCGGTCACCAGCGCGGTCATGAGGATCGGCACCAGCCGCTCGCCGGCGCCGCGCACCGCCGTTGCCATGTTCCACGGCTGCTGGTCGACATGCACGAGATGTTCGTAATGGCTGATCAGCATGATCGAGTTGCGCAGCGAAATACCGAACAGCGTGACGAAGCCCACCATGCTGCCCAGCGAGAGATTCGCGCCGCTCAGCACCACGCTCAAGACTCCGCCCACCAGCGCGAACGGCAGATTGACGAGGACCATCACCACCGCGCGCCGGTTCTTCATCGCCAGGAACAGCAGCAGCGCGATGCCCACCAGCGCAATGCCGCCGTATGCGAGCAAGTCGCGCTGCGACTGCGCGCGCGCCTCGCTCTCGCCGCTGAAAACCGCATACGTGCCCGGCGGCATGGCAATCTCGCGATTCACGCGCGAGCGCGCTTCCTTCACGAAATCGCTCACCGGCCGGTTGCCGAGATTGACCGCCACCGACTGCACGCGCTGCCCGCCGTCGTGCGTGATCTGATAGCGGCCCGCCACCTGGCGGATGGTCGCGAGCGAGCCCAGCGGCACCGCATAGCCTTCGGCATTGCGCACCATGAGCCTGGCCACGCTGCCGACGGTCCGGCGCTGCGCCGGATCGAGCACGACCGTGACGTCCCAGCTGCGGCTGCCCTCGTGAATCTGCGCGACGCTCACGCCGGCATAGGCGGCCTGAATCGCATCGAGCACTTCGACGGGCCGCAGGCCGGAACGGCTCACGGCATCGGGATCGAGCCGCACGTCCAGTTCGGGAATGCCAGGCGGCGAATCCACGCGCACGCTGGCAACACCATGAATCGTACCGATCAACTGCGCGATTTGCTGCGCCGTGCGATCGATCACGTCGAGATTGTTGCCGAACACATTCACGACCACGGGGGCCGTCGTGCCCGAAATGGTTTCGTCGATGCGCTCCTCGAGAAAAGTGTTGACCGAAGTGGAGAGCCCCGGAAAGCGCGCCAGCGCCTGACGAATCCGGTAGAGCGCCCAGTTCTGGTCGGTCGCGCCCATCGGCTTCAAGTCGACTTCGAACTCCGAAAGCTGCACGCCTGTGGGGTCGACCACGCCGTTCGCGCGGCCCGCGCGCTGGGCCACGAGACGCACGCCCGGCACCTGCATCAGCGCCTGCGAGACCTGCGCGCCGATGCGCATCGATTCGGCCAGCGAAGTGCCCGGCGCAAGCCCCATGTGAACGGTGTAATGGCCTTCGCGCAGTTGCGGAATGAAACTGCCGCTCATGAAGGGCAGCGCCGCGAGCGCGGCGGCGCAAAGCAGCGCGACGGCCGCCACGACCGCCTTCACATGCCGCTCGACGTTCGTCAGCAGCCCGACATAACGCGTTTTCAGGCGCGCGATCAGGCGCGGCTCGCGCTCGGGCAAGGCCCCTTTCGCCAGCAGCGCGAGCGCCATCGCCGGCGTGAGCGTGAGGGCCACGCCCAGCGACGCGAGCACCGCAAGGATATAGGCGATGCCGAGCGGCGCGAAGAGCCGCCCGCCAATCCCCGAAAGCGTGAGCACCGGCAGGAAGATCAGCATCACGATGAAGGTGGCGAACACCACGGCGCTGCGCACTTCGAGCGAGGCGCGCAGCACCACCCGGAACGCGGGCAGCGGTGGGCTCAGCAAGCGGTTCTCGCGCAGGCGCCGGTAGATGTTCTCGACGTCGATGATGGCATCGTCCACCACCTCGCCCAGCGCAATCGCGAGCCCGCCGAGCGTCATGGTGTTCAGGCTCACGCCGGAGGCGGTCAGCACGATGATCGCGACCAGCAGCGACAACGGAATCGCAACCGCCGAGATCACCGCGGTGCGCACGTTGAGCAGGAACAGGAACAGCACCGCCACCACCAGCACGGCGCCCACCGTGAGCGCCGTGCGCAGGTGCTCCACGGCAACCTCGATGAAATTGGCGGGCCGGAACACGTTGGGGTTCACCTCCACGCCTTGCCGGGCAAGCGCCGGCTCGAGCCCGGCGAGCGTCTTTTCGATCTCGCGCGTCACGGCCATCGTGTTGGTCCCGTACTGGCTTTCCATCACCACCATCACGCCGGGCTGGCCCATGATCGACGCCGCGCCGGCTGCCGGCGCATCGCCCCATGTCACGTTGGCGACGTCGCCGAGCCGGAGCGCGGTCCCGTTGCTCACGCGCAGCACGACGCCGGCCAGCTTGCGCGGCGTCGTAATCCGCGCATCGGCGTCGATGGCGATGCGCTGGTTCGCGTTTTCGATGAATCCCGCGCCACGCACGCCCGTGGACTGGCGCGCGGCCGCAATCACGTCCTGAATCGAGAGGCCATCACGCGTCAGCTTCGCGGGATCGACCTGAATCTGCATCTGGCGCGTCTCGCCGCCGAACACGATCACGTCGGCCACGCCCCGGGCGCTCAGCAGTTGCGGCTTGACGACCCATTGCGCAATGTCGTGGAGTTGCGCGAGCGAGCGCGTCTTCGAGGTGAGGCCGATGGTGCGCACGACGCTCGTCGTCGTGGTGAGCGGCAGCAGCCGGGGCGGCTCGACGCCCGCTGGCAGCGTGGCCGCGCGCGCGCCGATGCGTTCCGTGACGAGTTGCCGGACCTGCATCACGTTGGCGTGGTCGTCGAACACGAGCGTGACGGAAGCGAGCCCCTGCAACGAGCGCGAGCGCATCGACTGCAAGCCGGTCATGCCGCCCAGCGCATTTTCGAGCGGCTGCGTGACGAGCGTCTCCACCTGCTCGCTGGTCATGCCCGGCGCCTGCGCCTGCACGATGCTCATCGGCGGCGCGAATTCGGGAAACACGTCGAGCTTCGCGCGCGTGAGCGAAAAAAGCCCGTAGCCCGCCGTCATGAGGGCCAGCGCGAAGACAACGCCGCGAAAGCGCAGCGAAAAGCGGATGATCGCGTCAAGCATGGGAGCGGGTGTGGCGTGGATCCGGGCGGGTCATGGGTGTGGGCTCAGTCATCGCACTCGGGCGGGTCCTTGCACGCGGTGGCGATGCCCTGAGGCTTGAGCTCCTCTGAGAGCAGCAACTGCGCGCCCTGAATCACGATCGGGTCGCCGGCGTGGAAACCCGACGTCACCATGAAGCCGCGCCCGCCCTCCCCGCCATCCTCGCTGGCCGCCACGTAGCGCCGCGTGAAACGCTCGGGCGCCGTGCGCACATAGGCCCACGTCTGCCCGCCGTACCACACCACCGCCCGCTCCGGAATCCGCAGCGCGGACACCGCTTCGCTCGACGTCGGCACGCGCGCGCTCGTGCGCAGATTGGCGGGCAGCGTCTCGCCGGCGACGCTGGCGACATACAGCCAGGGGCTGCCCTGCACGGCGGGATCGGCGAGCGGCGAGGCGGACAGCTTCTGCGCCGGCACCGCGCGGCCGTCGGGCCCCGCGATGGCGATGCGCGCGGGCGGCGTCATGTTGAAGTCCGCGGGCAAGGTCACGCGCAGCACGACGGCCCGGCCCGACTGGAGGCGCTGGAACAGCGCCGAGCCCGCTGCTGCCGCATTCGCGAGCGCGTCGCCGAACTGCTGCCGCATCGCGCCATCGAGCCCGCCCAGCGTCGCCTGGGCCGCCTGCAGTTTCGCCTGATCGGCCTGCATCGCCGCCTGCGCATCCTGCAGGCTCTTCTGCGAAATATTGCGGTCGTCGGCGAACAGGGCGCGGCTGCGCGCGTACTGGGCTCGCGAACTGGCCGCCTGCGCGGTGAACGTGCCCACGTCCGCGCGCGCGCTGGCGAGGCGGTTATGCAGGTCGAAGAGCGGCCGGAGGTCCAGCACGGTGGCGTCGGCGCTCATCTCGGGCTCGCGGGTGACGGCGGCGAGCGGCGCGACTTCGATATGGCTCGCGCGTTGCGCGGCGCGGCTGACCACCACCACCGTTTCGCCGTTGACCATCTGCACGGCGGGCGGCGGCGACGGCTGCGCGGCCGTGGCCGCCGTTGCGCCGGAATCGTCGAACGCCTGGTTGACGATGTACCAGCCCGCGCCGGCGACGAGGGCCAGCGAAACGGCGCAGAGAAAGATCAGCCGGATGTTCATCGCGGTGGCTCGTCGCTGAGGGTCACGCTCATCGCGTCGTGACCGAGGGGTTGCTGCATCGTGTCTTCGAGTGCGCCGGCCGCCTGCTGGACAGCTACCCGGGCGTCCAGCCGGGCGGTCTCGCTGGCCTGATAGTCCGCCCTGGCCTGCGCGAAGCTCAGCCGGTCCGCGTTGCCGTGGGCGAACGCCGCCGCCCGGCTCTCGAGTTGCCGGCGAGCGCTCGCCAGATGGGTGTCGGCGAGATGCAGCGCCTCGACGCTTGCGCCGTAGCGCGCGAGCGCGTGCGCCAGATCGCCGAGGATGGCGTCCTGCAACGCCGCCGTGCGCGCCGCCGCTTCCTTGCGCCTGGCTTCGGCTTCCTTTATGCCGCCCTGGTTCTGGTCGAAGACCGGCAGCGTGATGCCGGCGAGCCCGAAGGCGATCTTGTTGGTGCCCGTGTCGTAGGTGTAGCCGGGCCCAAGGTGGATGTCCGGATACTGCTTCGCGACTTCGAGTTGAAGCGCCGATTCGGCCGCCGCGTAATCGGCGAGCGAGGCGCGCAGATCGGCGCGATGGAAGATCGCCGCGCGCTGCGCATCCGCGGCGGGCGGCGCGGGCGGAACCGCGCCGAAGGCGCTCAGGTCGAGCGTGACGCCGTCGAGTGCCGCAACCGGCACGCCGATGGCGGCGGCCAGTTGCGCGCGCGCGTCCTGCCCGGCGCTGCGCGCGGCGGCCAGCGCGCTCTCGGCCTGGGTGTCGGCAAGAACGGCGGCGTCGACATCGGGCTGCGCGTTCTCGCCGAGCGCGAGGCGGCGGCGGCTCATCTCGACGATCTGCCGCTCGGCGTCCGCCTTCGCCGACAAAAAGACCGTGCGCTCGCGGGCCGCATAAAGGGCGAGCATGGCGCCGCGGACCTGCGCGCGCACCGTCCACGCCGTATCGACGATCTTCAGCCGCGCGGCCTCCGACAAATGGGTCGCCCGATCGACGCGATAGCCGCGCTTGTGCGCCGTCTCGATCGGTATATCGAGCGAAGGCCCCAGCGTGAACGGCGCCCCCGGCCCCGGGTTGGGCGTGTTGTACTGAAACGGCAGTTGCAGGACCGGGTTGGGAATCGCGTCGGCCACCTCGATGCCGGCCTGGGCCGTGCCCCATTGCGCGCGGGCGATGTCGAGCGCGGGACTGTAGTAGAACGCCGCCAGGGTGAGCCACTCGCGATTCCAGCGCGCGGGCGGCCACGGCGTGACGCCGTGCCCCGTCTCGCGCTCCATGTAGGCATGCAGTCCGGGGCTCGCGAGCGAACGCTGCTCGAATTGCCGGGCAAGCTGCGCCGGGGCGATCGGCTGGGGATGATAGACCGTGCAACCGGCCATGCCGGCCAGGGCGACGCTGGCAAGCCCGCGGGCAACGCCGCTGGCGACCCTGCTCGCAAACCCGCCGACCACTCCGCCGACACCCCCGCCGACAGCCCGTAACACACGACACATGCTGGCAGCCCCCGGGACCTGCCGCCGCCCACCAGGACGGCTTCCGGGGTGGATGCTACGCCAGCGCTTGTGAAGTTTTCGTCAAGAGACCAGCCGGCCGGCGCTCGCTCAGGCCGGGTTCGCGGCCGGCGAGCCCGGTGGTGGACAAAGCGGCAGGCGCAGCGACACGCGGGTGCCCTGGCCGGGCGCGCTGCCCATCTCGACCGGCCAACCGTAGCGCTCGCAGATCTTCTTGACGATCGACAGGCCGATCCCCGCGCCGGGCGTTGGGGTGCGCGGCGCCCCCGCCTGGTAGAAGCGGTCGAAGACATGCGGGAGGGCATGCCCGGGAATGCCGGGCCCCGTGTCTTCGATATGCAGCCAGCCGTCGGCGTAACGGAACCGCAGATGTCCGCGATCGGTATGGCGCACGGCATTGTCGATCAGGTTGGACAGCACGATCGCCAGTACCGGGCGACTCGCCAGCACCCAAAGCGCGCGGTCCACCTCGACGAGCGCGCCGAGCCCCTTTTGCGCGAGCCGGTCGGCGAACGGCAGCAGCGCCGCTTCGATCATCTCCGCCATGGCCACCGGCTCGACATCGCGCGCCGCATCGTCTCTTGCGAGCGTCAGCAGCGCGTTGGCGAGCTCGCGCATGTGGTCGGCCGCGCGCTCGATCTGCTCGAGCCGTGCGCGCGACTTGCCGACGATCGCCGCGTCCTGCTCCAGCAGTTCGCAGCTCGTCTTGATGGCCGTGAGCGGCGTGCGCAGTTCGTGGCTGACATTGCCCGTGAACGCCTTCTCGCGCGCCATCATGTCGGCCATGCGCCGATGGTAGTCGTTGAAGGCCTCCACGAGCCCGACCAGCTCCGTCTCGTCGTACTTGCCCGGGTGGATAGGCGCCGATTCGCCGAGCCGCAGCGTCTTCACCTGCCGCGCGAGCCCCGCCACCTGCCGCACCAGCAGCCCCGACAGGCCGAACGACAGCCAGATGGTGAGGAGCGCGAAAACGCCCGTGCCCGCCATCAGCGCATTGACCACTTCCTTGAAGTGCTTTTCGTAGATATTGAAGTCGTAGATGCGGTACAGGCGGTGTCCCCCGCCCGTCGCGCCCAGCGGCGCAATCGCGACGTGGATCTCGCGCCCCTCGATGATGATCTCGTGCGTGCCAACCGCCAGGTTCGCGGCCGTCGCAGGCAACGTGACGGCCCGGCGATCCGGGCCCGCCACATAGCCGTTCATGCGGACATCGAAAGGCGGCAGCAAGGCTGGATTGGCTTCGTAGCTCTTGAGCACGCTGGCCATGTCGTCGCGAATGAGCGCCGCGATCAGCTTCTCTTCCTGGGCCTCGGCCAGCGCCCGCACGCCCAGCGCCTGCGCGAGCAGCAGCGCGATGCTTAGCACCGAAAAAAACAGCGCGACCTTGAAACGCAGGCTATTTCGCATCATGGCCGGCTCGCCACGAGCCGGTAGCCCACGCCATGGACCGTCTCGATCACGTCCGTTTCGCCGGGCGCGCAAAGCGCGCGGCGCAGCGTATAGACGTGCGCGCGCAGCGTGTCGCTATCGGGCAGCGCCTCGCCCCAGACTTCGGACTCGAGCTCGGCGCGGCTGAACGTGCGGTGCGGCGACTGCATCAGGATGCGCAGCAACTGCAGGCATTTGGGGGGAAGCTTGACGACGCGCCCCGCCCGCTCGACGCCCAGCGTGGAGAGATCGAGCCGCACGTCGGCAAAGCGCAGATCCATCGACGCGACTTGCCCCCGATAGCGCTTGATCAGCGCGCCAAGACGCGCGCCCACTTCCTTCAGGGAGAACGGCTTGACCAGATAGTCGTCGGCGCCGTGCACGAAGCCTTCGAGCTTGTCGTCGAGCGCATCGCGCGCGGTGAGCATGAGCACCGGCGTGTCCCGGCCCGCCTCTTCGCGCAGCGTGCGGCAGAGCGCGAGCCCGTCCATGCCCGGCAGCGACAGATCGAGCAGAATGGCGTCCCACGATTCGGCGAGCGCCATCTTGAGCCCCGCATGGCCGCTGGAAGCCACGTCGACCGCATAGCCGCTTGCCTCCAGATAGTCGTAGAGATTCGCCGCAATCGCGCCGTCGTCCTCGACGATGAGCACCTTCATGGACATGCGTATTCACGCTTTGGCTGGAAGATCACTCATGCTACCGCAGAAGCCTCGCAGCGAATCGCTCGCCGGAAAATCAAAACCCCCAACCTGCGGTGCGCCGAGTCAATCACCCACCTTCAACCACCAATACCTAAATGATTGACCATCGTGCCGGGTATCAGATTGGCGTCTTTATCGAGTTGATGCTTCGTCACTCTGCCGTGGTCATCCACTTGAATGAGCCACTTCTGCACTTTGTCCGTACCCAGCTTTGACTTGATATCCGCGGCCGTATTTCCGGGCTCGCCCGCGAAGTGACCGTCCAGCCGGTCCCTGACCCAATCGTCCGACGCCTGCTTCGAACCGTCCGCGAGTGTCTTGGGAAGCTGATTGCCGTGCTTCACCTCGGTAATGATGTAATCGGGCGGCCCATGCGGATTTTTATAAACGCCATCAATCCCGTTCTCCCCGTGAGAATAGGGGGCGTCGGTTTTGCCGAGCGCCTCGTAACTGGATTTCATTCTGCTATTGGCGAGATCCTCGGAATAAGCCCCATCGATTGCGCTCTGGACGGTGCTTCTCGCCGTCTGGAGGATGGTCTTTTGCCGCTCCAGTTCGTCGTCGGCCCGCTTGTAATCCCTCGCATGCGGAGTTCCATGCGACGGCTCCATGAACTCGTACACCCCGTCTTCATTCCGTCTGTCTTTGTA
>JAITTX010000333.1 GCA_031286755.1 Paraburkholderia sp.
GTGCCGATGGCCAGCCGAAAATAATGGGTCATGCGCACGACGCCGATCCGGTGCAGCGCGCACGGAGCGACGCGGTGTTGACGGGCGCGTCTAGCGTCTAAAGACCCGCGCGGGTCTTACCATTCACGGCTGGGTTCACGACGTTAAGGGGCCACTGGCCGGTCAGGACGCGGCGCACCTCGACGGGCGCCCCCGCCTGCATCCCGCCCATCGCCTGCTCGCTATACCAGGCCACATGCGGCGTGATGATCACATTGTCCCGGTTGCGCAACGGATGGGGATTGGGCAGTGGCTCGGGATCCGTGACGTCGAGCGCGCAGCCTGCGATGCCCTTGGCGTCGAGCGCTCGCACCAGCGCGTCCGTGTCGATGATCGGCCCGCGCGCGCAATTGATGATGAACGCCGTCGGCTTCATTTGTCGCAGCGCCTCGTCGTTGATCATCTTGCGCGTCTGCGGCACCAGCGGCAGATGCAGCGAGATGAAGTCGGATTCGCGCAGGAGCTCGTTCAACTCGACCTTCGTCGCCCTGACGTCGAATTTGCCCTCTTCGACGAACGGATCGTAAAACACCACGCGCATGCCGAACGCCAAGGCGCGTACCGCCAGCTCGCGGCTGGTGTGGCCGAAGCCAACCAGCCCGAGTGTGCTGCCCGCCATGCGGAACATCGGCTTGCCCGGCGACACCTCCCAGCGGTCAGCGCGCACCAACCGATCGTAGAAGGCGATCTTGCGCGCGCAGGCAAGCAGCAGCGCCATCGTGTGCTCGGCGACCTCGTCGATGCAATAGGTCGGATTGTTCGTGACGATGATGCCGGCCTTGGTGGCCGCTTCGAGATCGATCGTATCGACGCCGATGCCGTAGCGCGCGATGATCTTGCAGTTCGGCATCTGCGCCATCACGTCGGCCGTGATCGGCCCGGCATAGGTATTAAGGAGCGCGTCGCAGTCGCCGATATAGGGCGCAAACTCCCGCGGCGTTTTCACGTTGAGGACGACGAGATCGGCTATCCCGTCCAACGTCTTCTTCTCGGCGTCGAGCGAATCCCACGCATAGTCGGTAAGCACAACCTTCGCTTTTGCCACGGTGCAAACCTTCCTTGCCTTCTGCGGCCGCTGCCGCCGGCAACGTCACCGCAGCCCTCAGCCTGCGCCTGAGACCGCATGACGCGACCGGATGCGCCGTCGCAACTGCGAGGGAGGTCAACAAGCGCAGAGCGGGCCTCGTCAACCTATTAACGACAAAACGCTCTCCACCGTTCCTGCGAACCTGGCGCATGGACCCCGCCAGAGGCGCCCACGACCGACAGGTCAAGGGGGAAACGTGTCGGAAACCCACAGCATCCGGGACGGGAGGGATAGAGGCCGGCCCGATTGAGGAGGTCCTGGCGGTGCCGCTTTAATCCCGCAAGCGTAGGTCCCCAGTGTTATATCCGCACGAAGGACGCCGATGTGAGGGACCCGTCTCGGGTCACCCAATCTCGCCAAGCGTAGGCGCTGCATCCGATGAGCGCGCCGAGCCGCCCTTGTTGGAGATGCACATGGCATTACGAACGCGCCTGACCGAAAAGCTTGGCATTACACACCCGGTGCTGCTGGCCCCGATGGGCACCATTGCCGGTGGCCGGCTCGCCGGCATGGTGAGCGAGGCCGGTGGCCTCGGCCTCATCGGCGGCGGCTATGGAGAGGAAGTCTGGCTCGAACGCGAACTCGCCGCGGCCGGCAACCGGAGGATAGGGTGCGGATTCATCACGTGGTCGCTCGCCAAAAAGCCACACCTGTTGGACCTGGTGCTAGCACATCAGCCAGCCGCGCTCATGCTCTCGTTCGGCGATCCACGACCTTGTGCCTCACGCATCGCAGCCGCTGGGACGGTGCTCATCTGCCAGGTACAGCGCCGCGACCATGTGATTGAGGCACTCGATGCCGGCGCGAGGATTATCGTCGCTCAAGGCTCCGAAGCCGGGGGTCACGGCGGCGGGCGCAGCACTCTTGCGTTGGTCCCAGCCGTCGTCGATCTGGTGGCGCGCCGCGCGCCAGAAACAATGGTGATAGCAGCCGGCGGCATTGCCGACGGCCGCGGGCTCGCTGCGGCGCTCGCCCTCGGCGCCGAAGGGGTTCTCGTGGGAACGCGCTTTTACGCAACACTCGAGTCGCTCGGGCAGGAGAAGGCAAAGACGCGCATTCTCGCGTCATCTGGTGAGGACACGGTGCGCACTTCAGTGTTCGACGCCGTGCGCGGCTACGATTGGCCCGATGGCATCACCGGTCGCGCTCTGCGCAACGATTTCACCGAACGGTGGCATGGTCGCGAGCGCGAGCTGACACTTGCACTCGACAGCGAGAGAACACGCTATCAGGAATCGGCAGCGTCCGGCGACGTGGACACTGCGGTCGTTTTCGCCGGTGAAGGAGCGGGCCTTGTCGAGGACGTGCCGCAAGCCGGTGAAGTCGTCAGGCGAATCGTCGCCGAAGCCGAACATGCTCTCCGCGCGGCACGGTCGCATATCGCATAGGGATTGTGCCACGCAGCCCGTGGCAGCGACGAGCCCGTCAACCTGCGGCAAACCGAATGCGCTTGTTTGCCTTCTCCTGCCCAAGCGACTCGACTGTTGCATACAAGCGCGTTCCCACGAGAACCCCTTCGGCGCCGAGGGCGAGTGCCGCAGCGAGCCCGCGGCCGTCGGCAATGCCGCCGGCTGCTACCACCATTGCTTCTGGCGCGCGCCGCGCCACCAGATCGACGACGGCTGGGACCAACGCAAGGGTGCTGCGTCCGCCGCCGTGGCCCCCGGCTTCGGAGCCCTGAGCGACGATGATCCTCGCACCGGCATCGAGGGCCTCAATCACATGCTCGCGGCTCTGGACCTTGCAGATGAGCACCGGCCCAGCAGCTGCAATACGTGAGGCAAAAGGTCGTG
>JAITTX010000429.1 GCA_031286755.1 Paraburkholderia sp.
GTTCTCGCGGCCCCCGTTCAACATTCCACCATTGCCTTGATCACGCCGGCGCCGGGATCGAGCAGCTTGCCGAAGGTCGCGGGCAGATCGTGCAACTGCAATACGTGTGTCTTCAGGACATCGGTGGGGATCTTGCCGGCGCGCATCGCTTCGAGCACCGTCTGGAAGTCGGCGGCCGTTGCGTTGCGGCTCGCGAGCAAGGTCGTCTCCCTTTTATGGAATTCCGGATCGGAGAAGGAAATGCGGTCCTTCACGATCGAGACCAGCACGTACTTCCCGCCGTGCGCAACGAACTCGAGCCCGCGCTCCATCGCCTTGATATTGCCGGTCGCGTCGAACACCACATCGAAGAACTCGCCGTTGGTCAGTTCCGCGAGCTGGCTGGCGTCCGCTGCCTCGCCCGAGGTATCGAGCGCCACGACGCCATCGGCATCGAGCCGCCCAGCGCAGACCGAGAGCCGGTCGGCCCGGCCGTCGAGCACGTACACCTGCGCGCCGCGCAGCTTCGCGAAGATGAGCGCGGCCATGCCGATCGGGCCCGCCCCCACGACCAGCACGCGCTGGTCCGGGCGGACCTCTGCGCGTGCAACGGCGTGCGCGCCGATCGCGAGAAATTCGATCATCGCGGTCTGGTCCAGGGTGACGCCGCTTGCCTCGAAAACGAACTCGTGTGGGACTGCCAGGTATTCGACCATGCCACCGTCGGCGTGCACGCCGAGCACCTGGATGTTGGTGCAGCAATTGGTCTTGCCGGCGCGGCAGGCGATGCACTTCCCACATGACAGGTACGGCATGACGTACACCTGATCCCCGGCCTTCACGCGCGCATTCGCCGGAGCGCTTTCGACAATGCCGGCCAGCTCGTGACCCATGACACGGGGATAGGCCAGATAAGGCTGGTTGCCCGTGAAGATGTGCAGATCCGTGCCGCACACGCCGACTCGCTTGACCCGAATCAGGACCTCGCCCGGCTCGGCGACGGGCATGGGCCGCTCGGCGACCACGAGGCGACCCGGTTCCTCGCAAATTACAGTTCTCATTGGCATCTCGCTCACGTTCAGGGGCCAGCCGGAAACCCATTCCGCTGCTTTAGCCCGTTGGAGCGAAGACTATTGGCCTTACCATAATTGGTCAAGCCAGTTACTTCATTTGCACGGGAAAACCCCTATGCATTTACCGCATTATGAGCGCCTGACGCTTGATCTTACTGAATTCCCTGCCTGTTTTGTTCTAGTCGCCCATATCAAGGCTTGGATCGATTAGATTATGGTAAGGCCAGAGCATGGCCAGATAGCGTAATTTGGCCTTACCACCAGACATCGAATAATTGGCCTTACCAGAGAATTGAAGTAGACTCCCGGTCACGGATACCGTCCGGGAACCAGGGAGAAAATCGTTGTTGGACCAGCTCAAGCCGGTGGACAATCGGCGCCTGTATCAGCGGATTGCCGACCAGATTCGCGCGCTCATCGACGAAGGCAAGTTCGCCGATGGAGAGCGCCTGCCTCCTGAGCGGGACCTGGCTCAACAACTGGGCGTGTCGCGCCCGTCGATCCGCGAGGCGCTCATTGCGCTGGAGATCGAAGGCATTATTGAAGTGCGCATGGGCGCCGGGGTTTTCGTCTGCGCGCCGGCGCGGCACCCGGCGCACGCCGCCCGCTCGATGGGCGAAAACCCGATCGAGCTGATGCATGCCCGCGCCGCGCTCGAGGGCAGCGTCATTGCGCTCGCCAGCGCCCGCGTCACGCGGGAAATGCTCGAACCCGTGCGCGCCGCATTGGACGCCATGCGCGCCGCCATTGCCGATGGCCGCTCTCCCCTGCCCCATGACCGCGAGTTTCATCTCTCGATCGCGGCCATGACGGGCAATTCCGTCCTCCTGCGCCTGGTGGGCGAGTTGTTCGACTCGCGGCACAGCCCCATCTCTTCGCGGATCAGCGAACGTGCGGAGAGCCGGGAAACGTGGATGAGCGCCTTCGAGGAGCACCAGACGATTCTCGCCGCCCTGGAGAACGCCGATGTGCTTGCCGCGCAAACGGCCATGCGCGCGCATCTGTACGCTTCGCAGCGCCGATGGCTCGAACAGGAGCGAGCCGATAGCCGCTGAATGACGGCGGATCGCCGGGATGAACGGGCCGCAGCCTCGCGGCCCGTTCGCGCATCATCAGAATATTTTCCCGGGATTGAGGATCGAGCGCGGATCCAGCGCGGCCTTGATCTGTCGCATCGCCGCGATTTCCACCTCGCTGCGCGTATGCGCGAGGAACGCCTTCTTCTTCACGCCAATGCCGTGCTCGGCCGACACCGAGCCGTGAAATTCGCGCGTCACGTCGTAGATCACGCGATCGATCTCATCGTGCTGGTGTCCATTGGAGCCGGGAACATCCACCACGATATGCAGATTGCCATCGCCGAGGTGGCCGTAAATCATCACGAGCGCATCGGGCCATTGCTCGCGCAATTGGTGTTCGCATTGCGCGGCCGCCCGCCCGACGTCGCTGATCGAAAAGCTCACGTCGTAAGCGCTGTGGTGCGGAATGAACTTCGGATACTCGCCCGGCGCGTCGCGAATGGTCCAGAAAGCCTGCGCATCCGCTTCCGATTGCGCGAGCGCCGCATCGCCGACCACGCCCTCCTCCAGCATCGTGCCCAGAAACGCCTCGAATGCGAGCGCGTGCTGCTGCGGGTCGCTGCCCACGCTTTCGAGCAGCACGTAGTAAGGATGGCGTCCGTCCAGCGGCGCGCGCAACTGCGGGAGATTCGCCAGCACGGCGTCGTAATAGCCGGCCCACATCACCTCGAATGCCGACACGCCGGCCGGCAAGGCGGCCTGCGAGCGCGACAGCAATGTGGTCACCGCCGCGTAGTCGGGCAATGCGCACCACGCGGTGGCAACGGCGGTGGGCCTCGGCCGCAAGCGCAGCACGACCCGCGTGATCACGCCGAGCGTGCCCTCGCTGCCAATCAGCAAATGCCGGAGGTCATAGCCGCTGTTATTCTTGATCATCTTGTGCATGCCGCTCGCCACTTCGCCATGCGCGAGCACGGCTTCGAGCCCCAGCACCTGGTCGCGCATCATGCCGTACTTGATCACGCGGTTGCCGCCCGCGTTGGTCGCGAGGTTGCCGCCTATCGTGCAACTGCCGCGCGCGCCGAGATCGAGCGGGAAATAAAAACCCGCATCGAGCGCGGCCTCCTGCACCACCTGCAACGGCACGCCCGCTTCGACGGTCATCGTTGCCGAGGTGCGGTCCACTTCGAGAATCCGGTTCATGCGTTCGAGGCTCAGCGCCACCTCGCCGCCCAGCGCGTTCGCGCCGCCCACGAGCCCCGTCAAGCCGCCCTGCGTCACCACCGGCTGGCCGAATGCATGACATATGCGCAGCGCGGTCGCGACGTCTTCGGTCGTGCGCGGCCGGATCAGCGCGGCCGGCACCGCGCCGGGCACCCCGCTCCAGTCCCGCAACTGGCGGCTGCCAAACTGCGCCGGCAATTGCACGATGTCCGCGCCGAGTTCGGCCAGCAGCGCATCGGTTACGGTCGATTTCGCCATATCGGGTTTCCGTTTCAGAGGTTCAGGGGTTCACTCATGCGCCGGAAGACTCGGCCTTCTCGCGCGCGCCCCGCGTTTTCGTCGTCTTTGCGGCGCTCGCGGGCCTGGACGGCTTTGCAGCCTTGCCCTTCTTCACCCCCGCCGAAACCGCGGCGGCCTCGCCCCCGGCATCCGCGCTAAGCAGCACGCCCGCCGACACGATATAAGCCGCCGCGCTTTCGATATCGCCGCGCAACGCCGCACAGGCCGCGTCGCTGTCACCCTTGCGCAGAGCGTCGAGCAGATTGTCGTGATGCTTGACGGCAACGCGCTCGCCCACGCGCTTCGAGCCCGAGCGCAGATCGTGGTTGAGAATGGGCCCGATGCGCAGCCACAGCGTTTCGATCATCTGCAGCAGCATGGGCATGCGCGCCGCTTCGTAGATGGCGAAGTGAAACGCCTGGTTCATCGCAATCACCCTGGCGCCGTCGGGCTTCGCTTTTTCCATTTCGGCGGCAAAGCGCTCGTGCAGCGCCTGCAGGCGCGCCAGCCCGTCCGCTTCGATGCGCGCGGCCGCCTGCGCCGTGGCGAGACCCTCCACGTTCACGCGGATCTGCGTGATCTCGCCGAACTGGCTGATGCTCATCGTGGGCACGCGCAGCGCCCGGTTGGGCGTGAGTTCGAGCGCCTGCTCGGCCACCAGCCGGTGCACCGCCTCGCGCACCGGCATCACGCTCACGCCGAGCGCCGCCGCGATGTTGCGCAGCGAGATCTGCTCGCCCGGCATCATCTGCCCGGTGATCAGGAGTTCGCGCAATTGCGCGTAGACGTCGCGGCTGAGCGTCTGGCGCGTCAGCGGGGTCACGAGTTCGTTCAGGGTCATGAGCCGATCATAGCACATAGGGTATCCCCGATATGCGATCTGTGATCACAGTTATAGGATTCAGTCCGGATGCGGTTGACTCACGGAGAGAAAGACATGTGGAAGGATGAATCGCTGGTTGGCAAGCGCGTGCTCGTCACGGCTGGCGCGGACGGCATCGGGCTCGAAATCACGCGGGCGTTCGTGGAAGCAGGCGCGCGCGTGGCCGTCTGCGATATCTCGGGGCAGAGCCTCGAGCGCATCGCGGCCGAGCTGCCCGGCGTGCTCGCCATCAAGGCCGATGTGTCGAGCGAAAGCGAGGTGGCGGCGCTCTTCGAGCGCATCGACGCGACGCTGGGCGGCCTCGACGTGCTCATCAACAACGCGGGCGTGGCCGGGCCGACCGGTGGCGTCGAAACCCTGACACTGGCCGACTGGGAGCGCACGCTCGCCATCAACATCACGGGCCAGTTCCTCTGCACGCGGGCCGCGGTGCCGCGCCTGTGCAAGGGCAATGCGCCGGCGATCGTGAATCTTTCTTCGGCGGCGGGGCATCTGGGCATGCCGGGGCGGTCGGTCTACTCGGCTTCGAAGTGGGCCGTGGTGGGCTTCACGAAGTCGCTGGCGCTCGAACTCGGGCCGCGGGGCATTCGCGTGAACACGGTGCTGCCCGGCGCCGTGGACGGCCCGCGCATTCGCGCCGTGATCGCGGCCAAGGCGGCTTCGCTCGGCAAGCCGCTCGATGAAGTGACGCACAGCTACACCTCGCAAGCCGCGCTGGGCCGCATGGCGACGATGCGCGACATCGCCTGCATGGTGCGCTTCGCCTGTAGCGGCCAGGCCGCGAGCGTGCACGGCCAGGAACTCGTGGTGGACGGCCTCACCCAGGCGCTCAGCTAGGCCACTCAGGCCACCGCCACCCCATCATCATCGTCGAGCCGGGCGCGCAAGCGCCCTGCCCCGATCAGCCAATCAGCAAGAGCAAGGAGAGCCCATGGCCAAGCGAGCCAAAGCCATCATCACCTGCGCGCCCACGGGCGCGATTCACACGCCGAGCATGTCGCCGCATCTGCCGGTGACCGCCGACGAGATCGCCACGGCCGCCATCGACGCCGCCCGCGCCGGCGCGGCGGTCCTGCACCTGCACGCGCGCGACCCGCGCGACGGCCGGCCTTCTCAGGATCCCGAACTGTTTCGCCCGTTCCTCGCGAAGATCAGCGCGGCCACCGATGCGGTGATCAACATCACCACGGGCGGCAGCCCGCACATGAGCGTCGAGGAGCGCATGCTCCCGGCCACCACCTTCAAGCCGGAGCTGGCCTCGCTCAACATGGGCTCGATGAACTTCGGCCTGTTCCCGATGCTGGAGCGCTTCAAGACCTTCGAGCACGACTGGGAGCGCGAGCATCTGGAGAACAGCCGCAACCTCATCTTCAAGAACACCTATCAGGACATCGAGAATATCCTGCGCATTGGCACGGCCAACGGCACCCGCTTCGAATTCGAGTGCTACGACATCAGCCATCTGTACAATCTCAAGCATTTCGTCGACCGCGGTCTCGTGACAGGCCCCGTGTTCGTGCAAACGGTGTTCGGCATTCTCGGCGGCATTGGCGGGGATCCCGAAGACCTGATGCATATGCACAGGACCGCGCAGCGCCTGTTCGGCGAGCGCTTCCGCTGGTCGATTCTCGGCGCCGGCCGCAACCAGATTCCGCTCGCGACCATTGGCGCGGCGATGGGCGCGAACGTGCGCGTGGGTCTCGAAGATTCGCTGTGGATCGGGCCCGGTCAACTGGCCGCGTCGAGCGCGGAACAGGTCTTGCGCATTCGCGCCGTGCTCGATGCGCTCAATATCGACGTGGCCACGCCCGCCGAGGCGCGCGACATCCTGGAACTGAAGGGCGCGGCGGACACGGCGTTCTGAACCCACCGCGCCGCACGGCCCTCATCGCCCTCGTGGCCCTCTTCGTTCTCTTCGCCTCTTTCAACTGACCATCACGGTCGCCAGGCCGGCGCGAGCCGCCCGCCTGGCCTGGAGACATCCGCTCATGCCTACCGCTCAAGCTTCCGGCGCCTCGCTATCGCGCCCGGCCGATCGCACGCTGACCGCACTACTGTTTCGCAAGCTGATGCCGCTGCTCGTGCTGGCCTATGTCATCAGCTTCGTAGACCGAACCAATATCGCGCTGGCCAAGGCGCACATCGCCGTCGATCTGCACATCTCGGCGGGCGCATACGGGCTGGGCGCCGGTCTCTTCTTCCTGTCCTATGCCCTGCTGGAGGTGCCGAGCAACCTCATCATGCATCGCGTGGGCGCGCGCTTCTGGATCGCGCGCATCATGGTGACGTGGGGCGCGCTCTCGGCCGCGATGGCCTTCGTGCAGGGGCCGACCTCGTTCTACGTCATGCGCGTGCTGCTGGGCGCGGCCGAAGCGGGCCTCTTTCCCGGCGTGATGCTGTACCTCACTTACTGGTTCGGGCAGGAGGACCGCGCGCGCGCCATCGGCTACTTCCTGCTGGGCGTGTGTCTTGCCAATATCGTGAGCGGGCCGCTGGGCGGCGCGCTGCTGGAAATGGACGGCGTGCTGGGCTTCAAGGGCTGGCAGTGGATGTTCATGATCGAAGGCGTGCCCGCCGTCCTGCTCGCGTTCGTGGTCTGGAAAAAGCTGCCCGACGGCCCGGAATCCGCGCCGTGGCTCACTCCGGCGCAGGTGCAGGAGGTGCGCCGGCGCCTCGGAACCGAAACCGGGCGCCACGACGCCAGCGGCGAACATGCGTTCCTTGGCGCGCTGCGCGAGCGCCAGGTGTGGCTCGCGATCTTCATTTACTTCTGCCACCAGATCGCCATTTACACGGTGATCTTCTTCCTGCCCGGCATCATCGGGACCTACGGCAAGCTCACGCCGCTGCAGATCGGCCTGCTCAATTCGCTGCCGTGGATTGCCGCCGCGGTGGGCGCCGCGTGGCTGCCCAAATACGCCAGCACGGCCCAACGCGGGCGGCGTCTGCTCTTCCTCGGCCTCGTCGTCATGGCCGCGGGGCTGCTGCTGGCCGCGCTGGCCGGGCCGGTGCTTGGCCTCGTGGGCTTCTCGCTCATCGCGCTGATGTTCTTCGTGGTGCAGTCCATCGTGTTCGTGTTTCCGTCGTCGCGGCTCAAAGGCGTGGCGCTCGCGGGCGGGCTCGCGATCATCAACACGTGCGGGCTCGTGGGCGGCTTCATCGGGCCTTCGGTCATGGGCGTGATCGAACAGACCACGGGCAGCACGCGCTATGGGCTCGTCGTTATCGCGGTGATGCTGCTCGTAGCGGCTATCGGCGCGCCGTTCATGCGGCAGGGGCACGAATAGCACGCGAGTAGCACGAGCGGCACAAATAAAGCACGCCGCCGCGCGGCCGGGCATGACCCGGTGGCGCGCGGCGGCGCCCTCAAGCAAAATCCCCGATTATTAAAGGGTCGAACTTATTCTTCAAAACGCGGCCGCCCCGTTACCCCGTGGCCGCAAACCGATCCATCAAACGCCGCAGCCGTCGCTCCTGGGCCTGCATGATGCCCGGCGTGGCGCGGAGTTCGAGCACGCGTCCGTACCAATAGCTCTGGCCGAAAATCGCCATCTCTTTGTCCGCATTCATGGCGAATTCGAGGTGAGCGATGGCCGCGTCGAGATTCTGGATGGTGTAAGGGCTGAGGGGTCGCAGTTCCGGTTCTGTTCCGCTCTCTGTCTTTTCCCTCGCCCGGTTGGTCTCCTCGCGCTCTGCCCGACTGGTCTCTTCGCGCGTTGTCAGGTTGGTCTCCTCGCGCGCTGCCCGCTTGCCCCCCGTCAGGCTTGCGTGTTTGCGGTAATCCGCTTCGGCTAAAGCATTCATGACATGTTCGGCAGGATGTTCAAGTCAGGATGTGATGTGCGCCTCGCGGCGTCCTTCGTCGTTCGATCTGCAACGACTCCATCCTGCGCTTTCCGCAGCCAGGGAAAAACCGGCCATGCGGGGGGAAACGCGCCTCCGGAGGGGGGCCCAAAAGGGTCCCCCGCTTTGGGGGGATAGCGGCCAGGACGAATGCAGGTACCATGGTCCACGGCCCGCTCACCTGTCAGTGGCCGGCGCTGGACTGAAAGAGGCTCAGATGGACAACCTGTATTTCCGCCACGTCCTGTTGGTAGAAGACGAAGGCTTGACGCGTATCGCGATGAAAAGCCTGATTCTGACGTCGGAGCCCACGCTCGACATCGACGAGGCCGGCTCGTACACGGCCGCGGTCGAGCGGCTGCAGAGCAAGGCCTACGATCTGGTTTTTCTCGACTACCAGATTGGCGGCGATCACACCGGGCTCGACCTGCTGCACTGGCTGCAGGAGAACGAGCGCGCCGCGCATGTGGTGATGCTGTCCGCGCAGGACGACCGCGAGACCGTGCTGGACTGCATCAAGAATGGTGCCGGCGGCTTCATCTCGAAGGCCAGCGAGGAAGGCGGCGCGGTGTTTCGCGAAGCGCTGCAGACGATCCTGAATGGACGCGTCTACCTGCCCAACAGCGTGCTCGGCAAGGGCGGCCATACCCCGCAGTCGCCGGGCCCGCACAAGGGCATTCCGATCGACTCGCTGAACCTGCCGCCGCGCCTCGCGCAAACCCTGCGCTTTCTGCTGCAGGGCATGTCGAACAAGGCCATCGCGCGCAAGATGAATATTTCGGAGAACACCGCGAAGGAATACATCAGCGATCTGCTGAGCCGCTTCAACGTCTCGCGGCGCACGTTCCTGATCGTCGAGATGGCGCGCCGCGGCATCGAAATTCCCAGCGTGGCGCACGATTCGGCGGCTTAGCCCGCCCGGGCCGAGGCCTCCGTCAATTCGAGCATGCGCGCGATCAGCAGGTCGGTGGAGAGCGGCTTGCTGAGCACGCAGCGCTCCGGCAGCATTCCCTGCGTGTTCGCCCCCGCCTCGCCCGTCACCACGAGGCACGGCACCGGCCGCGAAAACTGCCCGGCGAGCAGGCGCACCACGTCGAGCGCCGTGGACATTTCCGGCAGCCGGTAGTCGGTGATCACCAGATCGGGCACGCGCTCGATCTCCTGCAGCAGGTCATTGAGCTCGGCCACGGAGCGAACCGAATCGAACAGCACGCCCCAGCGCGAAAACAGCGCCTCCATCGACGCGCGGACCAGGCTGTCATCTTCCACCAGCAACACGTAGCGCCCGCGCAGCGATGCCGGTGACGGCGCCGATGCCGCGTCGGCGGGCGATAGCGCGGCGTCCGGGAGCGCGAACTGATGCGTCACCGGCAGGCGGATCGAGAAGCGCGACCCTCGCCCCTCGATCGATTTCAGTTCGAGACGATGCCCTTCGAGCAGCGCCACCACCGCATTCACGATCGACAAGCCGAGCCCCAGCCCTTTCTCGCGGTCGCGCTCCGGGTTGCCGATCTGCACGAACGGCTGGAAGATCGATTCCCAATGCTCCGATGCAATGCCGATGCCGTTATCGAGCACGTCGAGCCGCACATAGTTCGGCATGCGCACCACGCCCACGAGCACCGCGCAGCGCCCCTTCCTGGCCGGGTCCGCATACTTGATGCCGTTCGAGATGAGGTTGCTCAGCACGCGGGGAATCCAGTCGGCGTCGGTGCGCACCCATGCGGGCTTCGGCGCGGCTTTGCCATGGCGCAGCGTCACGCCGCGGCTCGCGGCGAACGGCGCGAGCTGCTCGACCGTTTCCTCGATCACGCGGCTCAGGTCGACGCTCGTGTAGTTCGGCTTGACATGCCCCGATTCGAGCTTCGAGAGATCGAGCACCGCGTTGAACAGGCGCGCCGTGAGCACCGACGCCTTGCGCGCCTCGCCGATCAGCCTGCCCGATGCCTCCACGTCGCTCGCTTCCAGCGCTTCGTCGGCGGCCGCGAGAAAGAGGTTCAACGCATGCATGGGCTGGCGCAGGTCGTGCGCCGCGGCGGCCAGAAAGCGCGATTTCGCCCGGCTCGCCTGCTCTGCGGCTTCGCGCTGCTGCTCGCGCAAGGCGATTAGCGCTTCCGACTTGCTCTGCTGGTCGCGCCGCGAGCGTTCGAGGTCGCGATGCTTTTGCGCGAGCTCCGCGTTGGCGCTTTGCAGCGCATTGTTGCTCTGGGCCAGCGCCTCCACCGCGACGTAGCGGTCGCGCACGTGCCGCTCGGCATTCACGTTGACGCTGTGCCCCAGCACCGCGACGTTCAGCAGATAGAACATGCCCGCCGCGAAATTCTCCGGCTCGATCGCATGCGTGATCAGTTGCGCCATCACGATCACGGCAATCACGCACACGGTCAGCATCAACGTGGCCTTGG
Source organism: Paraburkholderia sp. (assembly GCA_031286755.1). Classification (GTDB taxonomy): domain Bacteria; phylum Pseudomonadota; class Gammaproteobacteria; order Burkholderiales; family Burkholderiaceae; genus Paraburkholderia. Next base: position 10,706 of record JAITTX010000429.1, read on the forward strand.
CGCGCAGGCGCAAAAAGCCGAATTGATAGAAAAGAATTAAATAAAAGCCGACAAAAAAATGCGTGAAATTAAACGGGCGCGGTGCAAGGAAGGTTTGCATCAACAGGCACAGGCACATGAACGCCAAGCCGCCCAGCAGGATCCAGTGCGCGACCTTGTCCCGGTAAAAGGCGAGCCGGAAGGCCAGCACGATGCCGACGGTCGCGACCAGCGCGCCGGCGCAGCGGAATGCGAAAAGCTCCGCGAAATACGGCTGAAACACCGGGCTGGTGCGCGCAAGGCTAATTTCCCAATAGCCGAAACACACCCAGATCAAGGTGCCGAGCACCAGCGCCGCACGGCGGAAGTCGGCAAAACGCCGGCCATAGTCTTCGGTGAATTCCCGTTCGACCTCGGGATCGTCGAATCGCGCGGGCCAGCAAAGCATGTCGATCAGCCATGCGCGAACCGCGCCCGGCGCCGGCGAATGCTTGAAGAATTTCGACTCCGTACCCGACTGAAACCTGAATATGCTCATTACATTTCGCCGGTATGCTCGTGGGCCTCGCGCTCAAGCATGCCAGTCTATTCGCCGCCGTGCTGCCAGATTGCGCCACCGGTATTCGGGTCTGTATCGGGGCGGGTCGTGAATACCTTCATTCCCGCGCAGTAGCCCAGCTCCCGATACGCTTCCCACTGGCTGTCGTCGAAGAACTGATCCACCGTGCTCTGCTGCGGGAAATCGGGGTTGTTTTCCGCGTACATGCGCACGTCGGTGGGCGTATCGATGCCGACGCCCGGCTTCACGTACAGCATCCAGCTCGGCCGGTCCGGCTGGTTGGAATAGGTGATGCACGCCAGCGCGGCGCAACGCGAGCCGTCGCGCTTTAACTCGGCGAATGCGCCAATGGCTTCGGGATCGAGCAACGGCTCGATCCAGTCCGGCAGTTCCGGTTCGCTCGAGCCGCGCTCGAAGGCGTTCCAGCCCGCTTTGTGCGGCTGATGTTTCGCGCGCGCGTCGCGTGGATCGAGCCACGTGATCGTCGCGCAGAAGTCGTAGCGCACCTGCCGCGTCAGCACCGCGAGCGAGTCGCAGCGGTAAGCCGGGTCCTCGCCCGCATCGACGGCCACGATGAGCGGGAGGCGGCGGCGTATCAGCTCGTAGACGCCCGTGTTGTCGAAGTGGCCGCCATCGCTCAGGTACCACATCCGCGCGGAAGGCCCCTCGAAATAGGCGCGCCATTCGTCCAGCAGTTTCGCCTGCAATGTGAAGACCGCCGAGGGCAGCGACTTGAGCCGGCGCCAGAGCCCCGGTGGATAGCGTCCCGGCCGGTCGCCGGCGCAAATGCCGCTGTTCCACCAGTAGCCGATGCGGAAATTCAGCAGGCCGAGCAGCAGCGATTGCGCGAGCTTCGTGTTGCGGCCGAGGCCGGTGGTTTCGGCCGCGCCCGAGATCGCCATCCATTGGCCGAGGCTGAGCCGCTCGACGCTGACCGGCGCGCCATCGGCGCGCGCGAGGGCGTGAAACTCGTTCGGACTGGGCCCCACTCGCACGGCGGTCACGGGTGCGGCGCGCACGGGTGTCCGTTTCGCGTCGCGCGCCTCCCACAGCGCGTGAAAGCGTCTGCCCGCGCTGATGCCGGCAGGCCCGACGCACATCGGCATGCCCTTGTCACCGCGCAGTTGATTGCCCGAGAGCGGGTCCACGGTATTGTTCAGGCACGTGCCCACCAGATGCAGCGGTCCGCCATGGTGTTCGGGGTGGTATTCGTCGAACAGGATGTCGTCGCCCAGGTCGCTCACACCCACCGGCACGGGCTTGTTGACACCCGGCGGATTCACGCGGGCATCGTTGGAAGCGCCCAGGTAGGTCCGCACCAGCTTCTGCGAGTAGCCCTGCTGCAGGGACGACAAGTTGAGAAAGGCCAGCGCGCGGCCCTTCACCGCCGAGATGAGCAAGGCGCCCACCACGCAAAAGCGCGCGGTGGACGCGTCGAGGCCGAACGCCAGATAGACCAGCATATCGAGGAACAGGAACAGCACGAATGCCAGCGCGAACGCGAACAGCGCCAGCAGCACCTGCTGCATGAGCGCGCCCGGGAAGCTCGTCTGCGCTTCCTGCGCCCGCGTCGCGGCCATTCTCGCCTGACGCTTCAACAGGCTCGCCGCAATGCCCCTCAGCAGCACCAGAACGGGCGCGACGCCCGCCATCGACCAGGCCGTCGCGTTAAACCCATACACCGGAGGGTATTGCGCGAGCGTGTCGATCACCACGAACAGCGCGCTCACGGCGAAACCGAACAGCGCCGCGCCGAGCAGCCGGGTCAGCCGGTTGCGTATGACGCTCGTGCCGCCCTCGGGCTGCGCCGTGCCGGGATTGAGCGGCGGCGCGCTCGCTCCGGGCGGCGCGGGCGGGGAAACGAACAACCCCGCCGCCTGCTGCTCGAACCACGCGAGCAGCAGCACGCCGAGCGCGCCGGCGCTCCAAGCCTCGATGTCGGGCAGCGTGATGCCATAGATCGCGCAGCCGAGCATCACGAGCCACAGGATGAAGGGCATCCACAATCGCCAGTCGTTGTTCGGGCGCCGCCGCATGGTGAGCCAGTAGCCGATGCAAGGCGGCAGCACGCCGAGCACGAGAAGCCAGGCTGGCAGCCACCACCAGGCCGACAACGTCACGCCGTACCATTGCGGCGGCGCGGTATCGCACACCAGCGAAAGCGAGCTGAGCCGCGAACAGTCGAGCACGAACCAGTGCAGCGCGCCCAGCACGCCGAACAGCAGCGCGCCGATCCATACATGCACCGCCGCGAGATTGCGCAGGACGACGGCAAAGTCGAACAACGTGTCGTGGCGGCCGCCGCCCGCGAGATATTGGGCGTTGTAGCGCAGCCATTGGATGGTTGGCGAACCCAGATTCGTGAGTGTCTTTTCCACGCGGTCCGCGGGCTTCTGGCGTTTTTGCCCGGGCATCTCCGTAAACAGCTTGCCGAGAAACGACGCGATATAACCGCCGCCCGAGACCGAGGACATGAAGTCGATATCGCGCAGGCGCCGCTTTTTCGCGAGCGCCTGCAGCACGCCGAGACAGAAGGTGGCGCTGCGCACGCCGCCGCCCGACAAGGCAAGGCCGACGGTGTCCTCCGGCAGCCGCGCGCAATCCGCATGGGCCGGCTCCTCCCATTCGGGCCGGGCGCAGTTGCGGCGCTGGCGCACCGCCTGCGCTTCCACGCCCTCGAAGGCGCGCGGGTAGTTCTCCGAGTCGGCCAGCAGCACGTCGGCGGCTTTCTCGCTGATCATGAAGGTGGGCGTCACGATGAAATAGCCCGGAATGCGCGGGAAAACCGAGGTATCGACGATGCGCAGCCCCTCCACGCCGTGCACGCGGAAGTTGCTGTCGACCACGGCATACGGGTCCTCCAGGGCGGCTGGATCGGCGCGCCACGTATCGTGGCCGATCCGGCAGGTGCCGCACGCGTGATGCCCCCAGGCTTCGTCCTTGATCCACTGGCGCAAGGTGGGCGAGTAATCGGGTCTATCCGGACCGGGCTGAATCTCGGAGGCGAACGCGGAAACGCGGCGATTGATCTCGCGCGTGCGCTTGATGGCGTCGCACAGGGCATCCAGATCGCCGTTGCAGTCTTGCGCGCCCTCGTTCGTGTCGTCGAACGAGTGGAAGTTGATTTCCGGCGTTTCGAATGGATTCGCACTGCTCAGGCGCACCGTGCCGTTGTTGTTATTGGTGTACGCCTTGAGAATCACCCAGCTCCATAAATTGCGGGTCTTTTGGTTCGACGTCATGCTCCGGCATAGCAACTGCCGCGAGTAATCCCAGTAATAGCCGCGAAACGCCGCCGGCAAGCCGAAGATGAACAGGTCCGGGTCGCTGCGCACGCAGTTGCCGTTGGTGGACGACATCATCATCGCGAGCGCGCCGCCGTTGGTCGAGTAAAGGCCGCTCTGGTCGGTGAGCCACTGGCGCAGCATGGGGTCGGTGGCATCGCCCGGATCGAAGCTCACGCCGTCGAGCGTGCTGAACGGCTCGCGCGATTCGCTGATCACACTCACTTCATAGCGGTCCTGCAAATTGCGGCCCACGCCCGGCAGATGCACGACCGGAGCGACCGGATTGCCGGCGCGGTCGCACGGCCCGTCGATCATGCCGCGCAAATGCGCCGCGTCGCCAATGCCGCTCAGCATGAGCAATTGCGGCGTGTTGAATGCGCCGCCGCAGACAATCACTTCACGCCGGGCGAACACCTGTCGCGTGACGGGCGTGCGATCGTTGCTCCCATGCCGCGGGCTCGCCGCGTAAAGATACGGGCCGATGCGCACTTCCACGCCGATTGCGCGCGGCACGCCGTTGCCGCTCTTGTCGAACACGATGCGCGTGGCGTGCGCCGGATTCAGGATCACGAGCCGGTCCGGAAACTCGGCCTTCACGTTCAGCAGATGGTCGCGCAGACCGCAGCGGCGCTTGCCGTCGGTGCCGATCGAGATCAGCGAAACATGGGCGCGGCTCCGGATGTCGGGCGAGCGGACATTGGGGTCGAGAAACTGCAGGATCTGAAACCGCGCGAGCGCGCGGCCGAACATCGTGGCCGCGTTGAGATTCGCAAGCGAAGCGAACATCACGTCCTTGAGCACGCCGAGAAAGGTGCGGTCGCCACGGGCGATGCCGGCGATCACGAACGGGTCGATGAAACTCGTTTTCTGCCAGCCCTTCGAACCGTGCCCGCCCGGATCGAGCTGGCCGCGAGGGTCGAGCACGCGCGCCGACCATGTCAGAAACCGGAACAGGAGCCCGAGCGTTTTGCTCGCGAAGGCCCGGTAAACCCCGTAGTAAAGGCAGTTTTCGATTTTGGCGAAATAGCCCTGCATGTTCTGCGAGCGCCAGGAATCGTCGCCGGTGAATTCGGCGATGTGATCCCAGTCCGCGTCGTTGGGGCGGATGATGATCATCGCGTGATGCGAGGTGCAGCCGCCAATGGCCGCCGCGCGCGGATAGAAAATGCCGCCCTGCTGCTGCTCCGGCGCGGTCGCGGCGCGGTCCATCGCGGCGTTGTATTTCGAGTCGGTTTGCTGGCGCGCGGTATCCGTGTAGTGGCGCACCGAGAATTCCCAGCTCATGTCCGGGTCTTCGGTGGCGCTGGCGTGGAAGGCCGGCACCGCGTACACCTGGCGCATCTGCTGTTGCGCGACATCGGGAGCGCCCCGCGTCATCGGCTGGGCCGGCGCGTCGGGCTGCGCGACGGCGGGATCGTTGCCGGCCTCGATCAGCAGAACGCGGCGCCCGTTCAGCGCGAGCCGCGCGGCAAGCGGGCCACCGCCCGCGCCCGAGCCCACGATCACGTAATCGAAGGGTGTGGTTTGCGGGTCGCTGGCTTTCGACAGCGGATCATCGGGATTCATCGCGGCTCCGGTAGGCGAAGTTGATGACTCAGAGCGTTTCGAGGAAGGCCTTCAGTTGCCGCTTTTCGTCGTCGCTCAACGCCTCTCCGAACCAGTGCCCGCGATCCAGCACGAAGTCCGGGCACTTGCTCGCCTTGAGCAGCGCCGGGCCGGCTTCGCGCTGGAATTCGTCGAGCGCCTTGAAGCTGTGGTCCTTCGGGTCGTCGTCGCGTTGCATCAGCAACACCCCGCGCGTGAGGCCCGCGACCGCATTGAGCAGCACCACCGTGGGCGCGTCCGGGTTGATGTTCATGATGAGATTCACCGGCGTGCCGCGCGGGATGGGACCGACGTTGATGCCGATGAGGCGCCCGTCGAGGAAAGCCTTCGCCACGCCGCCGATGAGGACGAACACCACGGCGCTCACCGCGAAGAACCAGCGCGCGCCGCGCTGCGCGTTGGGGAAGCGGAAGAACGCGGCCGCCAGACCGAACACCGCGAGCGGAATGAGCCACAGCCAGGGAAAGACCGTGTCCACGCCGGAGACGCGCAACAAGGTCGCCAGCACCGCCGCGAGCAAGGCGAGCAGACCGCCCGCGAGGCGCGGCTGCCCCACGAAAATCAGCACGACGGCAATCAGCGCCAGCAGCAGCCAGACATAGAGGAACAGGAAAGCGGTCCAGCGCTCGCCCAGGATGCCCGTGACGAGAGGCTTGATGAAGCGCGGCGCGAAGTCGATATAAGAATCCTTGGTGGTTCTATAGATAAAGCCGATGTCCCGGAAACCCGGTTGATCGGCCACGCCCGCCGCCGCGAACGACTGGCGGAAATCGCCGTGCAGCGCGCTGCATTCCAGGCTCTGGTCCGCGGGATGGTCGCGGCAGAACGCCTCCTTTTGCGCGGGATACACGTTCGCGAACCGCGCGGCGCCATGCGCGGGCGTGCCGGCGACGGCGCGCTTGCTGCTGGAGAGCAGCTTGTCGATGGCGTCGTCGTAGGCCTCGAGCCGGCCCTTGACGGACGGGTCGCGGTTATAGATGCCGAGCGAATTGTTGTGCAGCAGCGGCGCCGTGGCCCAGAGGCTCACGAGCGAGGCCGGGCGGTAATAGCCCGGGCCGCCGCCCGGTGGCGCATATTCGTCGTTGTTCCCCCACTTGTCGACGGCGCTCGTCTTCCTGAACGGATTGAAGAAGTGGACCAGGCCCACGGCGGGCAGCGACTTGTAGGTTTCCGAAGAGAAGTTGTCCCAGACCTGGCCGCGCATCGCGTTGGTGCCCACCGCGCGCTGCGAATTGGTGCCCACGAGCGTGACCGGCACGCGCACGTCCGTGGAGAGATAGTTATCTTTTTCGAAGAAGTCCTGCCCGTGGTCCGGCTGCGCCGCGATGTACTGCTGCAGCCGCTCCACATAGGCGAGCCAGGGCTTGCTCAGCTTGAACGCATTCCAGTCGGCGAAGTCCATGGGCAGCGTGATGCCGCTCTTGCCACTCGCGTTCTCAGTACGCCAGTCGCGCGAGAACGTGATGGGCAGATTGGGCGGCTGCTTGCTCGAATGGCAGATCGCGCAATTGCGAATGAACACATTGCGGCCCTTTTCGCTATCGGCCTGATTGGCGGTGATGCGCGCGAGCCCCTCCTCGGTCGAGGCGAGTTTCATCGGCTGCGAAACCGTGGCGCCCGATTGCGTGACGTAGGTGAAGAAGTTCTCCAGCTCTTCCACGCGAAAATGCTCGGTCGTATTCCAGTAGACCGACTTGTCCTTGATGGTTGCGATATCGAATGGCCGCTGCGGCTTGAAGCCGACGATGGTGTTCTGCACGCGGCGCCATTGCTCCGAGTAAGCGCCGATGTTGAGATACACGCGCAACAGCGCGCCCTCGATGCCGATGCTGTCGGCGCCATCGAGCAACACGCGCGGCGTATGGCGCGGATCGAGCGTGAAAAGCGGCGCGTCCTCGATGCCGCGCATCATCAGATTGTTCTTGCTTTGCGCTTCGGGTGGATTGACGGCGGCGCGCGCCAGGCGCGCGTTCATTTCGAAAATCGCGTTGATCGTGTTCGGATTGTTGATGTGGTCCGTGGCCACGAGCGACGTGTCGATGGTGCCGGGCTGCTGGCTCGCGACGAACTGCCAGAGGAAACTATCCGGCCTCTTCAGGTTCGTGAAGGCGTTCGAGGGCAGCCAGTACTGATTGCCGATCATGCTCGACAGATCGCCCCACTCGGGATGCTCGATATCCTTCGGCGGCGCGAGCGGATGCGGGCCGACATGGCAGAACGCGCACGCCATGCTCACGCGAAACGGCCGCACGAGCTGAGGGTCGGCGTGAAAGGCCGCGTCCTTGGGATCGGTCGAATAGAAGCGCTTGCCCTGATCGGCGACGACCTCTTCGTTCCAGTGCTCGCGGGCTTTCTTCGCGGCCGGCGAATTGCCGAAGAAGTCCGGATTCGGCCAGAGCCGCAGGCCCACCACGCCGGAAGGATAACCATAGACGAGCGGATCGACGCCGTCGTTGCCGAGCTGGGCGATGGCCTGGTCATAGAGCGCCTGGTCGCCCACCTCGAAGAAGGTCTGGTGGTCGTGCGCCCCATCGCTGGGCTTCTTCACGCGCTCCACCGGTTTGCCGTTCGCGTCGACGTCGTTCTCGGGCGCGTGCATCTTGATCTTGTCGCCATCGGGGCCGTCGATGTACAGGCCCAGCCCGGTCAGGGGCGTGTCGCGCTCGACCATGCCGGGTTGATTGATCAGCCCGCCGTCCCTGAAGCGATGCGCGCGGTTCCTCGAGTTGAGCAGGACGAGAAAATCCGCAATCCCGTAGCCGTTCTGCTGAACCCAGCCCCAGAACGCTTCGTTACCTTCGCCCCACAGCATCCAGGTGTTCTGCCCCATGATGGCGGAGCGCGCCGTCTTCGAAACACCGTGCCCGTCGAACCAGTCCATCGGGCGCGGCACGCGATCATTGCCCACCACCACCTTGTCGACTTCGCTGAAGAGGTTGCGCGTCTCGGTGGGAAAACACTGCTCGTTACGCGGAAAGAGGCGCACGCCCCCTGCCGTTACGGTGCCCGCGGCCTCGTCGGGTGGCGCATCTTTCTCGACCTCGCCTTCTGGCGGCGCATGCTTCGCGAGCGTGGGCGCGATCGACGCCGCAGGATAGCGTTTCATCGCTTTCGCCAGTTCCGCCGCGCCGGCCTCGCACGCGGCTTGCGCATCCGATGCGAGCGATTTGCACGCCGCCCGTGTTGACGTTACGGGCGCGCAGTTCGCCGACGCGCAAGCTGCTGAAGCCACCGGCGCCGACGCCGGCTTTTCCGCCGCATTCACGGCCTTCCATGCAAGCAGGCATGAAGCAACCATTAAAGCCGTTAATACCGATTGGGAAATCCCATGCTGCCACGCCAACGCGCGTGGCTCGCCTGCTGAACTGAACGGAGAATGCATGATCGCCCATCCCCTGAAGGTGCGAAATCCGAGGCGCAATGGCTTCTGTGGAGCTGCCGCAACGCGAGGTCCCGTAGCGAATGCCACCGGCGTGTTCCGCGCCGAGCACTTCGAAGTGCTCAATACTGGAGCCTGGTGGCGGGCAGTCTAATCGGCTCGTGCAATAACGTCATTTACACAGGTTATCCGACGGTGAGGACAATATAGGCGACGTTTGGCGAATGTCAATTTAATTAATAAATTCCCTTGAGAATATGGACTGCGCATAGTCAGAGAACGTTCGCTAACCGATTTTTATCTCGCCTCTTCAAAAAAAACATCCCCCCTTTTGGGGGTATCCCTATGCGGGGATTCTCGCGCGCCCTGAAATTATGGCTATCCACTGAATGCGAATATATTGGCTGGCATCTATGAGTCCGATATAAAAAAGGCAAATCCTGTTTCAGCTTTTATTCAATATTCAGGCGATCGAATGCCATTCCCGGCTTCCCGCCAGGCAGGCCTGGATTGTTTTACGAATATCTTACAGCCAGTCGCTCCGGCCATTTCTCGTAAAGTGTTTCATCGGGAATTTGTTTTGATGGCAAGCGGCGGCCCACGAATGCGTTGGCCTATGTTGGCCTATAGCCCGCCTCCACCGGACTCCACATGTTGTTGCCGGTCGAGTTCGACGAAAGGTTATTGCCGTAGAACGAAAAATTGGGCTGGCTCGCCACCCGATAGCCCATGCCCAGCTCGGATAAACTCTAGATCAGGGTGATCGAAAATGCGGGCCTACAAGGGCTTCGCGGGACTACTCACCTGATCCCTCCAGCCTGTCCACGGACCGGATTTCAAGCCACAGGCCCTGATCCGCGTTCGGAGCACCTTCGGTATATCCACGCCCTGCCCATGGGGGGCTTTTGCTACCGGTATTTTTACGACAGAATCAAAGTGCCGAAATGCTGGTTCGGCGCAAACTGTCTCGCCCGGTCACGTGTTACGAATGTGAAGTCAAACCGCACGGAGAGACCGATGACACTT
>JAITTX010000446.1 GCA_031286755.1 Paraburkholderia sp.
CGCATCAATTCGGACGTGATTACCTGGACGCGACGAGAAGGAAACCTGCGCAAGGAGAAAATCCCCGCGGCCGAGGGCGGCCGATGGGTTGGACTGGTGTTTGTATTCGACACGCTGACCGGAGAACTGCGTGCCATCCTGCCCGATGGCGAGATGCAGCGGCGACGCGTGGGAGCAACCACCGCTGTCGCCGTCCGCCATCTCGCTCGCAAGGACGCGCGCACCGTGGGCGTTTACGGCAGCGGCTCGCAGGCGGAAGGTGCAGTACTGGCGATCGCCGCGGCGCTTCCCGGCTGCAAGATGCGGCTGTGGAGCCCGAGCCGGGAGCATCGCGAGGCACTGGCCCGTCGGTGCCGCGATCTCGCGATCAATATCGAGGCCGTCGAATCCCGCGATCAGCCCGCTCGCGGCGCCGACGTCATCGTCACTGCAACCAACGCGCTCGACCGCGTCGTCGAACCGGAATGGATCGGTCCGGGCACGCTGGTCGCCTGCGTCAAGGCGCAGGAGCTGGGCCGTGAAATCCTCGTCGGAGCAGACCGGATCATCGTACACACGCGGGATCTCGATCCGATCAATTACGTGGCCGGCAAGGGGAACGCGCCGTTCCGCGATACCGATTTTGTCGACATGCTGTTCGGTCAAACTCGCGGCGACGGCGATGTCCGCGATCTGCTGACCTCGCTTGCCGAGAAGACCCCCGATCTCGCGGATGTCTTGAGCGGGCGTGTCGTGGGGCGCGCGCAGCCCGGCGAGCGCGTCGTGTTTCTCAATCCGGTCGGGACCGGCCTGCAATTTGCGGCAGTGGCCAAGCAAATCATCGCGGCCGCCGAACAGAAAGGGGTGGGGCAGCGCCTGCCCACAATCTGGTTCACCGAAGACATGCACCCTTGACCGATCGGTGCATGGGCTTGCGCCGCAAACCAATTGTGGCGTGCGCGCGCCTATGGTTCAATCCGCGGCGACGCAGTGCGCAAGAGGTCGGCATGAGATTGGATCCGGAAACCATCAGTTCATTGGTTCATCGCGACCATGTCCATCGGTCGTTGTACCTCGATCCCGAACTGTTCGACCTGGAAATGGACAGAATCTTCGGACGATCGTGGATTTACATCGGGCATGACAGCCTGGTGCCCAAGCCCGGCGATTACATCACGACGCGCGCCGGCAAACAGCCTCTGGTCATGTCGCGCCACACTGACGGCCAGGTCTACGTGATCTTCAACAGCTGCGGTCATCGCGGCGCCGTCGTCTGCAATGAAGACAAAGGCAACGCCGCTTTGTTCCGCTGCTGCTACCACGGATGGACGTTCAAGACCAATGGCGATCTCGACGCGATCGCAATGCGAAGAGGCTACGGCGCGAGTTTCAACGCCGACAATCCTGCGCTGGGAATGCGGCGCGTGCCGCGCGTCGCCAATTATCGGGGGTTCGTGTTCGCAAGCCTGTGCGAGCGAGTCCCGAGCCTGGAGGAGCATCTCGGAACGGCCAGGTGCAGCATCGACGAATTGGTGGATCGCGCGCCTGACGGCGAGATCGATCTTGGCGCCGGCGTGCACAAATACATGTTCCGCGGCAACTGGAAGCTCCAGCTCGAGAATACGGTCGACATGTATCATGTGCCGTTTTCCCACGAATCCAGCGTTAGCCGCAGCGGTCGCCAGTTCAGCCGCGGCTCCGGCCAAAACGCCGGCTCCGCGATAAGCGACCGCGGCAGTGCGGCGCAGCGCTGGGAGCTGCGCGTGGCGTGGGGCTCGCGTTCAAACGGGCACGGCTATGCGGGGCACCAGCCGGTGGCCGAACAAGCTCCAGATACGCCGACCTACAAAGCCTATGTCTCGGCTTTGGAAGCCCGTCACGGCAAAGAGCGGACGCAGGAAATTCTGCAGCCGAAAAGACACAACACGGCCTTTTATCCGAACATGTCGCTGCAGGCGCTCAATCAGCACATCCGCGTGATCCTGCCGGTCGCTGTCGACCGGACCGAGATCCACGTCTATCCGATCCGATACAAAGGTGCGCCACAGGAGATGAATGCCAGTTTCGTCCGCCATCTCAACCTGACGCACTCGGCTGCCTCCCTGATCCAGACCGACGATCTCGAGTGCTTCCGACGCTGCCAGAGCGGGCTGAGCGCGCAGAACTCCGATTGGGTGTGGTTTGCGCGCGGTGTCGACATCGATCAGGCCGATGCGCATGGCGACTGGGTCAATCATGGCACGGTCGAAACACAGCAGCGAGCGCAGTATGCCGCCTGGCTGCGGCTGATGAGCGCGGAGGCATAACCGTCATGCAGGTTCAGAGCAGCCAGTCGGCAGCAACCATTCTCGGCGATCGCAAAGAAATCGAGGACTTTTTGATCAATGAGGCGACGCTACTCGACGAACGCCGGTTCGAAGAATGGCGCGATCTGTTTGCGGACGATGGCCGGTATTGGGTTCCCATGCGGCCCGGCCAGGACAGCCCCGACGAGTGCTCGCTGTTCTACGATGACCGCGACATCATGCAGACACGCTTCGAACGCCTGCGCCACCCGAACATTCATTCGCAGCTCCCGCCACACCGGACCTGCCATATCGTCGGCAACGTCGTGATCACAAGCGTCGACGGTGGACGCGGCGAGGTTGTGGTGAAATCCAACCTGATCATGACCGACTATCGACTTCACCTTCAACGCGTGTTTTCCGGTCGGGTGCTGCACCGCCTGCGCCGCGCAGGCACCGTCTACAAGATTGTGCTCAAACGCGTCGACTTGATCAACTGCGACGACGCGTTCGAGCTGATCGCGGTGCCATTTTAGCATTTCGGGCTGCGGGTCGCTGGAAGAGGCTGATGCGAGCGCGGCGACTGGGGCAGCATGACGCGCGCGTAGCCGGACGTCGCTAGATCGGCCGCATCCGGCTACAAATATCGAGCGCGATCAACGCGTATATCTGGGCCGCCTTCACCATTTCTGCGACGTCGATCTCCTC
>JAITTX010000452.1 GCA_031286755.1 Paraburkholderia sp.
AAAGAAGCGCCAAAGACGCTGGAGCAACTGGTCGAGCAGCGGCTGCTGTATCCGCCCGGATATGAAGGGGCCTGGGTGGTGTCCGCCGAGACGCGCACGATTTCGCAGCATCTGGCGGAGTTGCTGGCCGATGGGCGGGTGGCGGTGGATGAGGTGGGGGTTTATCGGCTCGGGTGAGGGCCACTGCTTCGGCGTCGCCGGCACCGCATTCATGAAGAAGGCGAGCGCATGACGCTCGCCCTCTTCACCTCATCCGCTTCGCACACTCACTCGAGCAATTCCCGCACTCCCTGCGCCGCATCGCGCCGCAGCGCCTCCAGATCGAAGCCCGGAATCTCGCCGTCCTCCACCACCACGCGGCCATTGACGATGTTGTAGCGCACGCGCGCCGGCTCGCCCGCCGCGACGGGCGCCACCGCGCGATCATGAAAGCCGTCGAAGCGCAGCGCGTTGAGGTCGTACAGCACGAGGTCGGCGGCCTGGCCCGGCGCGAGCGTGCCCACGGCATCGAGACCGAGCACGTGCGCGCCACCGGCCGTGCCCCAATGGATGACTTCTTCCACCGTGGTGGCCGAGGCGCCGTGCGCGGCCCGGTGCACGAGCCAGGCGAAGTTCGCCTCGTGGGTCATGCTGCCCGATTCGTTGGATGCCACGCCGTCCACCGCCAGCGAAACCGGCACGCCCGCGGCGGCCATGCGCGGCGCGGGCGCGATGCCGCTGCCGAGCCGCGCGTTGCTGACCGGGCAATGCGAGCAGCCCGTGCCGGTCTCGGCCAGCATGGCGATCTCGCTGGCTTCGAGATGCACCAGATGCGCGAACCACACGTCGGGGCCGAGCCAGCCATGATCGGCCACGAACTCCACGGGCAGCTTGCCGAAGCGCTCGCGGCAAAAGTCGACGTAGCGCGTGGTTTCCGAGAGGTGCGTGTGCATGCGCAGCCCGAGGCCTCGCGCGGCGCGCGCCAGTTCGGGAAGCAACTCGGGCGGCAGCGAGAAGGTAGGCGTGGTGGGCGCCACCACCACGCGCCGCATCGAGGCCGCGCCGCCATCGTGATAGCGCGCCTTGAGGCGCTCGATGTCGGCGAGCATCTGGTCGAGCGTTTCCGGCTGCAGCACGGTCTTCGAGAAGCCCGGGTGGTCCCCCGCCGATTGCAGCGCGCCGCCACGGCACAGCACGAAGCGCAGGCCGAACGCGGCGGCTTCCTCGAACAGCAGGTCGCCGGTCTCAACGGTGCCGTGCGCGTGGTACAGGTAGTGATGATCGGCGCAGGTGGTCACGCCCGAGAGCAGCATCTCGGCCATGCCGAGGCGCGCCGCCGTGCGCGCGAGTTCGGGCGTGAAGCGCGCGAGGCGCGGATAGGGCACGGCGGCCAGCCAGTTCTGCAGGTCGGCGTTGATGCCCGAGGGCACCGCCTTGAGCAGGTTCTGGAACAGGTGATGGTGGGTGTTGACCCAGCCGGGGTAGACGACGCAGTCGCGCGCGTCGATCACGCGTTCGCCGGGCAGCGGCGCGAGATTGGGCGCGATCGATTCGATCCGGCCGTGGGCGATCCGCAGATCGACCTGGCCGAGGCGCGCTTGCTCGCCCGCGCGGCCGCTCATGACGGCGGCGGGATTGCGGATCAATATCGACGAGTTGGATTGCGTGGGCTGGTTCACAATCAGGCATCCTTAGTATGTTCGGTTGAAGGCGATGCGGGCTTTCGTGTGCCGACGGGTGGTGGTTGCGGCGTCAGTTGTGGCGTCAGTCGCGCACCATGGTTGCGCAGGCCGCGTCGGCGTGCTCGTCCTGAACGCGCCCGGCGGGGCGCACGCCGTTGAGCACGGCGTTGAGCAGGACCGAAACGAGGCACGCGAGCACGACGCCGCTGTGCAGGAAGGGTTGCGTCCATGCGGGCATATGGCTGAATACCTGGGGCGCCATGACCGGAATCAGCGCCGTTGCGATCGTGAAGCCCACGATCAGCACGTTGTAGCGGTTATGCTCGAAGTCCACCTTGGCAAGCGTCTGCACGCCCGCGGCCACCACCACGCCGAACATGGCGATGCCCGCGCCGCCAAGCGCGGCCGAAGGCGTCGCGGCCACGACGGCGCCAATCTTGGGCACCAGCGCCACGCAGCACATCAGCACGCCGCTCATGGCGACGATCCAGCGGCTGCGCACGCCGGTCAGGATCACGAGGCCCACGTTCTCCATGAACGCGATGAACGGGAACGCGGCGAACATGCCGGCAATCGCGCTCGCCACGCCGTTGGCGCGCAGGCCGCGCACCACGTCTTCCTCGCTCACTTCCTTGTCCACGATGTCGCCGATCGCCACGAACAGGCCCATCGACTCCACCATCTGCACGATCATCACCACGGCCATGGTGGCGATGGGCACGATGGAGAATTCGGGCGTGCCGAAATAGAACGGCATGGGCAGCGTGAACCAGGGCGTGGCGGCCACGTTGCCGTAATGGCCCATGCCGAGCGCGACGGCGAGCCCGGTGCCCACCACGAGACCGATCAGCACCGAGAGATTGCGCACGAACGGCGTGCCGAAGCGGTTGATGAGCAGAATCACGGTGGCCACGAGCAGCGTGACGCCGAGAAACGGCAGCGAGCCGAACTCCGGCTTGGCGACTTCGCCGCCGCCCACCCATTGGTACGCGACCGGAAAGAGCTGCAGGCCGATCACGGTGACGATGCAGCCGGTCACCACGGGCGGGAAGAAGCGCCGCAGCCGCCCGACGAGCGGCGCCGCGAACGCCGTGAACAGACCCGCGCCGATCACCGCGCCGCACACGCCCGTGAAGCCGATGCCGGGCGAGAGCCCGATGGCGATCACGGGCCCGACGCTGCTGAACGCGACGCCCTGCAGGATCGGCAATTTCACGCCGAGCTTCCAGAAGCCGACGGTTTGAAAGATCGTCGAGATGCCGGAGCAGAACAGCGCGGTGCTGATGAGCACGGTGGTGTCCGCGGGCGACATCTTGAGCGCCGAGGCCACGATCAGCGGCACGGCAATCGCGCCGATATAGGCCACCAGCATGTGCTGCATGCCGAGCGTGAGCATCTGGCGCCAGGGCAGGACTCTATCGACGGGATGTGAAGCGGTGTTCATGACGTGTCTCCTGATTATGTTTCCGGCCGGGTCCATGCTGGTCAATTCGGCGGCTAATTAATTCGGACTTCTAGTCATGCTGCGATTGCAATAAACTGTTCGCGCTGCGCGGACCGCGATCCCCCTGAAAGAAACGGGTGCAGCTTGCGACGCAAGTGTCACAAGCCGGAATCGCTCTGTACAATATTTTTTGCCTTCGGTCTTGATACGTTTGCGATATGGACAGCCCATGGATTTGCGTCTCCTGCGTTACTTCGCGGCGCTCGCCGACGAACTCCATTTCGGCCGCGCCGCCGCGCGGCTGCACATTTCCCAGCCGCCGCTGAGCCAGCAGATCCGCCTGCTCGAAGAGGAATTGGGCACGGCGCTGTTCATTCGCACGCAGCATCGCGTCGAGCTCACCGAGGCAGGGAAAACACTGAGCAAGCAGGTGCCGCTGATCTTCGCGCAGTTCGAGCGCGCGATCGATCTCACGCGCTGCGCGGGGCGCGGCGAGATGGGCAATCTCGCCGTGGGCATCATCAGCTCCGCCATGGTCGCGCCCATTCCGCGCGCGCTGCGCATGTTCGCGAGCCGGCATCCGCAGGTGCGCTGGACGCTGCACGAAATGACGCCCTCGGAGCAGATCGCGGCGCTAAAGGAAAAGCGGCTCGACGTGTGCTTTTTCCGCTTGTACCAGGACGATCCCACGATACGCTGCGAAGCGGTCTGGCGCGACACGGCCATGGCGGCGCTGCCGGCCGGTCATCGGCTGGCAGCGCGCGAGGAGATCGCTCTGAGCGAGCTGGCGGACGAGCGCTTTATCTCGGTCGGCCTGCGCCAGTCGCAGCTCGCGCGGTTTCTGCAGGACGCTTGCGTGAAGGCGCGCTTCACGCCCCATATCGAATACGAGGTGGTGGAAGTGCACACGCTGCTTTCGCTCGTGAGGGAAGGGCTTGGCGTGGCGCTGCTGCCCGCTTCCGCGCAGCAGATCTCCACGGGCGGCGTGGCGTTCGTGAAGCTCGCCCAGGCCGAGCTCGATGTCTCGCTGCACGCGCGCTATCGCGCGGACGACGTTTCGCCCGTGCTGCACGCTTTTCTCGATACCGTGCGCGAGGCGGCCGCCGCGCTGCAGCGCGCCGCGCACGAAAGCCGCTGAGATTCAGGCGAGCGTGCGCGCCACGAGCTCGCCGATGGCCTCCACCAGCGGCGCCACCAGCGCCGCCCGCTCGCGCGGCCAGATCGCGTAAAGGTTGTAGTGGGTGGGCAGCTCCACGCTGTTGAGCGTCACGATGCGCCCTTCGCGCAGCGCGTCGGCGGCCAGCAGGCCGCGCGCGAGCCCCGCGCCGAGTCCCGATCCCAGCGCCGCGACCAGCCCCGCCGCGTTGTCCAGCACGGCGATGGTGTCGGGCTCCATGCCCGGCAGGCCGGCTTCTTCCAGCCAGGGAATCCACGAGCGCTTGGTGTAGCCGAGCAGCGGCAGCGTGAGCACCTGCCCGGGCGCGACCGGCAGCGCGAGGCCGTGGCGCTCGAGCAGCGCGGGCGAGGCCATGGCCGCCAGACGGTCGTGGCATACGAGCGTGCTGTCCACGCCTTCCCATTCCCCATACCCGTAGCGCAGCGCGAGATCGACATGCTCGAACGCGAAGCGGTCGTAGCGCGATGCCGATAGCACGGTCAGCGACACGCCTTCGAGCGCCTCCACCAGCGCGGGCAGGCGCGAGGGAAACCATGCCTGCATGAGCTCGGGGTCCACGTCGAGCGTGATGGAGGGCCGGGCGGAACGGCCCTTGACGGTGGAGATCGCGCGCTCGATCTGCTCTAGTCCGTCCGTGAGCTGATTGGCGAACAGCGTGCCCGCGTCGGTGAGCGCGATGCGGCCGCCCACGCGCGCGAACAGCGGCTGGCCGATGAAGTCTTCGAGCGAGCGGATCTGCTGGCTGATCGCGCTGTGCGTGAGGGAAAGCTGGCGCGCGGCGCTCGAAAAACTGCCGAACCGCGCCGCTTGCAGAAAGGCCTGCATCGACTGGATCGAGGGGTAGCGCTTGAGCATGTGTTAGTCCGGCTTACAGGGGATCGACGAAATGATTGCTGGCACCGCGCGCGGCGGCTCCCAATAATGCAGCCGTGTTGCGCTCGCGCGCCTGGGCTTTCAAGCGTGCTTGAAGCGGGCTTGAAGAGAGTGGATTTCAAGCGTGCCGAAGCCGCAACGATACGGGAAAAAATGTAGAAACAACACGGGAGACAGCGCGTGATTGCGATTGTGGTGAACGATACTCGGCATGCCATCGACGATGTGCCGGACGACATGCCCTTGCTCTGGGTGCTGCGCGACCGCCTCAAGCTCACCGGCACGAAGTTCGGCTGTGGCAAGGGCCAGTGCGGCGCGTGCACGGTGCATCTGGAGGGCGCGGCGGTGCGCTCGTGCATGCTGCCCGCGGTGGCGGCGGACGGGCGGCGCGTCACCACCATCGAAGGCCTTTCGCGCGACGGGCGCCATCCGCTGCAACTCGCGTGGATTGCCGAGGACGTGCCGCAATGCGGCTATTGCCAGTCGGGCCAGTTGATGCAGGCGGCAGCGCTGCTCGCGCAGGACGGCACGCCCGACGACGCCACCATCGTCTCGACGATGTCGGGCAACGTGTGCCGCTGCGGCACCTATGGGCGGATTCATCGCGCCATCAAGCGGGCCGCCTCGGGCGACCCCGCCTTGAGCGCGATCGCCACGCCCGACCACGATCACGCCAATACGCACACGCACGCGCCGGACGAAGCCGGCAAGGAGGCCTGAATGCGCCACGATCGTCCGGCCACCTCTCTCGATCATCACGATAGTCGAGACCATCACCGCGCGGCGCGCCGCCGTTTCCTGAAGCAGGGCTCGGCGCTGCTGGCCTCGGGTCTCGCGGTGGGCTTCGTGCTGCCCGACGCGCATGCCGCCGCCACGGGATCGACAGTCAGTGGCGACCCGCACCCGCAGCGCGGCGAGTTCGAGCCCAACGCGTGGGTGCGCGTGCTGCCCGACGACACGATCAAGCTCGTGGTCCACAAGCACGACTCCGGCACCGGCACGCGCACGGCGCTCGCGGCGGTGGTGGCCGAGGAACTCGACGTCGATCCGTTTCGCGTGGAGGTCATCACACCCGAGAACCCGTTCTTCCCGCAATACATTCACCCGCTCTGGAAGGTGTTTTCGACGGGCGGCAGCACTAGCGTCGCGCTCGAATACGAGCGCTTGCGCCGCGCTGGCGCGACGGCGCGCGCGATGCTGATCGAGGCCGCCGCGCAGCAGTGGGGCGTGCCGGCTGCGGCGTGCACGACCGACAACGGCTATGTGGTGGAGGCCACGGGCGCGCGGCGCGCGAGCTACGGCGCGCTGGCCGCGCGCGCGGCAAAGCTTCCCGCGCCCAAGGACGTCGCGCTCAAGCCGCCCGGCGAGTTCAAATACGTGGGCAAGCTGCGCAAGAAGCGCGACGCCGCGCAGAAGACCAACGGCAGCTTCGCGTACAGCATCGACGTATCGCTGCCCGGCATGCTTGTGGCGGTGATCAGGCGCGCGCCCATGATCGATGGCCGCGTGCGCAGCGTCGATGAGAAGGCCGCGCTCGCCATTCCCGGCGTGCGCGAAGTGCTGCGCATTCCCGCGCGGCCCGATATTCTCGGCTGCAATCAGGCCGGCGTGGCCGTGCTCGCCGACGACTACTGGGCCGCCCATCGCGGCCAGGCGGCGCTGCATATCGAATGGGACGACAGCCCGTTCGAGTCCTTCGACAGCGGCACGCTGGCGGCGCGCCAGGCCGCGTGGCTCGACGACCCCGCCGCGCGCGTGGTGCCGACGATCCAGGACGGCGACGCGCAAGCGGCACAAGTGACACAAGCGGCCCAGGCAGCGGGCGCGAAAATGATCGAGGCGTCGTACTCGATGCCCTACAAGGCCGCGAATCCGCTCGAGCCCGTGAACGTGACCGCGTGGGCCAGAAATGGCGGCATCGAATACTGGGGCGGGTTGCAGGTGCCTTCCTCGGCGAAGGAGGCCGCCGAGGTCATCGGTAGCATTCCTGAAGAACACGTGACGCTGCACGAACTGGTCTCGGGCGGCAGCTTCGGCGCGCGCGAATCGAAGTACTGGCTCTACGAAGTGACGTGGCTCGCGCTCAAGACCGGCAAGCCCGTCAAGCTGATGAACAGCCGCGAGGACGAGATGCGCGCGCTCTACTACCACGCGGCGAGCTATCACCGTGCGAAGGCCGTGGTCGATGCGCGGGGCCAGCTCGCCTCGCTGACGTTGCGCGCGGTCGCGCCGGCTTCGCCCGAGCAGTGGGAGCCGGACTATCTCGACCGCGCGGACCGCATGGACTACAGCACGACCGAGGCCATCAACAAGTGGGAGTTCGCCTATAGCGCGCCGCATCGCGACATTGGCTGGGTGCGCCACGAAACGGGTGTGCCCACGGGCTGGTTTCGCGCCGTGAGCTACATACCGAACGTGTTCGCCGTGGAGTCGATCATGGACGAGGCCGCGCACGCCGCGCGCCGCGACCCGCTGGAATTTCGCATCGCGCACATGCGCGAGCGGCCACGCCACGTCGCGGTGCTGCGCGAGGCCGCGCGGCGCGCCGGCTGGGGGCAGGCCTTGCCGGCCGGCACGGCGCTCGGCATCTCGACCAACCAGGCTTACCACAGCTATATCGCCGTGATCGCGCGCGTGGCGCGCAAGGGCGACGCCGTGGTGGTGGAGAAGCTCACCTGCGTGACCGATTGCGGGATTGCGGTTTCACCGGGCGGCGTGGAAGAGCAGCTCTATGGCGGGCTGATGTGGGGGCTCGGCCATGCCACGAGCGACCGCATCGACATTCGCAACGGCCGCGTGCAGCAGAGCAATTTCGACACCTACCGCGTGATGAGGATGAGCGACATGCCCGACATCGACATTCATATCGTGCAAGGCGATGTGAACAAGCCGGGCGGCGTGGGCGAACTGGCGAGCCCCTCGGTTGCGCCCGCCATCGCCAACGCGGTGTTCAGCCTGACCGGCAAGCGCCTGCGCGAGACGCCGTTCGATTTGCAGATGCGGGCTTAGAGGGAGCGCGCTTCAGGTATTCGCGGCCAGCGCATTCTCGCGTGCCTGCGCGCGCGCGAAGGCGGGGCGGCCGGTGACGCGCTGGACGTAATTTTCCAGCAGTTCCGTGCGCTCCAGCATCGGGCTGCCGATGAACAGGGCGAAGGTGGTAGCCGCCAGGATATCGGCGGCGGAGAACGCTTCGCCCAGCAAATACGGGCCGCGTTGCAGCGTGCCGTTGATGTGCACCATGACTTCGTCGGGGTCGACCCAGCCCGCCGTGCCGCGCGGCGGGGTGATGCCCATGAACTTGCCTACCCACGCGGGCTCCATCACGCCCGCGTAATAAGCGAGCCAGGTCAGATAGGCGCCGCGCAGCGGCGAGCCCACCACCGGGCCTATGCCCGCGTCCGGGAATTTGTCCGTGAGGTAGCAGGCGATTGCTGCGCTTTCGAAGATCACGGCGCCATCGTCCTCGATGACCGGCACCTTGCCGTGCGGATGCGGGTTGGCCGCGTCGACGGCGCCCGTGCCGTTGCCCCGGCGAATATCGACGGACTTGATCTGATACGGCGCGCCAAGTTCTTCGAGCAGGAAAATCATGCGGGAAGAGCGCGAATGCGGAGCGTGAAAAAGCGTAATCACGGCATGTCTCCGAAACAGGACAGGAGCCGAAATAGTAACGGAAGGCGGGGCGGGCGTGGACGTGTTTGCCTCAGGCCTTCGCGGCGTGCTGCGCGCCAAAGCGCTCGACCACGAAGTCGACGAAGCTGCGCAGCTTCGGCGACATCTGGCGATCGCGCAGGTAGAGCAGGTTGAGCGGCCGCGTGCGTGCTGCGTAATCCGGCAGCACTTCGATCAGCCGCTTCGCGCGAAGGTCCGTCTCGACCAGTATGGCGGGCAGCAGCGCAATCCCCATGCCGGCCAGCACGGCGCGGCGCAGGGCGTCGGCGTTGTCGACGCGCAGCCGCCCGCCAATCGCGACGCTCGTCTCGCCATCCGGGCCGGTGAGCGTCCACTCGGGTTGCTGCGCACGCAGCTCCGAGCGTGGCGGGTAGGCGTAGGTCAGGCATTCGTGCGCGCCGAGCGCAGCGGGGTTCGAGGGCGCGCCATGCGTGTCGAGGTAGGCGGCCGAGGCAACCAGCACGAGGCGATACGGCTGCAATGGCCGCGCCACGAGGTCGGCACTGGCCGGCGTGCCCAGCCGGATCGCCGCTTCGAAGCCATCGTCGATCAGGTCCGACACCGCGTCGCTGGCCACCACGTCGAGCCGGACTTCCGGGTAGCGCTGGCAGTAATCGGCGAGCGCGGGGACCAGGCATTGGCTGTTGAAGATCACCGGCGCCGTGATGCGCAGCACGCCGCGCGGCGTTGCGAGATGGTCGAGCGCGAGCCGTTCGGCGTCGTTCACGAGACCGAGAATTTCCACGCAGCGCTCGTAATAGGCGCGCCCGAACGCGCTGATCTGCTGCTTGCGCGTGGTGCGGTGGATGAGCCGCGTGTTCAGGCGCGCCTCCAGCGCCTGAAGGTGATTGCCGACCATGGTGGGCGACAGGTCGCACGCCTCGGCGGCCGCCGTGAGGCTGCCCGTCTCGACCACGCGCACGAATACGGTCATCGCTTTGAGTAGATCCATTGCCAAATTTTAGTGGGTTCTGCGGCCAGTCCAAGTGGGTTTTTCAAATTTTTCGTGGGAATTAGAGTGCGTTGTGGGCCAATGATGCCGCGCTCCCGCTGGCATCGCGCCCGATTTCCTCGAGTACCCGCCATGCACGGACATCCAACCTGCTCATCAGGCTCACCACGGTTTTCCCGGTCCCCGCGTCTCGCCCTGCTTGCCGCGAGCCTGGGCTTCGCCATCATCTGTCTCGACGTCACGGTGGTGAACGTCGCGCTAGAGCGCATCCGGCAAGCGCTGCATGTGGATGCCGGCCAGCTCGAATGGGTGCTGAACGCTTACACGCTCGCCTTCGCGAGCCTCCTGCTCAGCGCGGGCGCGCTGGGCGACCGCCTTGGCGCGCGGCGGGTCTTCGTCACGGGCTTCGCGGTGTTCACCGTGGCGTCGGTCGCTTGCGGCCTCGCCTCCAGTGCCGCCGCGCTGATTGCGGCGAGGGCCGTGCAGGGCGTGGGGGCGGCCTTGTGCGTGCCGGCCTCGCTCGCATTGCTCGGCGCCACCTTTCCCGAGCCGAAGGCGCGCGCGAAAGCCGTGAGCATCTGGGCCGGCACGGCCGCGCTGGCGCTGGGCGCGGGGCCGCTCGTGGGCGGCGTGCTGGTCGAGCGTTTCGGCTGGCCGGGCATCTTTCTGATCAACGTGCCCTTCGGCATGGCCGGAATCTGGCTCACGCTTGCGCATGCGCCCGACACCGCCCGCCATGCGTCGCGCCGCCTCGATCTCGCGGGACAATGCCTGGCCGCCGCCGCGCTCGTGGCGCTCACGTACGCGGTCATGGCAACGGGGCGGCACGGCTGGGCGAGCCCTGCGGTGCTGGGCGGCTTCGCGTGCTTCGCGGCCTGTTGCGCGTTGTTCATCGTGGTGGAGCGCGCGCAGCGTCAGCCGATGCTTCCGCTCGCGCTGTTCCGGGTGCGCGCGGTGAGCGTGAGCTCGCTGATTGGCGTGGTGCTCAACTTCGGCTACTACGGGCTGATGTTCGGCATGAGCCTGTTCTTCCAGAGCGTGCGCCATGCTTCTCCGCTCGGGGCCGGGCTGGCGTTCCTGCCCATGACGGCTATCGTGGCGGCGGCCAATCTCGTCTCGGGCGCGCTCACCGCGCGCTTCGGCTACCGGCTGCCGATGATCGCCGGCCAGGCGCTGGCGGCGCTGGGTTTTCTGGCGCTGAGCCTGATCGGCGCCGGCAGCCGCAGCCTGATGATCACGGCGCCCATGCTGGCGATTGGCGTGGGTGTCGCGCTGGCGGTGCCGTCGATCAATACGGCCGTGCTCGCGCATGTCGATGCGCGTGACATCGGCATCGCCTCGGGCGTGCTGAACACGGCGCGGCAGATGGGCGGCGCGCTGGGCGTTGCCGTGTTCGGCTCGCTCGTTGCGGGAACGGCTGGCGAGATGGTCGATGGATTGCGCGTTGCCGTCACCATCGCGGGCGGGGCGATGGCGGCGGGCGCTGTGGTCGCGTTGGCGGGGCTCAGGGCGGCGGGTTCACATGATGCGAACGATGCGCATGAAGCGCGTGACGTGAGCGTGCGCTCGCCCGCGGAGTGCACGCGCGGATGAAGTAATCCATAGCCCTGTGATCAATCAGGATTACGATGTATTCCACGACGCGATGCCTGGAGACCCAGGCTCACGCGTCTTTGAAAAGCGACTTCCTGATGATGGCGTGCACGCCCCAGTTGCCGTTGACCACCTGCGTGATGCCAAAGTCGACGGCAACGGAAATGAGCGTCACGGCTTCGTCCTCGCTGAGTTTCTTGACGGACATGAGGAACCGGCGCGCCTTGCGGAATGCGTCGCGCATGGCCTCGTCGAGCGTCGATTTCATGTAGATATGGCTCTGCGCCTTTTGCCCGAACTCGGTCAGATGGTTCGGAGAACTGAAGCCATGAAGAATCCACTCGTTCGGCGTTTCCACGAGCGGGTAGCTCAGGTCGGCGAACGGCGCGTTCGGATCGATCTCGCCGTTCTTGTGCAGAACCAGCTGGAAGTCGCCGGTCAACGAACACTCGATGGCGGTGCCGCAAAGCTCGGAATCGCCCTGGGACGCATGCGGGTCGCCAATCGAGAACAGCGCGCCGGGCACGGCCACCCGCAGGAACACGCTGGCGCCGCGCGTCACGCGCCAGTTGTCCAGATTGCCCGCGAAGCTCGAAGGCGGAATGGAGTCGATCAAGCCGTCCTGCGCGGGCGCCACGGCAATCACGCCAAAATGCGGGCGCACCGGTATTTCGATATCGCTCAGGACTTCGTAATTCTTCTCGATGGTGGAATGATCGACCGGCACGCCGGGATAATCGATGGTCGGATGCACCACGCCAAACGGGTCGCGCTGCGGCGTCCAGCGGAAATTGTAGAGCGCGCGCGCCTTGCCGTCGGAGCGTTCGCAGTCGATCTCGAAGATGGTCACGACTTCGCGCTCGCGCGGCTCCGTGATCAGGTCGCGGTAATGAAAGCCCCACCACGTGGCGGCGTTGCTGCCGAAGGCCTTGCCGTGAAAGCAGGGATTCGCGCTCAGGCGCGGGCGGATGTCGAGAATCCTCACTTCCAGCACGTCGCCGGGCATGGCGTCGCGCACGGCCACCGGCCCCGTGCAGATATGAACGCCGAAACCTTCGCCGGCGCCGCGCCCGTAGATCGACGCATCGAGCGGGCCGGCGCCGCGCCGGTCGACGTTCTTTTTCCCGGCGGTCCAGTGGAACACGCTTTGCGCGCCGGCATCGCCTTCGATCATGCGCTCCCAGTCGTCGGAAGCGTGTTGCGTAAGCGTCTCGATCGTCACCTTGTCGCCGGACTCGACTTCGAGCACCGGGGCCAAGTCGCGGCTCAGATAGCCCCAGTGGACCGTCTTGTCGGTGGCGTGCAGCCGGTGATGCCGGCGCCCGAAGCTGTCGGTGGCATGACCCCAGCGCGAAACGTGGCCGGGGCTGCCTGCCGGCGCGGCGCCGTCGTTGGCCGGAAGCTGGTCGCGCGCGATGGGCTGCAGGCGCACGTGCTCGGGCCTGCCGCGCGAGATGCGTTGCGCGACCACCTTGGCGGGCGCGGGCATCATCTGGTCGCGATAGGAGCTGGGCGAAATGCCGAACTGCTGCCGGAACGCGTGGCTGAAATAGGAGGGGTCGTTAAAGCCCCAGCGGTAGCAGATGTCCGAGACCGTGAGCTTGCTGTAGAGCGGATTGGCCAGATCGGTCCGGCAGCGTTCGAGCCGTCTCGTGCGCAGGTAGCTCGAAAAACTCGTGCCCGATTTTTCGAACAGCTTTTGCAGGTAGCGCGCGGAAACATGCTCGTCCGCCGCGATGGAGGCGACGCTCAAGCCGGGTTCCGCGAGGCGCGCGTCGACGCGTTCGCAGATGCGCGCGAAGATGGCCGTGCGCGATTGCGTGAGCCCCGCGAGATCGGGCGGCTGGCTCGCGATCAACGCGGTGGAGAGGAATTCGGTGATGGTGCTGTCGATGGGCTGCAACGCCTTGGGGTCGGCGGCCACCACGGTTTCGAAGGTGTCGGCGGCGGCGCACAGTATTCTGGCGAAGAGCAGTCCCGCATCGCCCGTGAGCTTGATCACATCGACGGGCAAGGGCGCAGCCACGCGCGCGGCGAGCAGCGCGGGGCCGATATGCACGGTGAGCAGGCGAAACGCGGTGGCGAGCGAGAGCTCGGCGTGCGCGCCCGCGGGCACGCAGACGATTTCGTTTTCGCGCAGGCTGTCGCTCGCGCCCGTGGTGGCGAGCCCGGCCTCGCCTTCGAGCAGCATGAGGAGCACGAGGCCGCGGTCCTTGGCATCGGCCACGGCGATCGATTGCGGCACCGAGGAAATGCAGGCCAGCTCAATTCCCGCGCTGGTGGCGCGGGACTGCACCGTGCCATGCAGCGTGTGATCGGCACACAGATGCTGGCAGGAAAGCCGCGCGACGGTGAGTTCGGCGCGCCAGGCGGCGGCACGGCCGGGTTGCGGCCACGCTTCGGTGGAAAAGTGCGATTGACGCAAGGCCTGTCTCCGTGGCATTGGCATGCAGCAGTCGAAAAGGCGGGCTCTTCGGTTCTTTTGTCCGTTGAGTCCCTTTGCCCCTTTGGTTCCATCGACCCGGTCCGTCGACTTGGGGGTGGGAACCTGAAGAGCCCGCCCGACTTCATTCAATCCGGCGCATGCGAAAGCCGCTGTGGCGGCTAGCCGAAATGCAACTGCCCTCGCATGGCCGCGACCAGGACGAAGCCCGCGAACGTGCCCACGATGGCGAAGATGCCGCCGAGCACATTGGGCGCAGGTATCGGAGCCCGTACCGCAGTGTAAACAACCCCCGTCACGAGGCCAACGGCTGCGGCCTGAATTTCCGTTGCGCCCAGCATGATTTCAACCATGTCATTCCCCTTTCTCATCAATCAGCCGCAATCGAGCGGCTTTCGGGTGGGCGGCCGAAACTGACGGTCTTTCGCAACGCATTCACGGCGAGGTAGCCGAGATAGGTGAAGAGAATGGCGCAAATGCCCCCCGTGACATTGGGTGCGGGAATGGGCAGGTCCAGCCAGGAATACAGCGTGCCGGTAACGAGACCGACGACGAGCGCAACCATTTCATTGCGCCCCACGTAGACATAGTGCATGTGAGTTCCTTTAGCCTTGACTTTCGCTGTTGCTCTTGCCGCGCCGCACGCGTCGCGCGTCTTTCGAAACGCGCGCAAAGCGTGCGGCCTGCGGAGTGTCGATAGCACTGCCTGGCGCTTAGCCCTTGGTCTTCGGCGGGAAGATGGCGCGGGGCATCGTGCAGTGAATGCCCTGGGTGCCGTCGACGACCTGCGTCACGCCGAAGTCGGCGGAGACGCTCATGAGCGAATAGGCGTCGTCGCGCGAGAGGCCTTGCTGCTCGGTCAGCAGGCGGATCATGTCGCGCGCCGCGTTCTTGCCGGCTTCGTCGAGATCCTCGTGGAAGCCATGCACGACCCAGCAGTCCGGTGTTTCGAGCAGCGGCGAGGGGAACTGGAAGTCCTTGCGCACCACCACCTGGAACAGCACGTTCAGCGAGGCCTCGATGGCCGTGCCGCTGATTTCGCCGTCGCCCTGCGAGATATGCGGGTCGCCGATCGAGAACAGCGCGCCGTCCACGGCCACCGGGTAATACATGGTCGCGCCCGCGCCAATGCGCCAGTTGTCGATATTGCCGCCGTGCAGGCCCGGCTCCACCGTCGAGACGCGGCCTGCCTTGTCCGGCGCCACGCCAGCGGTGCCCAGGTGGGGGCGCACCGGAACGCGCACGCCCGCAAGCGCCGGCTGGCGGCAGCATTCGCGTTCGTCGACGATCTTGCCGGGGACCGTCATCTTGTTCGGATAGTCGTAGGCGTACAGGGCGTGCGCGGTGTTCGACGCGGTGTCGAGTTCGTAGATGGTGATGCGCTCTTTGTTGAATTCGCTGTACAACTGACCCCAGTGCGCGGCGGCATTCGCGCCATAACGAAAGCGCGGAATCATTTGCAGGTAGCGCACTTCGAGCACGTCGCCGGGCTTGGCGTCCTCGACGAAGATGGGGCCCGTCATGATGTGCACGCCCGGATTGCGGTCTTCGTGCGGAATCTTCGCAAAGATCTCGCGCATGGCGGCGTCCATCATCAGGTCCGGCGCGTCGCCGGCATGGTGGGTGAGCGCTTCTGCGCGGATGATGTCTCCGCTCTTGACGGTCAGGGCCGGTGCCTTGCAGGCGTCGAAGTAGCCCCAATGGACATTCTCGGGACGGGCGGGCAGATCATGCAGCATGGTTGTCTCCTTGATTTATGGGTAGCCGCGTTCGACAGCCGTTCATAATCGAACGGTGGTGCCTGAAGCGGATATACGGCCAGGTGCAATGCTGTTGAATAGCCACCTCATTGATCGTGGCCATCCATGACTCGAGGGAATCGCTCGGTGCCTTGCCGTTCGACTTGATGTCTCGCGGTGATTCGATATTAGGTATTTCATATATCCACGACCTAGAACGATCTGCCCCAATCGCTTGTGTTCTCGCGAACTAGCGTAAACCCGCTGGAATTCCTGTATGAATCGCTCACTTCAATAGAAAATCTGCGCGCGCACGCGCGCAATCCTCATGCATTACGGCATGAAAGGTTTATTCGGGACGTTTTTATTGGGGGAGGACTTGCGGGCGAAAATCCCGGCGAGCGAATTCGCCGTGTGCGCGTTATTGATACTGCGCCCATGCGGAATCGATCAACGCAAACACGATGCGCGCGCAACCAATAATATGAATCGCCGCAGTTGCGGCGATTAAAGATTGGCAATTCGCGCCGGCTGGCGCGCTCGTCAGGTTCGGAAGATCTCTTCGAGATCGACCTGTTCGCTCGCCGATTCGAGCTTCATGCTGCCTTGAATATGATCGAGGTGCTCGCGCATCAAACGCTCGGCGCGCGCCGCGTCGCGCTTCGCGATGGCGTCGACGATGCGCGAGTGCTCGTCGGCGCGGCAACAGGTGGCCGTGGGCGCGTCGTAGAGAAAGATCATGAGGCAGGTGAGAACGGAGAGCTCGCGCATGGTGCGCGCGAGCGCCGAATTGCCCGCGAGATCCGCCGCGAGCGAATGAAACTCGCCCGAGAGCCGGATCACGGTTCGCTTGTCTTCGCGCTGGCGCGCATCGGCTTCGAGTTCCTCGTGCTCGCGCAGGCGCGCCAGCTTTTCCGCCGTCAAGGTCTCGACGAGCCGCCGCATGACCGCGGGCTCGATCAGGCGGCGCGCCTCGAAAACATCGAGCGCCTGCTCGATGGAGGGCCGCGCGACGTAGGCCCCTTTCTGCGGAATCAAATCGACCACCTGCTCATGCGCGAGCCTCGCCAGCACTTCGCGAATGCGCCCCCGGCTGGCATTGAAGATCTCGGCGAGGCGCTCTT
Source organism: Paraburkholderia sp. (assembly GCA_031286755.1). Taxonomy (GTDB): domain Bacteria; phylum Pseudomonadota; class Gammaproteobacteria; order Burkholderiales; family Burkholderiaceae; genus Paraburkholderia. The sequence continues at coordinate 16,679 of JAITTX010000452.1, forward strand.
CCGCGAGCTTGGTGCCGGGATGCAGCCGGTGTTCGAGGATCGCCGTGTAGATGCGCTCGTAAATCTCGTCCTGGCTGAGCTCCCGTGGCGCGCGCGCCGGCGCGGCGGGCTTGCGCTTGCGTGTGGCGGATTTGCCGGCAGGGGGCGTGGCGAGTTCGTCGATAGCGGGCACGGCGGTGGCCTCTCATTTACGGGAAATCTGGCGGCGTGATGGATGCGCCCGGCGTGGATACGCCCGGCGACGCTGCGCATCGCTCATGGTCAGAATACCGGCGGCCCCGCGGATTGTCGACACTCATGTAAACACTAATGTTGTAAACAATAGTGTTGACTATGATGTCGACAGGAAAGCGGTTGTATCGATCATTGATTCATAAGACTATTTCCACGTCGGGAGACTTCAGGTGACAGCATCGGCGCTTGAACTGGTGATCCGCAATGCACGCGTTGCCACGGCTAGCGATACCTTCATGGCCGACATCGGCATCGCGGGAGGGCGCATCGTCCAGCTAGGCATGAACTTGCCGGCCGGCGCCCGCGAGATCGACGCGGCCGGGCGCGTGGTGACGCCGGGCGGCGTGGATGCGCATTGCCATTTCGATCAGCCCATGGCGCCGCCGCTGCGCATGGCCGACGACTTCGACACCGGCACGCGCGCGGCGGCGTGCGGCGGCACCACCACCGTGATTCCGTTCGCCGCGCAGGAGAAAGGGCAGTCGCTGCGCGCCGCGGTGGACGACTATCACGGCCGCGCCGAAGGCCGCGCGCACGTCGACTATGCGTTCCATCTGATCGTGAGCGACCCCACGCCCAAGGTGCTGGAGGAAGAACTGCCCGCGCTGATTGCCGAGGGCTACACGTCCTTCAAGATCTACATGACCTATGAGGATCTGAAGCTCGACGACGGCCAGATCCTCGACGTGCTCGCCGTCGCGCGCGAGCACGGCGCGATGGCCATGGTGCACGCGGAGAATGCCGACTGCATCGAGTGGCTGACGAAGCGTCTCGAAGCCGCGGGCCGCACGGCGCCACGCTTTCATGCGCATGCGCGCCCGCTGCTGGTGGAGCGCGAGGCCACGCACCGCGCCATCTCGCTGGCCGAGCTGGTGGACGTGCCGGTGCTGATCGTGCACGTCTCGGGACGCGAGGCCGTCGAGCAGATTCGCTGGGCGCGCTCGCACGGGCTCAAGGTGTTCGCGGAAACCTGCCCGCAATATCTCTTTCTGACCGCCGCCGATCTGGGCATCGACGACAACTACCAGGGCGCGAAATGCGTGTGCAGCCCGCCGCCGCGCGACAAGGCCAACCAGGCGGTGATCTGGGACGGCCTGAACGACGGCCTCTTCACGCTGTTCAGCTCCGACCACGCGCCGTTTCGCTACGACGCGCCCGAAGGCAAGAAGCCCGGTGGCGAGGAAGTGTCGTTTCGCCATATTCCCAACGGCATTCCCGGCGTGGAAACGCGCCTGCCGTTGCTCTATTCCGAAGGCGTGCTGGCGGGGCGCATGACGCTCAATCGCTTCGTTGAACTGACTGCCACCAATCCGGCCAAGACGTATGGCCTGCATCCTCGCAAAGGCACCATCGCGATCGGCAGCGACGCCGATCTCGTCATCTGGGGCGAGCGCGAATTCGTGCTGCGCAATGCGGACCTGCATCACGCGGTCGACTACACGCCTTACGAAGGGCAGACGCTGCGCGCCTGGCCCGCCATCACGCTGGTTGGCGGAACGGTGGTGTGGGACGGCGAGTTCCATCCGCGTCGTGGCCGTGGCCGCTTCCTGCGCTGCGGGAAACCTTCCATCGCGCCGCAAGGCGCGCGCGACTGAATAGACAGATTCATGCGAGGAGAGAGCATCGTGGAAAGACAGCACAGGAAACTGGCCGAACTGGACCCGACCGGGCGGCTGTACAACGAAGACCTGGCGCCCGCCACCGAGCGCAAGTGGACGTCCTATAGCTTCTTCGCGGTCTGGATGTCGGCCATCCATAACATCGGCACTTATACCTTCGTGGCGGGGCTATTCGTGCTCGGGCTGACCGGGTGGCAGGTGCTCGCCTCCATTCTGATCGGCACCGGCATTCTGTTCTTCGGCATGAACTGGGCCGGGCGCATGGGGCAGCAGACCGGCGTGCCGTTTCCGGTGATGGCGCGCATCAGCTTCGGTGTCTGGGGCGCCAACGTGCCGGCCCTGATTCGCGCGGTCATTGCCATTTGCTGGTACGGCATTCAAACCTATCTGGCCTCCACCGCGGTGGTCGTCCTGCTACTGCGCATCAATCCCGCCTTGCAGCACTGGGAGGATCAGAGCCTGCTCGGGCTCTCGTATCTGGGCTGGGTCTGCTTCGTGTCGCTCTGGGTCATGCAACTGCTGGTGATCACGCGCGGCATGGAGGCGGTGCGCCGCTTCCAGGACTGGGCGGGCCCGATCGTGTGGGTGGTGATGCTGGCGATGGCCGTGTGGCTCTTCGCGATGGCCGACTGGCACCTGCCGATGAACCTCTCGGTCAAGCCCTTGTCGGGTAGCGGCGCGATGCAGGGCATTCTCACCGGCGCGTTCCTGCTGGTCTCCACCTACGCGACCATGCTGCTCAACTACTGCGACTTCACGCGCTTCGCGAAATCGGAGCGCGCCGTGGTGATCGGCAACTTCTGGGGAATCCCGATCAATTTCGCGGCCTTCGCCGCCATCAGCATCACCATGACGGTGGGCACCGTGGTGGTGTTCGGCCAGGCCATCACCGACCCCGCATTGATTCTCGCGAAAGTGCCGAACACCTTCGTGCTGGTGGTGGGCGCGCTGATGTTCATCGTGGCGACGATTGGCGTGAATGTCGTGCTCAACTTCGTGTCGCCGGCCTACGATCTCGCCAACGTGTGGCCCAAGCGCATCACGTTCCGCCGCGGCGGTGTCATCAGCGCGGTGCTGGCGCTCGTGGTCATGCCCTGGAACCTGTACTCGAATCCCGTGGTCGTGAACTACTTCCTGGGCGGGCTCGGCGCGTTTCTCGGGCCGCTCTTCGGGATCATGGCCGCCGACTATTTCCTGATCCGGCGCGGCGTGGTCAAGCTCGAAGACCTGTACCGCTCGGACGAGAACGGCGAGTACTTCTATCGCAACGGCTTCAACCCGCGGGCGCTGGCCGTGTTCGTGCCGACGGCGGGCGTGGCGGTGGTGATCGCGCTGGTGCCGGCGCTCTCCGCGCTGGCGGCGTTTGCGTGGCCGATCGGCTTCGTGGCGGCGGGCGTGGCGTATTACGCGGCCATGGGCGGAATGGGCGCGCGGGCGGGAAAGCGCCGGGGTGTGGGGGCGCTGGAGTAACGCGGCAGGAGCCATGCGCTGGAGTCACGCGTTTGAGTCACGCATCGGCAGGCGGCGCAACCGGTCCGCGCCGCCTGGAAAGCACCACCCCAAGCCGGTCTTGCGCGGCGAATAGAACGATCCTTCGGCCCCGCTAAAGTTTGCGCGGCCGTTGCCGACAATCAGGGCATGACGCGCGAATCACCGGAACCTCCTGAACACCCTTCGATCTGGGCCGAAGCGCGGGCGCTGGAGGCCAGCATTCGCGCAATCAGAAGGGCGCAGGGCAAAAAGAACCCCGAGGATTTTCCGCCGCACAGTCCCGAATGCCATGCCGCCATGAACGAGTTCGTGCGCGATGTCTGCCGCGTGCTCGAAGTCGATCTCGACGAGCCCGATGTCGAAGACGACGATGACGACGTGCACGGCGCGGGCGCGGCCGGGTAACGCCGCTTGCGCTCCCCGTTCGATCAGGTTCCCGGCGCGGGCATCTCCGGCAGCGAAAGCTCGATGCCGCGGCGGTGCAGCGCCGAGAGCACGTGATACACGCTCTTGAAGCACAGCACCGGAAGGGCCGCGCGCCAACTGCCCTGGAGATTGCCCGCCAGCAGACTGACGAGGCCGTCGCGCATCCAGAAGCGATTGGACGGCTCCATGAACAGCGTGCGCATGACGGGGTCGTTCACCCGATAGATCAGCCAGCTGATCCGGTCCATGGCCTTCGACAGGTCCTCGTTGGCGGCCTGCGCGAGCTTCATCCCTCGCGCTGGATCGTCGAGCCAGACGTGGGCCACCTCGGCGCCGAGCTCGCCGCCCATCATCGCCATCAATACGCCGGTCGAGAACATCGGATCGACGAATCCGTAAGCATCGCCAATCATCAGAAAACCGTTGCCGTTGCCCTCGCGTGCGCGATAGCTGTAATTGGCCGTGCTGTAGACGTCCGAGATGCGTTGCGCGCCTTGCATGCGGGCCGCGACGGTCGGGCTTGCGGCAAGGCGTTCGGTGAGCAGGTCGGCTGGCGTTCCCGTGCGGCCCTTCCATGCCGATTGATTGCCGACGAAGCCGATGCTCATGGTGTCGTCGGGCAGCGGGATCAGCCAGAACCAGCCGTCTTCCGCAAGATGAATGCTGATGTAGCCCGCGAGCTCGCCTTCGCGGGGCGTGACGCCGGTGAAATGCGCGTAGACGGCCGCCGTGTTGTTGTATTTGTTCGTGGTCTTGACCTTCATCCGCGAGGCGAGAAACGTGTCGCGGCCCGAAGCGTCCAGCACGTAGCGCGGATGCCATTCGAGCTTGTTGCCGGAGTGGTCCTTGGCCGACACCACGTGCCGTCCGCCCGCATCGTCCAGCTTGACCTCCGTGACGCGCGTGCGCTCGAAACACTCGGCGCCGCGCGCGATGGCTTGTTTGAACAACAAGGCATCGAGATCCGCGCGCCGCACCTGCCACGCGTGCGTGCGGTTCGGGTTCAATGCGTTCCGGAACGGAAACGCGCAACTGCGGCCCGTGCGGTCCGAAACGAATTCCGCCCCCGGCTTATGGACCCCGATCTCGCGCACCTGATCCAGAACGCCCAGGCGCTCGAAAATGTCGATGTTGCGTGGCAGCAGGCTTTCGCCGATATGAAAGCGCGGATGCGCTTCCTTCTCCACGAGCACGGCGTGGCGTCCTTTCATCGCGAGGAAGGCCGCCGCCGTCGCGCCAGCAGGCCCGCCGCCGATGATCAGTACGTCAGGGCGGCTGGAATCGCGTTTCGATGAATTCATTGCACAGGCTTCCCAAAGAGGGCGTATTCATGGACCAGACAGGGGCCAGAGCAAACCGGCTCTGGCCGGCTCGCGGCACGCGCCGGATGATTGAAAATATTCGGCGCACGGGCGCAGGAAAATTCGGTGGCCGGGGTCAGCAAATTTCATTCCCGCTCAACAGCCAATCCAGCACCCAATTTGCTTGACACCCGATTCTTCCGGAAATCATATCAACGAAGATGCGCTTACCCGAGCTTCATTCTCCGGCCACCCGAGATATTCAGCCAGAAACTCGACGAATACTCTCACCTTCGCGGAAAGATTGAGCCGCTCGGGATAGATCGCGTAGATGTCCGCTGGCGGGAGCGACCAGTCGGACAGTCCCTAAGAGTCCCGAAGAGTCGCCCAGCGTCGAGCCCGCGAGGTTCAGCCGTATTTCGCCCATCAATTGCTGGTTTGACGTGTTTTCGATGGCAAAGGCGATCGAGCACCCGGAGTCGAAGTCATGCATGGCCTCGCGTATGTATCGCCCGGCCGCATCGAGGTCGAAGGGCTGCCACCCGGGTGGCAGCCAATGGCCGGATTCCGGGTGCGCGCATAGCGCCGCGAGGTCTTGCGCGTCGCCCGGCGAGAACGGCCGTAACCGCACGCGATGAGGCATCTTATTCGGTGCTCGACTTCTCTTTCTCGTCGTCCTTGTCTTTCAAAGCTTTCTTGGGGACGATACTTTTTTCGTCGAAATATACGCGGGTTATCTTCGACCAGTGACGGAGTGCTTTTTCCCCGGTGTTGTCCACACTGATGACATCGGTTCTTCCATCGAGTACCTCGCACTTCAGGCTGCGCGACAGGATCACCTTCTGCAGCAGTTCTCCGCGCATCTTGGGATTGTTGGGGTTGTTTGTGATGTCCGCGTATTTGAACAATTGCGGATTACGCTTCCGCACGATCTTGAGGGCATCAAACGATTTGCCATAGAGGATGGCATTCAGGTCCGGACTGTCGGAAGGGGGATTGAGATTTTTCATGTGCACCGTTTCCGCCAGCTTTTCCGGCGTCGTTCCAAACAGCCTGGCCGCTTCCTTCACGACTATTTCGAGTAAAAAGGAATTCGTTCCGTCAACCCAGAATGCCCAGCGATGGACCATGCCGGAGTCCGAATTCGTTGCGAAGCAAAACGTAAGTTTTCTGTCGGCTGCTCTAAGCGAATAAAGTTTCTTGGCGTCCTTGAAGTAGAACTTGTTTTTGGGCTCCCACTCTTCATAGGGTTCGTAACAGGTGTAGAGATTGACGTTCTCTTCGCTCTCCTCGGGGAGCCGGGTTTGCCAGATTCCCGGTCTGTAGTCTCCTATCGATACGGCATAGCCGCGCTGAATCAGCGGTGTGCAACGGCTTGCCATGAAATAAAAACGACCAGCCTTGTTTCGAGCGCTAAGCATAGCCACCACCATTTGATAAGTATCTCTTACAAATATTGCATCACCAGGACAACGTTCTTGCGGGCGGCGCTTGCTTCCTATTACGTCTCGCACCCGGCGCAGCGGTCGTCAATTACGGTGTGCGGGGGAACGCGGCGTGACCCGATAGCTAGCAGCCGGGGAAAACTAACCTTGGGAATCCGGGCAAGAGCAAAAGCAGGATGAATCAAAACGTTGTTCATGCAACGTATCGGCTGGAACCGATAGCGCCCATTGCCAGCGAGTGTTCGCGGTTTGCCTGGGGCGCGTGTGGGACAAGCTGGTGTCCACGGGCATCTCATTCCGGACGCGAAAAGGGGCCTTGACAGCGGGGCCGTTACAGCGGAGCCGTTGCAGCCCTGTCCCCAGGCGGACCCGCCGGTTGATCTTCGTGCCGAAGTAGTTCATATTCAATATGAATTTTTTCGACTACTATCCAGCGATTCACGGTATCCGACACCGATTTGCACGACGTCGCCACTTGCTGCAACGCGCCTTCGGGCCGCGGCAGCTTCCTCGATTGAAAGAATCCGCCGCTTTCCTATGCGTAATGAACCAGGCTTGGGGGACTCCGGCCCGCGGCAGTGTTTCCGCTGCGGGGCCAGGCTCGATGGGCCGCTGAACTTCTGCCCCCACTGCGGCGCGAGCCAGACGAACGCATCGTCTCACGAGCCCATGAGAGCCGATCGTCCCTATGAGGAACGCGAGACGAATCACGCGCGCTCGTATCTCTATGCGTTCGCCACCGTGGCCGTGTTCGCGTCCGTTTTCGCCGGTTACGTGCTCACGCACCGCAATGCGCGGGAAACGGCGCCAGAAACCCAGATTGCCCAGGGGGCCGTGGTCGGGACACCCGCTGCGTCTGACACGCTGGCGGCCAACGAGCCTGCGAACGCATCCGCAAACGCGCCCGCGAATGAAATCGCGCCGCCAGCGCCCATGCCGTCTCCGGTGGCCGTGCCCATGCCGCCCGTAAAAGCATCGCCACCGCCCGCAACCGCAACCACGCCGCCTTCCGTGGCCACGCCGGCGACATCGCCTCATCGCACGACCGCCTCGCGCACCGAACCCGCCCCGCGGGGCGCCGCGTCGCTGAAGGGCCTGCGCGACGAGCGCGCCGCCGCCATGAAACGCGACGCGAGCCTGCGCGCCGATTTCACCCGCAATCTTGCCAGTGCGCGCGCGAGCCTCGACAAGAACAATCTCGGCCCGGCACGCCGGTCCATCATGAGCGCGCTCGCCGAGCAGCCCGGTAGCGGCGAGGCGCGGCAAATGCAAGGCGAACTGGTGTCGCGCGAGCAGGAGCGCGACGCTCTGCTGGGCTACGCGCGCATGTGCGTGCGCCAGGCCGACTGGGTTTGCGCGTGGCATAACGCGGGCCATGCGCTGACCATCGACGCTTCGAGCGGCGAGGCCAGGGACCTGGTCTCGCGCGCGATGGTCGAGCAAAGCGCCAAGGGCGAAAGGCCGTTCGATCCAAGCCTGGACACGCAGTAGCCTTTTTCTCCACGGCGGCACGCCGCCACGCCGCACACGGGGTGCTCGCCGGCCGCTCGAAGCGTGGCTTGCGGACGTTACCGCGTCTCGCGCACCGAGCGCGGGTGCCATAGGCGCGCCCCGCCTTCGATACCGCGCTCGTTCGGCACGGTGGCCACGTTCGCTGGCAGATCGAAGCTGAGCCGCTCCGCATTGCCGCCGCCAATCCACAGCTTGTCGTAGTGCACGAGCGATTCGAGAATGCCGATGATCTTCTCGACGCGCTTGTTCCAGCGTTTATTGCCGACCTTGCGGCGCGCCGCGTCGCCGATATATTCGTCGTATGCGTGCTTCTTGCTCACCGGATGATGGGCGAGCTCGAGATGCGGCATCAGCTCGCCGTCGCGGAACATTGCCGTGCCCGCGCCGGTGCCGAGCGTCAGGACGAATTCGAGGCCGTTGCCTTCGATGGCGGCGAAGCCCTGCATTTCCGCATCGTTGATCAAGCGCACCGAGGCAATGGCGAGCCGCTCGCCCAGCATCTGCGCGAGCGGCACATTGCTCCAGCCTTCCACGCCCAGATGCGGCGCGGTGAACACGCGGTTGTCGCGCACGAAACCGGGAAAGCCGATCGACATGTGCGTGGGCGGATACTGCTCGACCAGCGGCTCGACGAGCGTATGGAGCGTGTCCACGAGTTGCGCGGGCGTGCATGGATGCGGCGTTGCCACGCGCACACGCTCGGTGCGCATCGCGCCATTGGCGTCGATGATCGCCGCCTTCAAGCCCGTGCCGCCTATGTCGATGGCGAGAATGTTCTCGATGGCCGGCGAGGCGGGAGCGGCGGATGGGGCCTTTCTCGCGGGCTTCCTCGCCGGTGTTCTGGTGCTTGCTTTCGTGGTTTTTGTGGCGCGGGTTGTGCTGGTCACTCGATCCTCCATTGATCGTAGGTGCGGTGCGATGTGGTTTGTCTGGGTTTGTCTGATTCAGCGTGGTTTCGATGGGTTCGGCTCGTTCGATTGTTTCGATTCGCCCGGCACAAGCGTACGCCATGCGCGGCCGTCGCGCGCGAGCAGCGCCTGCGCCTCGGCTGGCCCTTCGCTGCCCGCTGCGTAGCCGTGCACGCGCACCGCCGTGCCGTCCTGCGGATGCAGCACGCCGTCCACGGCGGCCCACGCCGCCTCGATGCTGTCGGCGCGCTGAAAGAGCGTCTGGTCGCCGAGCATGCAGTCGTAGAGCAGCGTTTCATAGCCGATATTCGCATGCTCCGTGAAAAAGTCATCGTAATCGAACGACGAGCGCACCCCGCCAATCCGCATGACCGGGCCCGGGGTCTTCACGTTGAAATCGAAGCTCGTGCCGTGTGACGGATCGATGCGCAGTGTCAGCACGTTGGGCGTGAGCGCATCGACAGGCGTGTCGCGAAAGAGGCGGAACGGCACGGGCCGGAGCTGCACCGAAATCTCCGTGTGCCGCGCGGCAAGCCGCTTGCCGGTGCGCAAATAGAACGGCACGCCCGCCCAGCGCCAGTTGTCGATCCGCACGCGCGCGGCGGCATAGGTCTCCGTGTGGCTGTGCTTCGCGACGTCGGGCTCGTCGCGGTACGCCACGCCGGCCGGTCCCTGGCCATACTGGCCGAACACCACGTCATGGGGCGCGAGCGGCTGGATGGCGTCGAAAATCTCGGCCTTCTTGTTGCGCACCGTTTCGGCATCGAACGAATTGGGCGGCTCCATGGCCACCATGCAAAGCAACTGGAACAGGTGGTTCGGCACCATGTCGCGAAACGCGCCGGTCTGCTCGTAGAAGCGCCCGCGGCCTTCCACGCCAATGACCTCCGAAGCCGTGATCTGCACGCTGTCGATGTACTCGCGGCGCCAGATGGGCTCGAACAGCGCGTTGGCGAAACGCACCGCCAGGATGCTTTGCACCGTGTCCTTGCCGAGAAAATGGTCGATGCGATAAATCTGCGATTCATCCGCGTGGTGCAGTATGTGCTGATTCAAGTCGCGCGCCGAGGCGAGATCGGAGCCAAAGGGCTTTTCGATCACGACACGGCGGAACGCGCCGTTGCCGCTGGCGCTTTGCTGCAACAGGCCGGCCTTGCCCAGGCGCTCGACGATCGGCTTGAAAAAGCGCGCGCCCACCGCGAGGTAGAACACGACGTTGCCTTGCAAGCCGCCGCCGGGTTGTTGGGCGAGGCGCTGGTAGAGATCGTCGTCCTCGAACTCGCCCGCGATGTATTGCAGGCGTTGCGCGATCCAGCTCCATGCGCGGCTGTCGAGCTTGCCGGCGTGAAAGGTGCTGGCCTTGTCGGCGGCGAACTTTTGCAATGCGTCGTGCAGATCCTCGCACCATTGCTGGGTTTCGTGCTCGCCGTGATTGACGCCGATGATCTTCATGCCGCTGTCGAGCAGGCCGTCCACGGCAAGGTTGTAGAGCGCGGGCATCAGCAGGCGCTGGGTGAGATCGCCGCGCGCGCCGAAGATCACGAGCGTGCAGGGCGGGGCTGGGTGCTTGCCGGCCGCGGAGGCGGGCGCGCCATGAGGGTGCGAGGCCAGCCGGGCGCTGGGCGGCGTGGGGGCGGAAGGGCGGGTGGGCTGGGTGGACTGGGTGGGCTGAGTGGTCGGCATGATTTCGCTTCGGTGGATTGGAGTTGTTCCGGTGAGCAAGCGCAATACCTTGAATGACCGCATTTGCGCGCTTGCAGTTCAATCCGGTGAGGCGCATCGTGGTTGCCGCGCGCTCATGCGCCGCAAATGAAGGTGTTTTGTAATGTGTCGGGAGCGATGGTGCGTCGGCGGTGCGTCGACGGTGCGGCTCATCATGCTTCCATCACTATGGAGCCCGCGGAACCGATGACGGATGACATGACGAAAACCCGTGAAATCAAGGCCCTCGTATTCGACGTATTCGGGACCGTCGTTGACTGGCGCAGCGGCGTCGCGCGCGAGGCGCAAGCCTTTCTGAGCCGGCATGCCCCGGGGCTCGACCCGTTCGAATTTGCGGATGCGTGGCGCCGCGAATACTCGCCCGCCATGGAGGAGGTGCGCAGCGGGCGCAGGCCGTACGTGCGGCTCGACGTGCTGCATCGCGAGAATCTCGTCAAAGTGTTGAGCCGGCGCGGCATTGCGGGCGTGCCCGACGCGCAGGTCGATGCGCTCAATCTGGCGTGGCACCATCTGGATCCCTGGCCGGATGCGGTCGAGGCACTGTACCGCTTGAAGCGGCGCTTCATCATTGCGCCGCTGTCGAACGGAAACATTCGCTTGATGGTGGATATCGCCAAACGCGCCAGTTTGCCATGGGACGCCATTCTGGGTGCCGAGGTGGTGCGCGCGTACAAGCCGTCGCCGCGGGTCTACAGCGAAACGGCGGAGATTCTCGGGATCGCGCCGGCCGAACTGTGTCTGGTCGCGGCTCATAATAGCGACCTTGCCGCGGCCCGCCAGTGCGGCCTCGCGACCGCATTCGTTGCGCGCACAACCGAGCACGGCGCGCATCAGAAGACGGATCTCGAAGCGCAGGAGGCGTGGGATTTCGTTGTGGACGATTTATTGGCGCTCGCCGCACTGCTGGGCTGCACGGCTTGACGGTGATATTGCGTGGCCGCTGATGTGACGCCCGTTGATGTGACACCGTTTGCGCGGCCGGATGGCTTTCCCCTGATGATCGTTAAGGCGGCGTTAAGCCAGAGCTGAATAGAATTCCCCGGTATTCATTCAGGGTGTATTCACTCAGGAGAGCTGCCAATGAATTCCATCACCAGGAATGGGGTAGAGCACGCGCTTAGCAAGGTTCCCGAGCTGACGCTCGGGTTCTGGATCGTAAAAATTGCCGCCACCACGCTGGGCGAAACCGGGGGCGACTGGGTCACGATGTCGTTGAATCTCGGCTATCTCGTCGGCACGCTGATCTTCTTCGCCGCCTTCGTCGTGCTGGTCTCGGCCCAGGTTCGCGCGCGGCAATTCCATTCGTACCTGTACTGGGCCACGATCGTTGCAACCACCACGCTGGGCACGACGCTGGCCGACTTCTGCGACCGCTCGCTCGGGGTGGGCTACCCGGGCGGCGTGGCCATCATCGTCGTCCTGCTCGCCGCGAGCCTCGCGATCTGGTACCGCGTGGAAGGAACGGTTTCGATCGAGAGCGTCGCGACCGTGCGGGTGGAGTGGTTCTACTGGACCACGATCCTGTTCTCGCAGACGCTGGGCACCGCGCTCGGCGACTGGGTTGCCGGCGACGACCGCGGCGGCCTCGGGCTGGGCTACGAAATGGGCGCGCTGATCTTCGGTGCGGGGATCGCGATCGTCGGCCTGCTCTGGCTATCACGCCGCGTTTCGCGCACGACGCTGTTCTGGGCGGCATTCGTGCTGACGCGTCCGCTCGGCGCGACGCTGGGCGACTTGCTCGACAAGCCGGTTGCGCAGGGCGGTTTCGAGGTGAGCCGGTTCTACGCCTCGGGCATTCTGTTCGCGTTCATCATCGTTTGCATCATGCTGATTCCGCAACGCGCGGCGCGGCGGGTCTCGGCGTAGCGACGCACCGGGTCACAATAAGGGCTGCGGGGCGGTGAATATGCCGGGGTTTATCCCCGGTTGTTCACTCGCCCCGCAGCCCCTTTAATAACGCACCGCCAATCGGCGGTGCGTTGCCTTCTGCGTCGTCAGTCAGATGCGCTCGTGCCTGGCGGCGCTATTGCGGTTGCGGTCAGGTCAGTGGTGATCGTACAGGGCATTCGATCCGCCGTTTGCAAGGCGATGGCCCGATTGCGACATGGCGTCCGCCGCGCCGCCGTAGCCCGCGCCGTTGTCGGTCGTGGCGCTGCTTGCCACGTTATTCCGTGCAGCCACGCGTGCTTCGGCGGACTGGATATCGGCAGGATACTGTGACTTGTTTTCCCGGTAACCCGCCTGGTCGAGCTGGACTATTTCATTGCGCACCTGTGCGCGGGTCATGGGGCCGTTGGTCGATTGAGCAAACGAAATAGCCGGCGTGGCGACGGCAAGCGACAGGGCGAGTGCCTTGATGATCGCATTCATGGTGAATCCCTCCTTCAGTGGTGTGTGGGGCGTGCCGCTCCCCAGCACCTCCAGTCTGCGACATCGGGCTTAAGACACGGTTAACGCCGCTGGCGAAAGCGCAGTCGGTGATTGTCGTTGGATATGCCGCACGTGCTGGAATATCACGCTGGCCCGTGGAATGTCGCCTATCATGGTTATAAGGTGCGCCCATGCCTTCTGCGCGGGGGATCCAGCGATGTCTGCGTTCAGCGAAGAGATCATGCGAAAGGTGTACGTGCGCCAAAAGGGCCGTTGCGCCCTTTGCGGCCGCAGCCTGGATTGGCTGCTGAAGAACACCGCGATGCACAGTTTTCAATATCATCACGTGATGCCGCGAATGACAGGTGGTAAGGATGCCGAAGATAATTGCGTCGTCCTCTGCACCGATATCGATCCGGTCAAAGGCGATTCAAGCAAGGACGGGTGTCATTATCGCGCGCATGCCGACGGCAAATATCGCAGCGGAGTGGTGGCCGGGCCAGAGATGTTTGCCTTTTCCCACGGCCATGAATATGCCCGCCACGAACTCTGGATACGCCGGGTCAGGCAAGCGGCCCTTTGAGCGTGCACGCATTTTTTGATGCGCGAGACCATGCGCTCACTCGAGCGGAAAGCCGCCGTCGAACGAGTGCCGCAGGAACTCGATGAAGCGCGTAACGGCGCGCGGAACGTGCACGCCATAAGGGCGCACCACGTGCAATTGCGAAGCGAACGCACCTACCGGCCGCCAGTCGGCGAGCAGCACGACGAGCTTGCGCGCCTGCAACGCGGACTGGGCGCTGAAGTCCGGCAATAGCGCAATGCCGAGATGCTCGAGCGCGGCGTCGCGCAAGGCCTCGCTGTTATTGGCCGCGAGCGGTCCGTTCACGGTCACGCTCACGCGCGACTGCCCGGCGCGGCGCCCCGCCTTTTCGAACGACCATATGCCCGAACCCACCGCGCGCGGATAGTAGAGGCAGTCGTGCGCCGCGAGATCGGCCGGTGTTTTCGGCACACCGTGCTTCTTCAGATAGGCCGGGGTTGCGGCAATCACCGAGTGGATATCGCAAAGCTTCCACGCCACGTGGGTTTCCGGCACCTGCGCGCTATGGCGGATCGCGAGATCGAAGCCCTCGCTCGCGATCGAAGTGAGGCGGTCAGACAACTCCAGTTGCACGCGAACCTCGGGATTCGCCCGCGCGAACTGCGCGAGGCGCGGGACCAGTTGCTGGCGCGCGAAAGCAACCGGCACCGAGACGCGCACGGTGCCGCGCGGGACCTCGGCCATCTCGCGAATGCTCGCGAAGCTGGTGGCGATGCGCTCGAATTCCTCGCGTGTTTCCTCCACGAGCCGCTGCCCGGCTTCGGTGAAGCGCACACTGCGCGTGGTGCGCTGCACGAGCGCGACGCCGGCCACCCGCTCGAGCTCGGCAATGCGCTGGCTCATCGCGGCCTTGCTCACGCCGAGGCGCGCCGCCGCCGCCGTGTAGCTGCCTTGCGCGGCAAGCACGTTCAGCCAGTGCAGATGCACCCAGAGCGCCTCGACCTTTTGCGTGTCCATGCAAGCGGATCCTGCCGTTCAAACCGTGAAATGCCGCCGATGATAGCACTGCGCGCGCGTATTTTTCAGCGATAGCGGCAGGGATTGTTCGCTTGCGGAAACAATGGCCGGCGGGAGACAAAGCTCAGGCGTTGATCCAGGCGCGCGCCTGTTCCAGCTCGTTGACGTGGAACGCCTTGACTTCCGCCTTGGTAAAGAAGCGCGCCAGATGCATGGAGGCGTGAATCCAGCCGGCGTCGGCCACCACGGCGGCGCGCGTGATCTTGCGGGCGAGGGGAACGCCGAGCGTCATGTCGGTCCACAGCGCCTTCGGCTCGATGCCGCTGAAATGCTCGATGCGTTCGAGCACGCGGGTCTTGCCGTTCAGTTCGAGATCGCTACGCATGCGCTCGATGGTTTCGCGCAGTTCGTGGTCGGTGATTTTGCCCTCGACGGATATTTCGACGACTGGCGAATCGGGCGTGGTCTGATACTGGATCATGGCGGGACTCCGA
>JAITTX010000453.1 GCA_031286755.1 Paraburkholderia sp.
ATGGTCTCTTGCGCGGAAACGTCGAACATCCTTCGGCCTTCCGGAACAGGGCCGTGGCGCAGGGACATGACCAGCGTGGCGCCGTCGCGCAGGAGCGCTGCGAGATTCGGCATCGCCCGGCGACGTTCGGGCTCGTCCAGATGCATCCAGACGGCGGATAGCATCATGAAGTCGAATTCTTTTCGTCCTGAACGCAGGAGCGCGAGATCCGGCAAGCTATCGTCCAGCCATTCGATCCGGGCGGACGGATGCTGGCTGAGTCCCGCGACGCGCAATGCGTCCACCGGTTCGACCGCCACGACCGTATGCCCCATCGCCGCCAACGCGGCAGCGTCGGTTCCGATACCGGCTCCAACGTCGAGAACACAAGACGGGCGCGCCGGAACGAGATGCATGATGGACTCATGGTGTTCCGCGAACGATATGTCCCGCCATTGCTCGATGAGGGCCTGGGCGTTCTCCGCGTAGCCTTGCGTGCCGCTGACATTGATGGACACCCGCGCGCTCCCCGTGTCGGTGTGTCGAGGAGTGTGCCAGATTGGGCAGGCGTCAGTGAATGAATCGGGTGGGGAGGCGGCCCGCAGGACGGTCCTGCGAAGCAGCGCTGCGGCGCGCCTGAAGAGGAGCTGGCGCGGGGGGGCGCCAGATGCGCCTGGGCGGGACCAGGACTGGCGGCGCTATGGCCGCGCAGCCCCGGTGCAGACTTGTCTGGCCGCTTTATTCAGCGGTGGCGAGCTGGCCTTTGCCGGCCGTTGCGCCTTCGGCGTGCCCGTTGCTTTGCTGGTGTGCGCGCGAGAGGCGGCCCATCAGCGGGAGCAGCAGGATGGCGAGCAGCGCGCCGGCCGCCGCCAGCCAGCCGAGGCCGTTGAAGAGCTTTTCGTAGAGCGGCAGCGATTCGAGCGGCGAGAGCGTGCCCTCGGGCATCTTCGCGTAGGTGGCGACCACGCTGCCGAGGTATTGCGACACGCCCGTGGCCACGAAGTACGCGCCCATCATGAAGCCGCTCATGCGTGCGGGCACGTAGCGCGCAATCATCGCGAGGCCGAGGCCGCTCACGAGCAACTCGCCGAGCGAGTAGAGGCCGTAGCCCGCCACCATGAACCACGACGAGACGCGGCCTTCCACGGCGTAGCGGCCGCTCGCCGCGAACACGAAGAAGCCCGCCGCCACCACCACGAAGCCGAGCGCGTACTTGGCCGCGACCGGCACGTCGCCGCCACGGCGCGCGAGACCCGAGTAGATCGCCGCGAGGATCGGGCTCATCACCATGATCCAGATGGGGTTGAGCGCCTGGAATTGCGCGGCGCTCCAGCTAAAGAGCGTCGTGCCGAACAGGTTGAACGCGGGGTCGACGTTGTGCACGGCAAAGAGCGTGAGCGAGGTCGACATCTGCTGGTAGAACACGAAGAACAGGATCACCTGCAGCGTGAGGATCAGTGCGGCGGAGAGACCCGCGCGCTCCTGTCGCTCGCAGGTGCAGAGCATCCAGCCGAAGATCGCGAGGATGGCCGCGCCGGCCGTGTAGACGCACGCCACGGCGAGCTGCTTGTCCTTGAGCACGACGAGCGTGGCCGCGCCGAGCGCGATGCCGCCCGCGAGCACGCATGCGAGACGCTTCCATTGAATGGGCTCCGCATCCGGCGCCGAGCCGACTTGCGCGAGCGTGCGATGCATCAGGAAGAAGTTGACGATGCCGAGCGCCATGCCACCGCAGCAGACCGCGAACGCGGCATGCCAGCCCCACTGGTCCTTGATCCACGGCGTGAGCAGCATCGAGAACGTCGAGCCGATATTGACCGCCATGTAATAGATCGTGAACGCGGCGTCGATGCGCGATTCGTCGCCTTCGTAGATGCGGCGCACGAGGTTGGCCGCGTTCGACTTGAACAGGCCGTTGCCCACCACGATCACGCCGAGCGAGGCGTACATGTGGGTGAGCCGGTCGTCGGGCAGCGCGAGCATGAAATAGCCCACGAGCAAGATGATGGCGCCGAGCACCATCGAGCGGCGCGCGCCGAGCACGCGGTCGCCGATCCAGCCCCCGATCGAGGGCGAGGCGTACACGAGTGCGGTGAAGGCGCCCCAGGTGAGGGTCGCGTGCTCTTCGGTGAAGCCGACCCGCTGGACCATGAAAAGAACGAGCAGCGCGGCCATGCCGTAGTAGCCGAAGCGCTCCCACATCTCGATCAGGAATACTGTCGAGAACGATTTCGTTCTTGAAACCGATGAATTCATTGTGACCTCAATTTGCTGCGAAGGTGGCGAAAACACGCGTTTTGCGTGTGAAGCGCGCGGCAACTTATGCCAGACGTTGCGCCGCTTGCGTTGACGGCGCTTATGGCGCCCCTTGATTTCATGCCTCCTCCTCAACCGGTGTGCGGATCGCGCAGGCACCAGGTTTACAATTTGATGTTTCTTAATGTTGGTCCGTCAGTGAGGCTGGCGGGTCGCGCCGGCGCACTGCTTTCGGTGCCGGATCATATCGGTGAAAATCCGGCAACC
>JAITTX010000462.1 GCA_031286755.1 Paraburkholderia sp.
ACGTCGAGCAGGGACCAAGGTTGTCTATAAGCCCGAGCTACGACAGTTCGCAGCAAGCCAATTCGACGAAACTGGTGAGGATGCGGCGCGCTTCTCGTGTGTCTTCGAGTGCGTTCAGCAATGCCTCAGGGTCTTTGCCTTCTGAACGAAGCACTTCGATGCGGCGTCGAATGCACGCCTCGGACTGCAGCGGCGTGAATTCAGGATGGAACTGCGTGGAAATCGCGTTTGGCCCATAGCGAACAATTTGATTGGCGTCATGTTCGGACGACGCAAGCATCTGCGCGCCAGGCGGGAGTTTGATTACAGATTGTTCGTGGGTCAAATGCGCAGTAAAGGTCGTCGGCCAGTCACGCAACAAAGCGTCTTCAGTGGCTGCAGACGAAAGTGTGATTTGTTGGCAGCCGACTTCCCGCCCCTTGGGGTGATAGTCAACCCGACCGCCGAGTGCGTGGGCCATAAGCTGGTGACCATAGCAAACGCCGAAAAGCGGCATCTGGACCGCCATCGCGTCGCGAATCCATTGAGCAGCAGCCTCGCTCCACGGAAGTCCGTCCGTCACCATTGCCCAAGAGCCCGTTATTACCGCGACCTGGCTGTTGTCGGGACGCGGCAGCGTCTCTCCCTCAAACACGCGAACGACCTGTACCTCGTTTGCATTGCGCCCCAATGCACGGCAGAACCAGTCGGGCAAGTCGCCGAGTGGTCCGCGAATTTCGTCTGGCGGTGTGCCTGCCTGAACAATGAGGATGGAGGGAGATGACATGAGAGAGAGTCGACGACTGTGGTCGCAAGTCCGGCGGGAGAAAAAGTCTAGCTTGACTGGGGTATCTTGAAAAATGAATAATAAAGAAAAAGGATTCTTGAAATGAGAAACTTAGACTTGGACTCCCTGGAAATCTTCAAGGCGGTCGTCGACTTTGGCGGCGTTACGAAGGCTGCTGCCCAGTTAAATAGGGTTCAATCTAATATAACGACGCGAGTGAAGAACCTGGAAGAGCGTCTAGGCGTCGCGCTGTTCCAACGGCAGGGGACGCGTTTAGTTCCATCAGCAGAAGGTCGTCTTCTTCTGGTATATGCCGAGCAGTTGTTGCGTTTGTCGGCGGAAGCAGAATCTGCATTGAAACTGGGAACTCCTCGAGGAACGCTACGAATCGGCACGTTGGAAAGCACGGCCGCTGCTCGGTTGCCGCCTTTCCTCTCTCGCTATCATGAGCACTTTCCGGATGTTCACCTCGATTTAGTTACTGGCACGACGACGGCGCTAATCAGTCGAGTTCACCGGTACGACATTGAAGCCGCATTCATCTCTGAACCATTTAGTCCGGCCGATTTAGAGACGCAGCAAGCCTTCGCCGAGGAACTCGTTCTGATTGCGCCTCCGAAGGCAAACCATATCGAGTCTGCCAGGCATCTGCACCGATGTACCGTCGTCGCGTTTGCGAGGGGATGCTCGTACCGCCGCATCCTGGACGAATGGCTGAATGCATGCGGTGTTTCGCCGGAACGGGTGCTCGAGTTGTCCTCGTACCATGCCATCGTCGCGTGCGTCGCAGCCGGTTCCGGCATTGCAAGCGTGCCCCGGTCAGTGCTTGAAGCAATGCATGCACAAAGTCTGGTCAAGGCGCTTCCGCTTCCACCGGAGGTCGGGCAAGTCCACACCCATCTCGTTTGGCGAAAGGGATACAGGTCGGTCGCTCTCGATGCGCTTCGAGAGGAACTGCGGACTAAGCAGGCCGAGCCAATAGCTGCCGAATCATGCGCCTAGATTTGGCCGCAAGGCGAAGTCTTTTTGACGTAGAGGTCGGCCGCCAACGGCGGCCTTCGCCTCCTATAGCGCGAGCGGGTTAAAAGCGACAAGAATTGCTTGTTTTAGGGTGACAGTCATTGATGAACTGCACAACAAAAAATCGCTAACCTCACCACTCCCCCCATCACGGAATCAATCCTCGTTCCCGGCCGATGGCAACCGCCTGCGTGCGGTTTTGCGCACCGAGCTTCGCGCTGATCTTGCGCAGATGCGATTTAATGGTTAGTTCGGAAACGAAGAGCTTCTCGGCGATGGCCTTGTTGCGGTGTCCGGCCGAGAGCATGCGCAAGACGTCCAGTTCCCGCGAAGTCAGCGCCTCGCACGGCACGGCAGTTTTACCCGCTGAAGGAAGCGCCGCGAGCGTGGTGTCTGTGCCCGCTGCATCGCCACGCGCGAGCAGCCGTTCGACGAAAGCCGGCACGACGCCAAGCGTCGTCATCTCGTGCCGGTGGCGCTCGGCCCAGGCGCGCGTGAGCGCCATCATGGGCTGGCCTTCGTCGACGAACGCGCGTACGAAGCCCTCGTGGCTCGCCACGCGCAGCGCCGCCGTGACTTGCGCGAACGCCGCGTCGCGCTGGCCGAGGCCGTCGAGCGCGAGCGCCAGCAGCAGCCGGATCTTGAGCGCGCGCCAGTGGCGCTGGCAGGCATGCGCGTGGGCGAGGGCGGTGTGCAATGCGCGCTCTGCTTCGCCGTAGCGGCCCACCGCAATGTCGAGGCGCGCGCGCGTGAGCGACGGCAAATCGATGTCGTTGGCGTGAAACGAAACCGCATGGCTTTCCCATTGCGCGTGCAGGCTCGCCGCGTGCAGGGCTTGCTCCGCAGCGTCGAGCCGGCCTTCCAGCGTGGCCACGCGGGCGCGCTCGAGCCACGCCGAGCACACGGCGCGATCGGACTTGATCGAGCGGCCCAGTTGTTCGAGCTCGGCCAGCAGGCGCAGCCACTGTTCCTTGTCGCCGCGAATCAGCGCGACGCGCGCGGACAGCACATGCGCGGTAATCAGCGAATCGGGCGGGCTGACCACTTTGGCGAGCGGCAAGGCCTCGCCGAGCAGCCGTGCGATTTCGTCGAGATCGTCCGCTTCGTAGAGCGCCAGCGAGCGCGAGATATCCATGCTGGTGCGGCTGCCGATGGCTTCGTCGCGCTGCTCGTTCCAGTCGTAGGCCGAAGCGGTGGCCATGCGCGCGAGCGCGGTGCCAAGGCGCCCTTGCACGAGGTCGATGATGCCCTCGATGGCCTCGGCCATGGCGCGCATCACCACGAACGGGTGGTCCTGGCGGCGCTGCATCGCACGCGATAGCACGCTGCGCGCTTCGTCATAGCGGTGCGTCGAGACGAGGCTATAGGCAAGCGAGTTGGTCAGGCTGAACCAGGGGAAGTTGCTGTCGTCGGGCAGGCGGTCGAGCACGGCGAGCCCGATCTCGCGGCTCGCCTCCACCTGGTCGGTCAGGGCGAACAGCACGCCGCGCAGCGCCTCGGCTTCCTGCGCCAGTTGCTCGCGCTCGCCATCGCGGCTGCCTTCGGAGACGATCTGCTGCGCGGTGCGCATGGCGTCGCCATAGCGGCGATTGAGCAGCAGCACCCACGCATAGGTGAGGCCCACGCGCGGCGCGTCGGCGAGCAGTTCGGGCCCGATGCGGTCGAGCCAGCGCATCAGCAGACGGATGCGCCCGCCGCCCAGCAGGCGCCGCGAATGCCGCGCGATCTGCGCGAGCGCGTCGCGCTGCTGTCCCGCGTCGAGCAGATGCTCGATGGCGGGCACGGGCCGTCCCTCGTCGATGAACCAGCGCGCGGCCGCTTGATGCACCTGGATTTCGCGCTCGGGCCGGTCGGCGTGCAGACGGTGGCGCAGGAAGCTCGCGAAGAGCCGGTGATAGCGGTACCAGTTGCGCTCCCCGTCGAGCGGCACGAGAAAGAGATTCGAGCGCTCCAGGTAGTCGAGTATTTCGCGGCTGTCCGTGCGGCCGGTGACGGCATTGCACAGATCGGCGCTGAATTGCGCGAGCGCGCTGGTTTCGAGCAGGAACGCGCGGCAGGCATCGCTTTGCCGCGCGAGGATGTCTTCGGTGAGAAACTCGGCAAGCTCGATATTGGTGCCCGAGAACGACGCCACGAAGGCAGCGTGGTCGCTGCGCGTGTGTAGCGAAAGCGTGGCGAGATAAATCGCGGTCGCCCAGCCTTCCGTGCAGCGATGCAGCGTGGCGATTTCCGGATCGCGCAGCGGGATGCCACAGCGGTCGCGGATAAAGCGCGTGGTCTCGGCCAGCGAGAAGCGCAGCGCGCCCGGCGTGATGTCGAGCAGCTCGCCGCGCGCGCGGATGCGGCCGAGGCCCAGCTCGGGCGTGACGCGCGAGGCGACCACCAGCTTGCTGCCGGGCGCCAGCGCTTCGATCAGGCGCCGTGTGAAGGCCAGCACGGCGGGGCTCTGGAGGGTCTCGAAGTCGTCGAGCAGAATGGACAGCGGCCGCGCATGCGCGGCAACGCGCTCGATCAGGAGCGTGCCGAGGCGTTCGTCGCTGGCCGCGTGCACGGCGTCGTGGCCGTCCATGCGCGCGCCGGGCAGCGTTTGCAGGCCGGCGTCGAGGTGGAGCAGAAAGCGCCGCAGGTCGTTGTCGGTGCCGTCGAGGCGCAGCCACAGCGCGTCGTGGCGCGCCTCGCGGCAATACGCGGCGTACTGCGCCATGAGCGTGGTCTTGCCGAAGCCCGCCGCCGCGCGTATCAGTACGAGCCGCGCCGTGTGGGCCTGGGCGATCGCATCCACGAGCTGCGAGCGCGCGAGTTGCGCTGGATTATCCGCTGGCGGAAGCAGCTTTGAAGCGACGATGCCCGGCGCGACGTTGTCCTTGCCGCGCGCGCCGATGGCGCCAACCGTATTCACAACTCGACTCCTCCATCTGTGCCCGCGAAGCGGGCCGCGCCAGGTTTCGCCAAAGCGGCGCTCGCCGGTCTGCCATGGTGCTGTGCGATATGCTTGTGTGCGCAACCAAATCCATCCAGCCTCTTCGGCCCAACGATCTGGCCCCGCGCGTGGCACTGCTGCCGCCCTGATTATGCGGATGCGCGTGCTTGCGCCGCGAATCTTACCCGCAATTGTTTTATTTTTTCATAACGGCGGATGCCCGTCGTAGTTCCTTCGAACCATTCCGCCCGCGGCTGCGAATTCCTCCTTTCGATACAGGACAGCCGGCGTGCCGTCGCCTAAAGTCATGCTGCATGCACGGCCCGCTTTTTCCCGGATGTAAATGAGGGGCCGGGACAAAAAAACCGGAACACCGGAACACGGAGACACCATGTACCTTACACAAGGCTTGCATCGTTGCGTGCAGCAGGCGCCCGGGCGGACCGCCATCGTATTCGGCGAGCGCTCGCTCACGTTTGGCGAGCTGCATGTCCGGGTGGAGAAGCTTGCCGGCGCGCTGCAAACGCTGGGTATGAAAAGCGGCGATCGCGTGAGCATGCTCGCCCTCAATTCGGACCGCTACCTGGAGTATCTGCTGGGCGTGTGGTGGGGCGGCGGCGTGCTCAATCCCGTCAATATCCGCTGGAGCGTGCCGGAGATCGTCTATTCGCTCGACGATTGCGACACCGGCATTCTGATCGTGGACGATCATTTCCTGCCGATGGCCCCCGCGATTGCGGAAGGCGCGCAGCGCCGGCCCGTGCTGATCTATGCCGGCGAGAAGGCGGCGCCCGAGGGCATGCTTTCATACGAGCAGTTGCTTGCGGCGGCAGAGCCAGTTGCCGACGCGTTCCGGGGCGGCAACGATCTCGCGGCCATCATGTACACCGGCGGCACCACCGGCAGGCCCAAGGGCGTGATGCAGTCGCACCTGAATCTCTGGTCGTCGGCGGTCTCGCGCATGGCCGAGTTCCGTAGCTACGACACCACCATTTCCCTGCACGCGGCGCCGTTGTTCCATACGGCGGCGATGGCGCGCGCGGTCGGTCACTTCATCGCCGGCGACACCCATGTCGTGCTGCCGGTGTTCGATCCGCGCGCCGTGCTCGAATCGATCGAGCGCGACCGGGTCGAGGAAATCCTGCTCGTGCCGACCATGCTTCAGGCCGTGCTCGAGCATCCCGAGTTTTCGAAGCGCGATCTCGGCAGCCTCAAGCGCATCTACTACGGCGCCTCGCCGATCAGCGCGGGCGTGCTCGACAAGGCGCTCGCGGCATTGCCCGGCATCGAGTTCTTTCACGCGTACGGGCTGACCGAAGCTTCGCCGGTGGTGGCCGTGAATCCGCCCGCGAATCACCTGGGCGCGGCGCGCGAGAGCGGGCTGTACCGGTCGGTGGGCCGTGCGGGCTTGGGCGTCACGGTGAGGATCGTGGACGCCGAAGGTGCCGAGGTGCCGCGCAATACCGTGGGCGAGATCGTGGTGCGCGGCGCGAACGTGATGCAGGGCTACTGGAACAAGCCCGCGGAAACGGCGCAGGCGCTGCGCGACGGCTGGCTCTACACCGGCGACGGCGCCTATATGGACGACAACGGTTATTTGTTCATCGTGGACCGGCTCAAGGACATGATCGTGAGCGGCGGCGAGAACGTCTATTCGGCCGAAGTCGAGAACGTGCTGTCGCGCCATCCCGACGTGGCGCAGTGCGCGGTGATCGGCATTCCCGATGCGCGCTGGGGCGAGGCCGTGCATGCCGTGGTCGTGCTGCGGCCCGGTTGCGAGTCGAGCGAGGAGCGCCTGCGCGCGCATTGCCGTCAGTTCATCGCGGGCTACAAGTGCCCAAAATCCGTCGAGTTCCGCGATGCCATGCCGCTTTCCGCGGCGGGCAAGATCCTCAAGCGGGATTTGCGTGCGCCCTGGTGGAGCAAGCAGAGCCGCCAGGTGGGATAAGCGGGGCTGAGCGAAAGCCTCTGAGCAATACCGTTTGAACGACAGCGTTTAAGAAACAGCGATCCGTCAACCTTCAATTTCAATCATTCAGGATTCCATATGAGTAACAAGGTAGTGGTGACCGGCGTGGGCATGATCCCGTTCACGAAGCCCGGACAAAGCGAGGATTATGCAACGATGGGCGCGCAAGCCGCCAAGGCCGCGCTCGCCGACGCGCGCATCGACTATGCGCTCGTGCAGCAGGCCTATGTGGGCTACGTGTTCGGCGATTCGACCTCGGGGCAGGCCGCCATCTATGGCGTCGGTCTCACGGGCATTCCGGTCATCAACGTGAACAACAACTGCGCCACCGGCTCCACGGCGCTCTTTCTCGCGCGCCAGGCGGTGGAGAGCGGCGCCATCGAATGCGCGATCGCGGTGGGCTTCGAGCAGATGGTGCCGGGCGCGCTCAAGGGTGCCTATACGGACCGCCCGGGCCCGATGGAGCGCTTCGTCAAGACCATGATGGCCGTGCAGGGCTTCGACGACGCGGCGCCGCGGGCAGCGCAGTTCTTCGGCGGCGCGGGCCGCGACTACATGAAGGAATACGACATCAAGCCGGAAACGTTCGGCCGCATTTCGGTGAAGGCGCGTCAGCACGCGGCGCGCAACCCGTTTGCCGTGTTCCGCAACACGGTCACGCTCGAAGAGGTGATGGCGTCGCCGGCCGTGTTCGATCCGCTCACGCGCCTGCAGTGCTGCCCGCCCACCTGCGGGGCCGCGGCCGCGATTCTGTGCTCGGAGGCGTTCGCGAAGAAGCACGGTCTGGACACGCGCGTGATCATCAAGGCCCAGTCGATGACGACGGACCGCAACAGCACCTTCGACGAAGGCGACATGCGCAAGGTGGTCGGCTTCGACATGACGCGCGCGGCCGCCAATGAAGTGTATGAGCGCGCCGGCGTGAGCCCGGCCGACATCAACGTGGTCGAGCTGCACGACTGCTTCACCGCGAACGAATTGATCACCTACGAAGGCCTGGGCCTCACGCCCGACGGCACGGCGGAGAAGTTCATTCTCGACGGCGACAACACCTATGGCGGCCGCGTGGTCACCAATCCGTCGGGCGGGCTTTTGTCGAAGGGCCATCCGCTCGGCGCGACCGGCCTCGCGCAATGCACGGAGCTGGTGTGGCAGTTGCGCGGCGATGCAAAGGAGCGTCAGGTCGACGGCGCGCGTCTCGCGCTGCAGCACAACCTCGGCCTCGGCGGCGCGTGCGTGGTCACGCTCTACGAGCGCCAGTAACGTCAAGAGGGAGGATTGCCATGATCGACAGGAGCCATATCGGCGCGCTGATTTCGCGGCATCAGGCGGTGGCCGAGGCGGGACGCCTGCGGTTCTTCGCGAAGGCGACGGGGCAGGACGATCCGCGCTACGTCGACGAGCGCGTCGCGCAAGAGGCCGGCTATCCGTCGTTGCCGGTTCCGCCCACATTTCTGTTCTGCCTCGAAATGGAGTCGCCGAATCCGCGCGCGACGGTCGAGCGGCTGGAAATCGATATCGGCAAGGTGCTGCACGGCGAGCAGTCGTTTCGCTATCACCGCATGGCGTTCGCGGGCGAGGCACTCACGTTCGAGACGCGCATTGCGGATATCTACGCCAAGAAGGGCGGCGCGCTGGAGTTCGTGGTGCGCGAGACGCGCGTGACGGGAGCGGCCGACGATCCCGTCGCGGACCTGCGCAGCGTGATTGTGGTGAGGAATGGCTGAAAGAGCCGCTTGAGGACAATGCGTCAGATCTGGGAGTCAATATGCAGTCGATTCAATTCGAACAACTAACGGAAGGCAGCGAGCTTCCGCCGTTCGTCACTGCGCCCTTGAGCCGCCTCACGCTTGCGCTCTATGCCGGGGCCTCGGGCGACCACAACCCGATTCACGTGGATCTCGACTTCGCGCGCAAGGCCGGCATGCCGGACGTATTCGCGCACGGCATGCTCTCCATGGCCTGGCTGGGCCGCCTGCTCACGCTCTGGGTCGACCAGCGCCAACTGCGCCAGTTCGGCGTGCGCTTCGTGGGCATCACGCAGCTCGGCCACGTGATCGCCTGCACGGGGCGCGTGGTCGAAAAGTTCGAGGCCGAGGGCGAGAAGCGCGTGAAGATCGAGCTCCAGACCGCAAATCAATATGGCGAGCCGCGCGTCGTGGGCGACGCGGTGGTCGCCCTCCAGTAAGCACATCCCGGCACACCCGGCGCGCATCGACGCGCGCCACTTCAGCATCATCAGGAGAACAGACATGGGCAAACTCGACGGCAAGGTGGCACTCGTCACCGGCTCGGGCCGCGGCATCGGGCATGCGATCGCCACCAAGCTCGCCAGCGAAGGCGCGCGCCTCGTGATCAACGATCTGGACGCCGAGCCGGCGCACGAAACGGTGGAAGAGCTGCGCAAGATGGGCGCGGAAGCGGTCGCCTGCGTGGGCAACGTCACGGCGCCCGACTTCGCCGAGCGCTTCATTGGCACGGCGATGAACGCGTTCAAGGGCATCGACATCATAGTCAACAACGCGGGCTACACGTGGGACGACGTGGTCCAGAAGATGAGCGACGAGCAGTGGTACGCGATCATGGACTGCCACATGACCGCGCCGTTCCGCATCCTGCGCGCGGCCTATCCGCATATCAAGGCGCTGCACGCAGCCGACAAGGAAGCAGGCCGCCAGGTCTATCGCAAAGTGGTCAACATCTCGTCGGTTTCCGCGCTGAACGGCAACGCGGGCCAGCTCAACTACTCGGGCGCGAAGGCCGGCCTGATCGGCATGACGCGTGCGCTGGCGCGCGAGTGGGGCCGCCTGAACGTGAACGTCAACGCCGTGGCGTTCGGCCTGATCCTCACGCGCATGACGAACGCCGACGCGAACGCCGGCGCCACGGTCACCATCGACGGCCGCGAGATTCGCGTGGGCCTGAATCCGGAAATGCTCAAGACGCACGCGCAACGCAATCCGCTCGGCCGCGGCGGCACGACCGAGGAAGCCGCGGGCGGCGTCTATCTGTTCTGCACGCCCGAGTCGAATTACATCACCGGCCAGACGATTGCCGTCGCCGGCAACGTGCAGTAAAGTTTCGGCACGCTTTCGCGTGCGGCTACGCGGTCGACAGGCCCGTGCAAGGATGCCTTCCGGCGTTCTCGCACGGGCCGTTTTTCGTGCCGCCTTGCCGGCTCGTTGCCGGCTCGCTGTCGGCCCCTTTCGGGGCGCGCGAACGACAGTTGCACGCACAACCATCAGGATTCACGCGATGAATGACGACACTGCCTCGCCCGCCGCACCCCATGCCCTCGTCTATCCGTTCGAGGCGCCACCCGCCCTGTGCGGCACACTCGAAGTCGCTGCGGGCGTGCACTGGATCCGCATGCCGTTGCCCTACGAGCTGGATCACATCAACGTATGGGCGATCGCCGAGGACGACGGCTGGGCCGTGGTCGACACGGGCGCGCGCATCGACCCCGCCGCGGGCGTCTGGAACGACTGGCTCCAGCGCGGCGGCGAGCGGCGCCGCGTGACGCGCGTATTCGTCACGCACATGCATCCCGACCATGTGGGCATGGCCGGGTGGCTCACGCGCACGAACGACTGCCGTTTATGGATGACGCGCGGCGAGTACTTCAACTGCAGGGTGACGATGGCCGATACCGGCCAGGAAGCGCCCGACGACGCCATCCGCTTCTATCGCCAGGCCGGATGGAGTCAAAACGCGATCGATCTCTATCGCGCGCGCTTCGGCCGCTTCGGCCAGCATGTGCACGCGCTCCCGGCCAGCTTCCGGCGCCTGCGGGACAACGAGGAAATCCGCATCGGCGCGCATGTCTGGCGCGTGATCACGGGCTCGGGGCATTCGCCCGAGCATGCGTGCTTCCACTGCCCCGATCTCAAGCTGCTGATTTCCGGGGACCAGGTGCTGCCGCGCATTTCGTCGAACGTCTCGGTCTACCCCATCGAGCCGGACGCCGACCCGATGGCCGACTGGCTCGCGTCGATCGAAAAATTCAAGGCGCAGGTTCCCGACGACGTGCTGGTGCTGCCGGCGCACAACGACTGCTTTCGCGGCCTGCATGCGCGACTCGAGCGGCTGGAGCGCGGCCAGCAACGCAGTCTCGAGCGGCTGCGGCGCAGCCTGACGACGCCGAAGCGCGCCGTGGACGTGTTCCCCACGCTGTTCGCGCGACCGATCGCCGAGACGCAGATCAGCCAGATGGGGCTGGCCACGGGCGAAAGTCTCGCGTGCCTGAACTACCTGCTGCATCGTGGCGAGGTGACGAGGGAACTACGCGACGACGGCGCGATGTGGTACGCGCTCGCGGCGCGCTAAGGCTACGGGGTGAGGCGTGAGCCGTGCCGCATGCCATGCATTGTCCGTTACCCGCTTCGAAACGCGCGTGCCGGCGCACCGCGATGGGCGCGCCGGCAAGCGGCATGAAGCGTGCGAGACTTCAGATCGTGGCGATCAGTTCCGGCACCGCCGCGAACAGATCGGCTTCGAGGCCATAGTCAGCAATGCTGAAGATTGGCGCCTCGGCATCCTTGTTGATGGCGACGATCACCTTCGAATCCTTCATGCCCG
>JAITTX010000517.1 GCA_031286755.1 Paraburkholderia sp.
GAAAGTGAATCGGAGTGAGCGAGTGGCCGGCTTGCGAGGTGGCTATGTTGTAAGACGTCTTGTTGGCTTGTTGGACGCAATCCTACAATGGCGCTCCGTGGAGCATCAATCCGCTTACGTCAGATATCGCCGAAATTCAGGGTAAACGTGAAATTGTTGCGGCGCAGTGGTTATGGAGTTGTTTGACAAGTTGGCGGGCAACTTCAAGCACGGCCAGACCTGGATTCGCGCGGCGCGGCCGGCCCAGGCGGCGCGGTCAGGCGGATGGCGGGCCAACACGACATGAAAGGACAACATGAGCAGCAACGGTGAACAGCGCAGCGCGGGCACGACGTATGTGTACGTGTCGAATGCGGATAGCGAGGACATCTCGGTGCTCCGCATGAGCGACGAGGACGGCGGGCTCGCCGCCGTCGAGACAGTGCCGGTGGGCGGCACGATCATGCCGATGGCGCTCTCGCCAGACCGGCGCCGGCTCTACGCGGCGTTGCGCTCGCAACCGTATTGCGTGGTGAGTTTTGCGCGCGATCCGCTCGACGGGCGCCTCACCGAGCTGGGGCGTGCGCCGCTCGCGGAAAGCATGGCCTATATCGCCACCGATGCGTCGGGCCGCTATTTACTGGGCGCGTCGTATGGCGGCAATCTGCTCGCCGTGAACCGCATCGGCGGCGACGGCGTGGCCGGTGGCGTGCAGCAGATCGTCGGCACGGGGCCGAACGCGCATGCGATCCGCACCTCGGCCGACAATCGCTTTGCGTTCGCGGCGGTGCTGGGCGCGAATCAACTGGTGCGGCTGGAGTTCGATGCGTCGACGGGGCGGCTTTCCGAAGACGCCATGCCCGCCTGGACGCTGCCGGCCGGGGCGGGGCCGCGCCACTTCGTGTTCTCCGCCGACGAGCGCTTCGTCTATCTGCTCGATGAGCTCGACGGCATGCTGCACACGCTTGCGTTCGATCGCGCGCGCGGCACGGTCGAGCCCATTCAGTCCGTCTCGACGCTGCCGCCCGATTTTCAGGGCGAGCAGCCCTGGAGCGCCGATCTGCATCTCACGCCGGACGGGCGCTTTCTCTACGCGTCCGAGCGCACGTCCAGCACGCTCGCTGCGTTTCGCGTGGATGCGGCCACGGGCCAGCTCGCGCGCATCGGCACGCATGGCACGCAAAAGCAGCCGCGCGGCTTCAGCATCGATCCGTCCGGGCGTTTTCTGTTCGTCGTGGGGCAGTTGTCGCCGGTGATGAGCGTCTATCGTATCGACGCCCGGACCGGCGCGCTGCACGAGTCTGGCCAATATCCCGTTGGCAAGGGCGCCAACTGGGTGGAAACGGTGCGCGGCTGACTCGCGCGCCGCGTGTGAATGGCCCCGGGCGTCAGCGCAGCGAGCAATTGAGCCAGTGCGCGATGCGCTCGCCGTCGAGGCGCGAGCCTTCGGCGCTCGCGCTGTCGAGCAGGGTGACGATCACGGGGCGCCGCCCGTGCACCATCACGCGCATGACCATGTTGTGCCCCGACTCGTTGATGAAGCCGGTTTTTTGCAAGCTCGCCTGCACGCGGCCGTAGCGCACGAGGCGGTTGCTGTTGACATACTGGAGCTCGCTGCGGCCCGTGAACACGAGTTGCTGGTGATCGGTCGAGTAGCGGCGGATCAGCGGATAGCCGTTGGCCGCGCGCACGAGCCGCGCAAGCTCGCGTGCGGTGGAGACATTGCGCGGCGAGAGCCCCGTCGCATTGACGAAGTGCGTGTGCGGCATGCCGAGATGGCGCGCCTTGGCGTTCATTGCCGCGACGAAGGCGGTGCGCCCGCCCGGATAGTCGCGCGAGAGCGCCGCCGCCGCGCGGTTCTCCGAGGACATCAGCGCGATATGGAGCATGTCGGCGCGCGAGAGGCTCGCGCCCACCCCGAGCCGCGACCCCGTGAACTTGAGTGTGTCGAGATCGGCGCTGGTCACCGCAAGGTGACGCGCGAGCGGCGTGTTGCGCTGATCGAGCCAGACCACGGCGGTCATCAGCTTCGAGACCGAGGCGATGGGCGCGACTGTGTCGGCGTTGCGCGCGTAGAGCGGCGTGTGCGTTTTTTCGTCGACGACATAGATCGCGCGCGAAAAGAGCCGTTTGCGCGAGGCCGGCGTGAAACCGCAGCGCGCGAGCAGGCGCGGGCCGGCCGCGCGTGCGGCGCCTGCATGCGCGCTGCGAGTCGCGTGCGTGGTGCGCGTGTTGTGAGCGGCATGCAGCGGACGCGAGGTGTGCGGCGCGCTCTTGACCTTCGTCCGCTTCGCGCGGCGTTTCGGATCGGACAGCTTGCTGGCCGCGACGCTCGGCGAGGTGCGCTGCGCGGAGCGCCGCTTGCGCGTGATCTTTTTCTTCTTGACGGCTACGTGTGCGCTTTTTGCCGTGGTGTGATGCGGCGGCGTGGTAGCGGTCGCGGCGAACGTGGCGGTCGCGGTCAGGCTGGCGAGGAACAGGGCACAGAGAACGAGCGGGAGTCGAGAAAGGAAAATCACCGGCGGACGCAGTCGAGGCTTGTGTACGGATGGGTTGAATATCCAGGCAAGCTTCGGGCTGAATGTCATGTCGAAACGAATCCTGGACCTGGCGGCGCGGGCACGCGTTGCGGCGCGCGCGAGGCCTCCATGGTACATGGCCCGTTGCCACGCGGCGTAGTTTCTTGTTGATGACGGCGCGCGAGCGCGATCTGGGCTTATCATGGGACCGCTCGCGGTCCACGCTTGCTACCGGATTGCGACCGGAGTTTTTCGAAGCCTCGCCTTGCCGCCCACTCGATGATGACGATGGGTAATGAGTTCGCGTATGTCGAGCGTTTATCCGGCGTCCGGTTGCGGTGGCGCGCGTCGCGGGGCATGTCCCTTGTGAGTTCCATCATGCATGAACGGAGCGTTCGAACATGAAAGTGCTGATCACCGGCGGTGCGGGGTTTCTGGGCCAGCGTCTTGCGCGCGAATTGCTCGCGCGCGGCGCATTGCGCGTGGGGCCGCAGGGCGCCAGCGCGCAGCCCGAGCCGATCACCGAACTCGTGCTGCTCGACGTGACGCGGGCGAGCGGACCGGACGATGCGCGCGTGCGCATCGAGGTCGGCGACATCGCGCAGCGCGATGTGCTGGAGCGCGTGATCGACACACAGACGGCTGTGATCTTCCATCTGGCCGCGATCGTCAGCGCTCAGGCAGAGGCCGATTTCGATCTGGGCATGCGCATCAATCTCGACGCCACGCGCACGTTGTTCGACGTGTGCCGCGCGCGCGGGCACACGCCGCGCGTGGTGTTCACGAGCTCGGTGGCCGTGTACGGCGGCGAACTGCCGGAAGAAGTGCAGGACGATACCGCGCTCAATCCGCAGTCGTCGTATGGCACGCAAAAGGCCATTGCCGAGCTGCTGCTGTGCGACTACTCGCGGCGCGGCTTCATCGACGGCCGCGCGCTGCGCCTGCCCACCATCAGCGTGCGGCCGGGCAAGCCCAACGCGGCGGCCTCGTCGTTCGCGAGCGCGCTCGTGCGCGAGCCGCTCAATGGCGAGACCACTGCGTGCCCCGTGAGCGGCGCGACACGCGTGTGGCTGCTCTCGCCGCGCAAGGCGGTTCAATGCCTCGTGGCGGGCAGCGAGATCGACGCGGCCGCGCTGGGCGAGCGGCGTAGTGTGAATCTG
Organism: Paraburkholderia sp.; assembly: GCA_031286755.1. Lineage (GTDB taxonomy): Bacteria > Pseudomonadota > Gammaproteobacteria > Burkholderiales > Burkholderiaceae > Paraburkholderia. The sequence continues at coordinate 3,659 of JAITTX010000517.1, forward strand.
CCGGGCGTTAGCGCAAGCGTGGATGAAATGGTGGAGACGCTGAGCAAGCTCGGCGGCGCGGCGGCCGTGGCGCGCATCGAGTGGGTGGCGGACGAGCGCGTGGAGAAGATCGTCGGGAGCTGGCCGCAAAGCTGGGACACGGTGCGTGCGCGCACGCTCGGCTTTGCGGGCGACGGCTCGTTTCACGCCATCGTGCAGGCCTATATGGAAGACGAATTGCACGTGCCGCACAAGCGCCATTGAGCGTGGCGTGGCGCCGGACCATGCCGGGCGGATGGGGCTGAGGGCATGGCGTGTCGTGCCGGGGTTCACGGGTTCGAGCCTGGTTCGGCGGGGTTCGGAAGTATCATGCTGCTTTGCGCAGCGGCGCGCTCCGCATCGCACCTACCAGGACGATACTGCTCCGGCTACCCGGCCGGCTTACCCACGCATGCAACTCACGGGCTCGACGGTTCCCATCTCTCTCGTACGTGGCTTTCTTGCCTCTGCTCACGCGCGGCCGGAAGTCGTCGGCCGCTATCTGGAGCAGGCGGGCATTCCTGAGGAACTGCTCGACGAGCCCGGCGCGCGCGTGACGGAGGAGCAGTTCTCCACGCTCTACCGCTTGCTTGCGATCGAGCTCGATGACGAAATGCCCGGCATCTTCAGCCGCCCGTTTCGCAGCGGCACGCTGAAATTCCTCTGCCTGAGCCTGCTGGACGCGCGCAATCTCGAGACCGCGCTGCATCGCTTCGGTCAGTTCTTCCATATCGTGCTCGACGACTTCCGGCTCGAATCGCGCCGCAGCGAGCTCGTGGCCCAGGTCGAACTGCGCCCGCATGCGGCATTCGGGCCCATCGGTCCGCTCGGCCAGGAGTTGATGCT
>JAITTX010000538.1 GCA_031286755.1 Paraburkholderia sp.
AGGCCCTGGGTATAGGCGCTCACGTTGCCGATGCCGATGTCGTCGCCGAAGATCACGAGGATGTTCGGCTTGCTCGTGTTCTGGGCGGGCTGCGCGGGCGCCTTCTGGGCCTGGGGCGGCTTGGTCTGCGCGGGGGCGAGGGTGGGCGGCGCGACGATCAGCGCGGCGCATACGCCGCCGAGCGCGAGCAGGGAGCCCCATGTCGCCAGAAGTTTACTGCGAGGCAATCTTGTCATTGTCATATTCTCCGGTGCCTTGGTAATCCAGTCATGCCGCCCGCGTTCGCGGGCGGTCCGGCTGTGCCCCTGTGTGCCACTGTGCTGCCGGGGTTGCTGGTCACGGGCGCCGCCTCGCGCGGATGCGGCGCCTGTATGGTGCTTACGGCGCGTCGGGTGCCTACTACGGTGCTTCGAGTATCCGTGCCGCTTGCGAAACTCAGCCGCCGGCCGGCGCGGCGCGCGCGGCCTCGGCGCGCAACGGCGCGTTCTTCCAGGCGCTTTCGTCCATCACGAGCCGGAAGCCCAGGTGGGACATGCTGTTGTACGGGTCCGTGCCGCGCCGGGCGCTCGGGCGGTAGCTCAGGCAATACGCCTCGTTGCACAGGAACGAGCCGCCGCGCGTCACGCGCTTGGGGGCGTCCACGGGCACGCCGGGGTCGGTGGGGTCCCACGACTGCGCGGGGCCGGCCGGATTGTCGACGACCGAAGCGGACGCCTCGCGGCGGAACGCGTCAGCGCGATACCAGTCCGCCACCCACTGCCAGGCGTTGCCGGTCATGTCCGAGAGCCCGTAGCCGTTGGCCGGGAAGGTGCCGACCGGGCTCGTGCCGATCGCGCCGCCCGCTTTCGCGCTCACGACGGGAAATGGCTGGGCCTGCTGGCCTTGCCAGACGTTGGCCATCTGCTTGCCGCCCGGCGCGAAATCGTTGCCCCAGGCATAGGTGGCCTGGTCGAGCCCGCCGCGCGCCGCGAATTCCCATTCGGCCTCGGTGGGCAGGCGCTCGCCGGCCCACTTCGCGTAGGCCTGCGCATCTTCGTACGAGACTTGCACGACCGGGTGATTGTCCTTGCCCGCGATGCTGCTTTGCGGGCCGCTGGGGTGGCGCCAGTCCGCGCCCGGCACATAGCGCCACCAGCGCGAGTAGTCGTTGAGGGAGACCTGCTCGGGCGTGCCGACGAACACCATCGCGCCCGGTACGAGCTGGCTGTCGGGCGGGCGCGGCGTGCCGGGAGGCAACTGGACCTTGAGCGTGTCCCAGTCCGGCTTGCGCTCGGCCGTGGTCACATAGCCCGTGGCCTCGACGAACTTGCGGAACTCCGCATTGGTCACGTGGTGCTCGTCCATCCAGAAGCCGTGCACGCGCACCTCGTGCGCGGGCCGTTCGTTGGGTTGGGCGAGCCGCGAGTCGCTGCCCATGAGGAATTCGCCGCCCGGCACCCACACCATGCCGCGCGGGCCGTTCAGGCCGTCGCCGTGAACCACCTGGAAAGGCGCGGGCTTCGAATGGACGTTGAGCGCCCAGCCCACGGCGCCGCCCGTGAGGGCGGGCACGAGCACGAGCGCGGCGCCCCATAGCCAGAGACGGCGCCGCCCGCGGGTGCCGCCGGTGGTATTGGCGGCATTGGCCGAATCGGCCGATGCCACCGCGTGCGATTTGCCGATTACGCGTTCCTGAATAGCCATGAATGGTGTTCGCTTAAAGCACGCTGTGTGCCTGCTAATTCGCCATAACGAAAAACGTACACCTGCCCAAGCGCGTTGCGCTCAATATAACGAATTCGTCTCTCGATGGAAATGCTTTATTCAAAGCGAAATGAGCCGAATGCGAAATGCATGGCTCATTCGCAGTGCAACATCCCGCACAACTAATTCAGAAGCAATATTGTTGCCTCGTTCGAATGAACGATTTACGCGCACAATTACGCAGCGGCCGCGATTGTACATTTACCCCGGTATTGTGTCAGGATGTTTTCATACGGTGCATTCTATGTTAAGCAGAAGTCTGGTTGAATTACGGGTTTTCACGGCCCATGGCGGACGCGGCCTACTTTATGTATAAACCGGTTATCCGATGCGGGAATAAAAAGCAATGCGCGAAACCATTCTGCATTTCGAAGCGGGAGTAAACGAAGCGGTGATCGGCCAGCAGGAGGTGGTGCGCCAGGTGCTGATCGCACTGCTCGCGGACGGGCACGTCCTGCTCGAAAGCCTGCCGGGGCTCGCCAAGACCCGCACGGTCAAGGCGATCGCGGCGCGTCTTGCCGCCACCATGCGCCGCATTCAGTTCACCCCCGACCTGTTGCCATCGGACATCACAGGCGGCGAGACGCTGTTGCAGTCCGGCAGCGAGCGCATGCTCACGTTCCAGCCCGGGCCGATCTTCGGCAACCTGATTCTCGCCGACGAAATCAACCGCGCGCCGGCCAAGGTGCAGTCGGCGCTGCTCGAAGCCATGGAGGAGCGGCAAATCTCGGTGGCGGGCAAGACCCATCCCATGGCCGATCTGTTTCTCGTGATGGCCACGCAGAACCCCATCGAGCAGGAGGGCACCTATCCGCTGCCCGAAGCGCAGATGGACCGTTTCCTCATGAAAGTGCTCATCGACTATCCGTCGCCGCAGAGCGAGCGCGACATGCTCAAGCTGCTGCGCAGAGAGACCGGCCAGGCGAGCGCCGCGGTTCAGACGCTGGCGCAGGAGGTGGTGTTCGCGGCGCGCCATGAAATCGAGGCCGTGGAGGTCGCGCCCGCGATCGACGAATATGTGGTGGCGCTCGTCAACGCGACGCGCCACCCGAAGGCGCTCGACGCGGAGCTGGCGCGCTGGATCGAGGTGGGCGCGAGCCCGCGCGGCGCGATCGGGCTGGACCGCGCGAGCCGCGCGCACGCATGGCTCGACGGCCGTTCGTACGTCACGCCCGACGACGTGCGCGCCGTGGTCCGCCCGGTGCTCAGGCATCGCCTCATCCTCTCGTACGATGCCAGCGCCGAGCGCGTGAGCCCGGACCAGATCGTCGACAAGCTCGTTGCCGCCGTCGCGGTGCCGGCGTGACGCGCGGCGCGCGCAATCCGGCCATGGGCGCAACCTCGCTGCGCGATTCACTGAGCGGCGCCGCTGCCGGTTCCGCTCCGGATGCCGATGTGATCGGCTCGGTCTACGTGGACGCCGCCCATCTCGCCAAGCTCGAATTCCAGGCGCGCGGGCTGGGCTTCGTGCGGCCCGCGCCCGTGAGAAGCGTGCTCGCGGGCGCGCATGCCTCGCGCCTGCGCGGGCGCGGCCTCAATTTCGAGGAGATCCGCGCCTACCTGCCCGGCGACGACGTGCGCCATCTGGATTGGCGCGCCTCGCTGCGTCAGGGCAAGCCGCTCGTGCGGACCTATACCGAGGAGCGCGACCGGCCGCTTTTGATGGTGGTCGATCAGCGCATCGGCATGTTCTTCGGCTCGCGCCGCGCATTCAAGTCGGTGGTGGCGGCGGAGCTGGCCGCGCTCGCGATCTGGATGGGCTTCCAGGCGGGCGACCGCGTGGGCGGCGTGCTGTTCGACGACACCCGGACCATCCGGCTGCGCCCGCTGCGCAGCCGCGCGCGCATCAAGGCGCTATTCGGCGCGATCGAGCGGATGAACCGCGCGATGTATGCGCAGAGCCCCGCGCGCACGGCCTATGGCCAACTGGACGCGGCGCTCGAAGGCGTGCTGCAGATTGCTTCGCATGACTATCTGATTTGCATCGCGAGCGATTTTGCCGGCGCGGGCGAGCGTACCCAGAAGCTCCTGCGCGAGCTCTCCGCGCACAACGACGTGGTTGCGGCGATGGTCTACGACCCGCTGTGGAAGTACATGCCCGCGCATCGCGCGCTGGTGGTGAGCGAAGGGCATTTGCAGGTGGAGCTGCGCATCCAGAACGAGCGCGTGCGCGCGCCGCTCACGAGCCTCTTCGAGGGGCGCACGGCGGAGGTGGCGCAACTGCTCGCGGCGAGCGGCGTGCCGCTGATGCCCGTGTCGACGGCGGAGCCCACGGTCGAGCAGGTGCGCCGGCTGTTCGGCGCGCGCACGCGGCCGGTGCAGGGGAGCGGGCTGTGAGCGCGCCGCTGTCCGCGTCGATATCCGAGCCGTTGTCCGCATCGACGTCCGCAGCGGGTCCGGCGCCGGCTTCAGTCGCCATGTCCGCGCCGGCCGGCACGCCGGGCGACCTGCAGCCGCTGCGCGAGCTGGCGTTGCCGGCGCCGGTGCCGTACTGGCCGCAGACGGCGGGCTGGGCCATCGTGCTCGCGCTGCTCGTGGCCGCCGCGCTCGTGCTCGGCTGGTTCGCGTGGCGGCGTCATCTGAAACAGCGCTACCGGCGGCTCGCGCTCGCGGAGCTGACCGGCATTGCCGCGCGCATGAGCGACGCCGCCCAGCGCGCCACGGCGCTGGCGGATATTGCGAGCCTGCTCAAGCGCACCGCGCTCGCCGCGCTGCCGCGCGAGCGCGTGGCGGCGCTGAGCGGCGACGCCTGGCTCGCCTTCCTCCAGAAGACCCACGGCTTCGACGCGCAAAGCGGCGCGCTGCTCATGCTCGCGAGTTACGGACCCGAGGCGCGCCGCGCGGCCGTGAGCGCGCAAGAGGCGCAGCGGCTCGTCGAGTCGGCGCGCGCATGGATCGCACATCATCATGTGGAAGTTTGATTTTCCCTGGGCCTTCGTGCTCCTGCCGCTGCCCGTGCTGGTGTGGTGGCTGTGGCCCGCGTACCGCACGCGCGCGCAGGCCGTGCGCGTGCCGTTCTTTCACGAAATGGCCGGCGCGGCGGGCGAGCGCCCCGCGCCAGGTGGCGTGCGGCTGCGGCGCAACTGGGTCCAGCGCCTGCTGGCGCCGCTGCTCTGGTGCCTGCTGCTCACCGCCGCCGCGAAACCGGTCTACGTGGAGCCGCCCGTCACGCACGACTCGCCGGGCCGCGATCTCATGCTCGCGATCGATCTCTCGCAATCGATGTCGACGCGCGACTTCGTGAACACGGCCAGCGGCGAGCGCATGGACCGGCTCACGGCGGTCAAGCGGGTGGTGGCCGACTTCATCCGCAAGCGCGCGCAGGACCGCATCGGCCTCGTGGTGTTCGGCCAGTCCGCGTATCCGCAGGCGCCGCTCACGCTCGATCACGACGCCGTGCTCACGCTGCTTGGGCAGATGCAGATCGGCATGGCGGGCGCGCGCACCGCGATAGGCGACGCGATCGGCCTCACGGTGAAGCTGATGGACAAGTCGCCCGCAAAGCAGAAGGTGCTGATCCTGCTGACCGACGGCAACGACACGGCCAGCGCGATTCCCCCCGAAAACGCGGCGTACATCGCGAAGGACCATCATCTCGTGATCGACACCATCGGCATTGGCGACCCGAACGCGACGGGCGAGGACCGCGTGGACTTCGACGCGCTCGACCGCATTGCCGCCGTGACGGGCGGGCGCGCGTTTCGCGCGCTCGGCAACGAAGAAGAGCTGGCCGACGTCTACGCCACGCTCGACCGCATCACGCCGGTGGCGGTGAAGCACGAGGTCTACCGGCCGCAGCGCGATTACTATTGGGTGCCGTTGGGCGCGGGACTGCTGCTGCTCGCCCTCTATCACGTGCTGGCGCTCGCCTTCGCGCTGCTGCGCGCGCGCAGCAGCGCGAGAGGCAACGGCAGCGGAAGCGAAAACGGCAACGAAAGCGGCAACGACATGGCGAACGGCCGCGCGGCCGGGAACGCGGAGGCGCACCGTGTCCATTGACCTGACCGCCTTTCACTTCCTGCGCCCGCAATGGCTGTGGCTGCTCGTGCTCGCCGCGCTGCTGCCCGTCGTGTGGCGGCGCCGTCACGACGTGCGCGGGCGCTGGCGCGGCATCATCGAAGCGCGCCTGCTCGAGCATCTCGTGGTGGGCGGACCGGCGCGGCGGCGCCTGTTGCCCGTCGACACGCTGGCGCTGTGCATCGTCATCGCCACGCTCGCGGTGGCGGGGCCGGCCTGGCGCCAGGAGCGTCCGCCCTTCGATCAGGACAAGGCGCCGCTCGTGGTCGTGCTGGAGCTCGCGCGCTCGATGGACGCCGGCGACATCGCGCCCACGCGCCTCGAACGCGCGAAGCAGAAAGTGCTCGACCTCGCCGCCGCACGCAAGGGCGCGCGCACGGGCCTCGTGGTCTACTCCTCGACGGCGCATCTCGTGGTGCCGCCCACCGACGACCCCGAGATGCTGGAGCTCTACCTGCCCGCGCTGTCGCCCTCGGTCATGCCCACAGACGGCAAGAATGCCGCCGCGGGGCTCGCCGCCGCCGACGCGCTGCTCGCGCACGACCCGGTGCCGGGCACCATCGTGCTGATGAGCGACGGCATCGACCCAGACCACGCAGGCGCCTTCGTGGACGCCGTCAAACGCTCGCATCAGCAGGTGCTCTGGCTCGCGGTGGGCACGCCGGACGGCGGCACGCTGCGCGGGGCCGACGGCCAGGTCGAGCTCGACACGCAGGGCCGCGCGCGCGTGGGCGGCTTCGACGCCGACGCGATCCGCCGCGTGGCCGACGAAGCGGGCGTGCCGCTCGCGAGCATGCGCAGCGACGGCGACGACGTGCGCTGGGTCCTGCATCGCGCACAGACATGGCTCGACGCGGCCGACGAAGACAAGCGCACGCCGCGCTGGCGCGAGGACGGCTACTGGCTCGTGGTGCCGCTGATCGTGTTCGGCCTGCTCGGCTTCCGGCGCGGCTGGACCGTCAAGTGGCTGCCGGCCGTGCTGCTCGCCTGCGCGCTGCAGGGCGCGCCCGGGGCCGCGCGCGCGGCTTCGGGGCCGGCTTCACGGCCTGCTTCATGGCTGGCTTCCGTGCAATGGATCGACCTGTTCGCCACGCACGACCAGCAGGGCCGCTGGTACTTCGAGCACGGCGACTACGCGAAGGCGGCGCAGCGCTTCGACGACCCCATGTGGAAGGGCCGCGCGCAATACCAGGCGGGCGACTACGAGGGCGCGCTCGCGACCTTCTCGGGCCTGCGCGGCGCGCAGGCGAGCTTCTACATGGGCAACGCGCTCGCGCACCTGGAGGATTACGCCCGCGCGATGAAGGCCTACGACAACGCGCTGGCGCTCGCGCCGCACATGAGCGAGGCCGCGCACAACCGCGAGCTGATGCGCCAGTTGCTCGCGAAGCCGAAGCAGGAGGCGCAGCAAGACGAAGAGGACGAGGAATCCGACGATATCAAGAAGCAGAAAAAGCATGGGCAGATCGAGCGCAGCACCTTGATTCCCACGCCTTCCGAAGACGTCTGGATGCGCAACCTGAATACCTCGCCCGCGCAGTTCCTCAAGCAGCGCTTCGAGCAGGAGTCGGGCGTGGCGGCGGGAGAAACGCCATGAGCGCCGCGCTGAACGTGGCCGCGCAATTCACACGGCTGGGCAGATGCTTCGTCATGCTGATGATGTTGATGACGGTAAGCGTCGCACGCGCCGACACGCCGCCGCGCGTGATGGTGCGCGCCCATCTGGAGTCTTCGGGCGCGGTGGTGGCGGGCACCCAGGTCAAGCTCGTGGTCGATTGCCTGACCACCACATGGTTCACGGACGCCCCCGACTGGCCGCTCTTCGACGTGCCCGGCGCGTTCGTCACCTTGCCCGACGAGAACGCGGTCAACCTCGACGAGACCATCGACGGCGTGAAGTGGTTCGGCGTGAGCCGCGCCTACCGCATCACGCCGCAGGCGGGCAAGCGCTTCGAGATTCCCTCGTTCGCGATCACGCTGCACCCGGGCGGCGCGCAAACGCCCATGCAGGTGAAGACGCCCGCGCTGAGCTTCGTGGCGACATTGCCGCCCGGCGCGCAGGGCATGGCCGTGTTCTTTCCCGCGCCGCAACTGAGCGTCACGCAGAAGATCGCGCCGGCCGGCGCGCGCGTGCACGTGGGCGACGTCATCACGCGCACCATCACGCAGCGCGCCACGGCCACGGAGTCGATGCTGATCCCGCCGGTCGCGCCGGCCGAAGTACCGGGGTTGAAGCGCTATGCCGCGCAGGCGGCGACGAAGAACCTAGTCGACGACCGCGCGGGCCTCGTGGCCGGCGAGCGCACCGACACCATCAGCTATGGCGTCGAGCGCAGCGGCTCGTACCGGCTGCCGGCAATCACGGTGGAGTGGTGGAACACGAAGACGCAGCGCAAGGAACAGATCGTTTTGCCGGCCGTGTCGATCAAGGCCGAGGCCGTGCACGAGAAACCGCTGTTCGGCATTCCCGCCGACACCATCGGCAGGGGCGGGGCGCACCGCGTCATCTTCATCGACGGGGCGACCGTGGGCTGGGGGCTCGCGTGCCTCGCGGCGGTGTTCGCGCTGATCTGGGCGTGGGCGCCGCTGGTTGCGCGCTGGCAAGCGGGGCGGCGCGCCGTGCGCGCGGCCCTGGAGCGCTACCGCGGCGGCGAGCGGCCCGCGTGGCGGGCGTTATTGGGCCGCGCGCGCCACGGCACGCGAGCCGAGGTGATTGCCGCGCTGTATCGGTGGCTGGACCGGCGCGCCGACTTCGGGCGTCCGGCGCGCGTGGCCGAACTGCGCGAACGGGGCGGCGCGCAGGGCGCGGGCGTGGCCGAGGCGGTCGGCCAGCACTACGAGCGGCATGCCGGGCAGCCCGGGGAGAGCGCGGCGCCCGCGGCGGGCGGGCAGATCGGCGCGCCACAGTTGCGCGCGCTGCGCCGGGCGGTGACGGCGCAAGGGCGGCGCGCGCAAAAGAAGCGCAGCAAGCGCATTGCGCCGCTCAACCTGGAATAGGGCGCGCAGCGGAGAGCCGGGACATTTCGCCTCAGCCCGCTTTTCAGTCCGCTTCCTTGCGGCACAAACAATAGATGAACTTCTGCGTGACCCCGGCGGGCGTGTGGTGCTCCTCGCGCTCTTGCCTGAGCAGCGTGAACGGCGCGCCGAATTCGTCGTGCAGCGCATCGGCGCTGTAGCGCATGACCGGCAGGCCGCTGCAATGGTCGGGGCCGTCCTCCGCGAAGGTCGCCACGATCACGAGCCCGCCCGGCTTGACCGCGCGGAGCACGGCACGGACATAGGCCGCGCGATCCGCCTCGCTCGTGAGGAAGTGGAACACGGCGCGGTCGTGCCAGACGTCGTAGGCGTGCACGGGCAGCGCTACCTGGGTGATGTCGCCCGCGAGCCACGAGACTTCGCCCGCGCGCTCGCCGAGCCGCGCCCGCGCCACGGCGAGCGCCGCATCCGAGAGATCCAGCACGGTGAGATGGCGGTAGCCGTCGCCCAGCAGGTCGTCGACCAGCGTGGAGGCGCCTCCGCCCACATCGATGATGGCGGCGTCCCGCGCCACGCCCGACTGCCTGATCAGCTCGACCGACTGGTTCGCATGCTCCTGGAACCAGCTGACGTTGGTCGAGGCCTTCGTCGTGTAAACGCGGTTCCAGTGGTCCTTCGATTGCATAAAACCTCCTCTGTCCGGAGTCGTGATTTTCCACCATGATGCGCCTTTCCCGGCCCCGGTTGTCTGGCGCCGCGTTGGCCTTGGCGGCCGGTTCTGGGGCTGGGCGGCTTTGTGCGGGATGAGTGCCAGATGAAGGTTGGAAGCGCGGGATTGGCTGGCGATGCGCTAAAATACGCTGCTTTTAACATTGTCTGACATTATACTTTCAGATTAAATGTTAAACTTGTACATACATCTCAACAAGGCAACAAGGACAGGTCAATGCTGAAGAAGATTGCAGGAACGACGGCCCTGGCCGCTGCGATGGCAGTGGCGTCTCTGCCCGCCGAGGCGGGGGACATGAATAATGCCGTGGGCGGCGCGCTTGGCGGCGTGGCGGGCGCGGCGGTGGGCAACGCGGTGGGCGGCAGCACGGGCGCCGTGATCGGCGGTGCCGTGGGCGGCGGCGCGGGTGGCGCGGTGACGTCGAACAAGCGCGAGCGCACCGGCGCCGTGGTTGGCGGCGCACTGGGCGGCGGCGCTGGCGCGGCGGCAGGCAACGCAATGGGCGGCACCACGGGCGCGCTCGTGGGCGCGGCAGTGGGCGGCGGCGGCGGCGCGGCGCTGGGCGGCAACATCTCGCGCAACAACTCGTACGACAACGACCACTATCACGGCAAGAAGCACAAGAAGAAGCACGGCAAGCATTACGACTAAGCGGCCGGTCGCCCGGCGATCGCCCCAAAAAAACTGCCCGATCCGCGCAAGCCGGTCGGGCAGTTTTTTTTCGGTTTCCGGTTCGGCCAGGCCGGCCATCCTGACGGCCGGCCTGCGCGCCTTCACCCCTCCCGCCGCGTCCTCATCCGTTGCAGCGTCACGTTCTGCGGGCTCCCGGCCCAGACGGCCAGCGCGGAGTAATTGTCG
>JAITTX010000543.1 GCA_031286755.1 Paraburkholderia sp.
AGAGCCGCGACGACACGGTCAAGCTGTTCGAAGAGCGCTTCGCGGGCGGCGTGGTTTCAAAACTGCAGCTGAGCCAGGCGCGTTCCGAATACGAATCCGCGCTGGCCTCGGTCTACTCGATCCAGAAGCTGATCGCGCAGCAGGAGGACGCGATTTCCTTGCTGCTCGGCCAGAACCCGGGGCCGATTCCACGCGGCAAGCCGATCTCGCAGCTTGTCGTGCCCGCGATACCGGCGGGGTTGCCGTCGTCGTTGCTGGAGCGCCGTCCCGACATTCAGCAGGCGGAGCAGACGCTCATTGCGGCGAATGCCCAGATCGGCGCCGCGCGCGCGCAGTACTTCCCGGAGATCTCGCTCACCGGCATGTTCGGCGCGGCCAGCACGGCGCTTTCCGGTCTCTGGACCGGGCCTGCGCGCGTGTGGTCGTTCGCGGGCGCGATTACGCAGCCGATCTTCGAAGGCGGCGCGATCGCGGGCTCGGTACATTCGGCCGAGGCCGCGCACCAGGAAGCGCTGCTCAGCTACGAGCAGACGATTCAGCAGGCTTTCGCGGATGTGGAGAACGCGCTCGTGGGCGCCACGCGCACGCGCGATCAGCTCGATGCCACCACGCGCGAGGTGGATGCGCTCACGCAATACGCATCGCTCTCGCGCGATCTCTACGAGGGCGGTTACACGAGCTATCTGGAAGTGCTCGATGCCGAGCGCAGCCTGTTCGCGGCGCAGATTCAGCAATCGCAGTTGCAGGATCAGCGGCTTGCGGAAGTCGTGAACCTCTACAAGGCGCTCGGTTATGGGTGGACGCCGCAAGCGCAGGCGGGCGCGAATCCGGCCAGCCAGCCGGCGCCGCAGTCTTGAGGCGCGAAATCAGTCGGGGGAACTACGGTCTGCGAGCGCCAGCTCGCAGTCCTTCAGCACCTGCATGACGAGCTTGGCTTGATAGTTGAGGTCGTCGGTATCGAGGATTTCTTCCACGGCATCGCGCGCCCATGTGGCGTCGACGAACCATGCGTGTTGCCTCGCGATTTCCTGGGCGATGGCGGTGAGCCGCGCGACGGCGAGCCAGTCGGCTTCGCGCGCGTGGCGGTCGAGCCACTTGTGCGCCGCCTGCACATGAAAAGCCGCATTGGGCCAGGTTTCGTTGAGGTAGTACGCTCCGAGGCTCCCGCAGGTGAGCCAGCAGAGCAATTCCACGCGATCGCGTGGACTCAGATGGTGGCGTACATCACTCATGGCGACGCTCGCGAAGGTGACAGAGTTCGATTGACGGACACATGCACGTTACGACTCCGGTATCCAGACAATATCACGGGTTTCCCAAGCTCGCCGGAGCAATAGGCGTGCCGCATACGCGGGCTACGGGAATAGCGTCGCCTGGTGGTGGGTGGTATGCAAACCAGGGCTGACACCAGGGCGCGGCGGGCGGCCAGGCGGCCGATACGGAGAGCGAATGAAGTGCGCGGGTAGCGCCATGCGCCTATGCGTGAGCGCGGCGCGCGTCGAGTATGTCGAGTGTCGATGGGCGCGGGATCGTGCCGCCGCGCTCGAACGTCACGATCAAACCCTATATCGTTTTGCCGCTCGCACGCGCAAGCCGCGCGGCGGCATCGGTGGCGCCCATGCCGTTTGCCACATCGAACGCCGTATTACCAGCGCCGTCCTGGGCAAGCGGGCTTGCGCCGCGCGCCAGCAATTGCTCGACGATATCCACGTGGTTGAACATGGCTGCGATCATGAGCGCGGTGCGGCCGTCGGGCGACGCGCCTTCCACATCGGCGCCGTTATCGAGCAGCGCGCCAACCACATCGGCATAACCTTTGAACGCGGCCCCCGCAAGCGGCGTCTGGCCGTTGTCGTTGCGCAGATCGGGGTCGGCACCGCGTTGAATCAATGCGCGTACCGCGTTGGCGTGGCCGTGATAGCTCGCCAGCATCACGAGGCTGTCGCCTTTCTCGTTGCGCAGATTGGGCGGCAGGCCCTGGTCGATCAGCGAGGCGAGCGTCGCGGCTTCGCCGCGGCGGGCCGTATCGAAGACTTCGCGCGCGAACTCGACGAGGCGCGGATCGGCCTCTGCGGATGGCGGTACGTTGGCGGTCACGGCAGACTCCTTCGGAAGGGCCGGGCGGTGTGTCCGGAAAGGTCGTCAGTCATTGTCGCCGATTCGCGCGGATTCGTGCGGGCGGTCCTTGCCCGCGGCGGCGCCTGGAACGCGCCGCGCGGTTTGCGCCGGATGGCTCAGGGCACGAGCCAGAGCGCGACGGCGTAGATCACCAGCGAGACCGCGAACGTCACTGCGGTATAGCCCATCACGCGCTGGATGCGGATGCCCGCGATCGCGACGATCGGCACGGCCCAGAACGGCTGCAGCATGTTCGAGACGTTTTCCGCCATCGCGACGCCCATCGCCGTGCGTGGCACCGAGGCGTGCAGGCTCAACGCGGCGGGCAGCACGAACGGCCCTTGCACGGCCCAGTGTCCGCCCGCACTCGGCACCAGCAGCGTGATGATGAGCGAGCTCAGGTAGCTCCAGACCGGCAGCGAGGCCGCCGTGGCGATCGTGACGAAGGCCTTGGCGATCATCGAAGCGAGGCCGGTGCCCTTCATGATGCCCATGATGCCGCCATAGACCGGGTACTGCAGCAGCATCGACCCCGTCTGACGCGCGGCGCGCCGGATCGCGTTCGCGTAGGCGATGGGCGTGCGCTGCAGCGCGAGCCCGATCAGCAGGAAGATCAGGATCGTCGTGTTGATGTCGAGATCGAAGCCCCTGGCGCGCCACTCCATCGCCAGATAGCCCACCCCCAGCACGAGCAGCAGCAGCGTGCCGAGCATCGACTGCTCGAGCCGCGTGGCGAACGTGGGCGTGTCGCCGCTCGCGCGCGCGTGCGGATCGTCGCCCGGCGCGCCTTCCTCGCTCTCGGCGGCCTGGCTAAAGGCCACCACATCCTCGGCCTTCGGGTGCATGCGGATGAAGATGAACGTCATCACAACCACCACGAGCACCGTGGGCACGAACACGAACGGCGCGAACACGGTTTGCGCGAGCGGCACGACCTGGCCCGTGGCCTTCTCGACCAGATTCAGCGCGTTGCCATGCGAAGCCTGGGAAAGCGCAATCGAGCTGGAGAGACCACTATTGCAGATCGACCATGCCGAGTAGCTGCCGGCCACGAGCCACGCGAAATCGACCTTCACGCGCCGCGCGATTTCGCGCGAAAGCAGCGCGCCGACGATAAGGCCGAGGCCCCAGTTCAGCCACGCCGCGATGGCCACGACCGGGAACACCAGCAGCGCGGCGCGCGCCGGCGTCTGGGCACCGGCGGCGAGCGCGCGCAGGCCGCGCTGCACGATGGGCGCCTCGGCGATGGCGTAGCCGGTCGCGAGAATCAGGATCATCTGCAGTGCGAAGCCGAGGATGCCGAAGGTGCCCTCGTACCAGGAACTCAGCAGCGTGGGGATATGGCCTTGCGGGGCGATTGCAAGCGCGAGCACCGCGACGAACGCGGTGAGGCAGATCGAGAGCACGAACGGGTCCGGCATGACCCGCTCGAAAACATAGACGAGGGCGGCAACGATGCCGCGTCCGCTGGCAGGACGTGCCGGTGTGCTTGGGGAATTGTCTCTTTTCATGCTGTGAGTGCTCTTGCAGCGTGTGGCTGCTGGCTGGCCGGGGTAGGCGGGATCGGCGTGCTGGTGCGGTTAAGCCCCGTTTTGTTATCGCATGTTCATAATTCGAACATGATTTCGTTTATCGAACTTGCCAATAGTCGCTTTATGCGATGTGAATGTCAAGCTGCAATATCGTGCTTATGCAGTATTTTTCAGATCAAATGACGTGAATTGAATGCAAAATGAAAGCATTCGGCATGAAAAACAAATCGCAAAGCCGGGCGCTGGACTTCCTAAAATGCAACAGCGTGCAGTAAGCGCGTGCGCCTGGCACGGCGCAGGACTCCGCAGTGCAACCCCGCATGGAGGCTCGATATGACGATTCGTCTAGGAGAAGATGCACCTGATTTCACCGCCGAAACCACCGAAGGCCCGATTCGTTTTCACGAATGGATTGGCGATCATTGGGCCATTCTGTTTTCTCATCCGAAGGATTTCACCCCCGTCTGCACGACGGAACTCGGCTATATGGCCCGGCTCAAGCCCGAGTTCGACAAGCGCAATACGCGCATCATCGGCCTGAGCGTGGATCCGGTGAGCGACCATCAGAAGTGGGTCAAGGACATCGAGGAAACTCAGGGTAGCGCCGTCAACTATCCGCTGATCGGCGACTCGGACCTGAACGTCGCCAAGCTCTACGACATGATTCACCCGGCCGCGAGCGGCGGCGGCCCGCGCACGGCGAACGACAACGCCACGGTGCGCTCGGTGTTCATCATCGGGCCGGACAAGAAGGTGAAGGCCATGCTCGTCTATCCGATGAGTGCGGGCCGCAACTTCGACGAAGTGCTGCGCTTGCTCGATTCGTTGCAACTAACTGTCAAGCACGCGGTCGCCACGCCAGTGAACTGGGAGCCCGGCGACGATGTGATCATTCCGACTTCGGTTTCGGACGACGCAGCAAAGCAGAAGTATCCGCAGGGCTTCAAGACGCTCAAGCCGTATCTGCGGACTGTGGCGCAGCCGAAGTAGCGCGGGGTTTTCGGCGCGTGGGCGGCCCGGCCAAAAAAAAGCGGCGCACAAACGTGCGCCGCGAAAGACAGGCCGGAGGATATCAGCCTCTCGCGCCCGGACAGCTTCGACAGAAGAACATGAAAGTCAGCTCGTGGACGTGGGGCGCCACTTGAGCAGACGATGCTCGACGGCGGTGAGCAGGTAGTCGGCGATCAACGCGACCACCGCGAGCACGATCATCGCCGCGAACACGCCGCTCGCGTTGAATGCGCCCTGCGCCGTCGAGATCAGCAAGCCGATGCCTTGCTTCGAACCCAGGAATTCGCCCACCACGGCGCCCACCAGCGCGAAGCCGAAGCTCACGTGCAGGCTCGCGAGAATCCACGAGAGTGCCGAAGGAATCACCACCGAGGTGGTCACCTGGCGGCGCGACGCGCCCAGGATCTGCGCATTGGCGATCATGTAGCGGTCCGCCTCGCGCACGCCCTGAAACGCATTGGCGAACACCACGAAGAACACCATCACCACGGCGAGCGCGACCTTCGACGCCATGCCGAGGCCCAGCGCGATCACGAACACCGAGCCCAGCACCACGCGCGGAATCGAGTTGGCGATCTTG
>JAITTX010000088.1 GCA_031286755.1 Paraburkholderia sp.
ACAAGCGGCACAGGCCGCCGCAAACGCGGCGCGCGCGGCGCGGCTCGAAAGCGCGTCGGCGCACTGGCTGCGGCACAGCGCGGGTTCGCACATGGCGGACGGCAATGTCGATCTACGGCTCGTGCGCGACAACCTCGGCCATGCCTCGCTCAGCACCACGAGCCTTTACCTGCACAGCGACGACGATCATCGCCATCGCGAAACCGAAGAGAAGCACCGCATCGATTGGTGAGTGCGCAACCATGCGCGGGCTGCGGGTGCGCGACCGCCGCCAGGGTTGCCGGGAAGCGGGTTTATCCGCATTCAACGCCGCATGGCGATAGCCGTTAATCAGGTCATGGAGCAACGCGGCAGGCCACACGACTTGCCGGCGGGCAACTGCCGGCGCGTTTTTTTTGCGCTATTACCGTGTACAACCCCAAGGGGCTACCACCGGCACCATCAATGCGCGTCGAACCCGCCCATATCCTCGTGCGCGAAATGCACGGGCTCGGCGCGTCCGAGCGCCTCGAGCAGCGAGCGGCCCGCCATCGTGAGCGACGGCAGGCGGCGGCCTTCGCCGCGCTGTTCGAGTGCGACAAGCTGGTGTTCCAGCAGGATGTCGAGTTCGTGGCGGTCCATGTCGATCTGCTCCGGCGCGTGGCGGATCAGCATCAGCGTTGCAAACTCGTGAGGGCTCAGCACGTCATGTCTCCTGGCAATGCCACAACCAGAGGGGCATAGGGCCGCATATCTTCGTGCTTCGATGTGACGCCCGTGTGACGCTCGCATGTCCGTCACATTCCCGCACTCGCCGGATTGTGCGCGGGCATCTCCGGCTGGGCCGCGAGCGCGACGCCGCACTCCTCCACGAGATCGCGCAGCGTGGCGGCAAGGTGCGTGCCGGCATCGTCGGCAATGCTCAGGCCCTCCTCGCGGCGCACCGCCCGCACGCCCACGATGATCGGCAAGTCAGGCGCGCGCTCGCGCACGCGCCGCACGAGGTTGCGCAGATACGGCGGCGACTCGGCGGCATCGAGCGACGCCACGCAGACCACCCGCGTCGACTGCATCAAGTGCGCCGCTTGCGGAGTTTGCGTCGATGGCATCGCGTACATCGATTGCAGCGTCTGCACATCCATCATCCCCGTGCGCGTGGCGCGCACCTCGTCGTAGGTCGTCGCGAAGCAGGGAATGCCCGCGCGCGTGAGCAGCTGGCCCACGATCGCCACCACCACTTCGTCGAAGGCGCCGCGCCCCGGCACGCACAGCACCGCGCGGCCATCCTTGGGAATCTCCGGCAAGGCATCGTCCTCGCTGCGGGCGGCATGGCGCGAGTCGTCCACGGACTCCAGATCCTCCACGATGTCGAGCAGCGCCTGGTTGATGCGCTCGAGCTGCTCGGCGGGCAGCACGCCGCGCAACACGTCGTTGCGCGCGAAGCGCAGGCCCTCGAACACCACCTGCTCGTAATAGTCGATGAGCGGCACCTCCGTGAGCAGGCGGTCGGCCTGCAGCAGCGCCTCGTGCGGGTCGTCGGCGAGCAGGCGCTGGTAGCAGGTCTGCGCGGGCGTGAGCGCCGGCTGGTCGCCGAGCAGGATGGTCAGGAAGTTCAGGCGGTCCACGTAGCGGCCGAGCGTGACGATGCACAGCGTGAGCGGCGTGGACAGCACGAGCCCGACCGGGCCCCACAGCCACGCCCAGAAGATCGCCGCCACCACCACCGCGAGCGGCGAAAGGCCCGCGCGGCGGCCATAGAGCATCGGTTCGGCGAACTGCCCCGCCACCACGTCGACGACGATGAAGAAGATCAGCGTCGACACCCCCATGGTCCACTGCGGCTGGATGGCGGCGCCCACCAGCGTCGCGAGGATGGCGGCGATCCAGATGCCGATATAGGGCACGAAGCGCAGGAGCGCCGCGCGCGCGCCGCCCAGCAGCGCGCCCGGCACGCCACGGCCCGCGAGCCCGATGGCGATCACGCAGCCCACCGAGACGTTCAGGCCCAGTTGCGCGACGAAGTAGCGCGAGAGCCGCTCGGAGGCGTCGTTGATGGCCGTGGTGGTGCGGTGCAGGTCGTCGGAGCCGAACACGCTGATGAAGCGGTCGCGCAGGTCCTCGCGCTGCAGCAGGATGAAGATGGTCACCACGAGCACGATGAAGCCGGTCTCGAGCGGCGCGACGGCCGGCGCGAACGCCTTGCGCGCAAGCTGGAGCGGCGTGGGCGCGGGCGTGTGGACTTCGACGGGCATCGGCTGCTGCGGCTGGTTGCGCGCGGCGCGCCCGCGCGGCTGCGGCGGCGCGGGCGGCGGCGTGGGCGTGATGCGCTGGAGCGTGGCGGCGGCGCGCGTCATCAGCGAGTCGGCGCGGCCCACGGTCTTCTCCTGCACCGTCTCCACCTTCTCCATGATGGCTTCCTGGTACTGCGGCAAATCGGCGGCAAGCTGCACGACCTGCGCGGCGATCAGCGCGCCCACGCCCGCCAGCGCGAGCACGGTGGCGAGCACCGCGATCATGATCGAGAGGAACTGCGGAATGTGCAGCCGGCGCAGCGCGTTCACGAGCGGCGCGAGCAGGAAGCTCAGCAGCACCGAGAGCGTGATCGGCACGAGCATGGGGCGCCCGAAGTAGAGGCCGCACACCACCACCACCCCCGAGACGAGCGCGGCGAGCGTGTGCAGCGTGGGCGTGCTCGACGCGAATACGCGGTTGCGGCGGCCCGGCGGTCCATTCGGCGGCTCGGGGTATGGCCTCTCAGGCGGGCTCGGAAAATTCATGGCGAAGCGTTGGCTGGTCAAGCGGTCGTGTGGGACGCGCATCGGGCGCGCCTGAGTTCAGGGTAGTGCGTGCTGCGCGGATCAGGCGGAACGCGGGCGAGAAATAAAAGCGCGCCGCGAGCGAAACGCGTGGGAAAAACGGGCGGCAAGCGTAGCGCAGACGTGCCCCGAATAAAAGGGGGCCCAATATGCTCAGGCGTGCGTTCAGGGCTTGCCCTTCTCCAGTTCCTGGTTGCGCGCGGTGAGGAACTGGATCAGCCCGTCCACGCCGGATTGCTGGATCTTCTCGTTGAACTGCGCGCGGTAGGTCTGGATCAGCCAGGCGCCCAGCACGTTCAGGTCGTAGAGCCGCCAGCCCCGGGGCGTCTTGTACAGGCGGTAATCGATCTCCACGGGCTGGCCGCTCGTTTGCGCGAGTGCTCGCACGACCACGTCGGTGTCGCCCGGCGCGGTGCGCATGGGCGCGTATTCGATCTGCTGATCGGGCTTCAGTTGCGCGAGCGCGCCCGAGTAAAGGTGGATCAGCAGCAGCTGAAACTGCTCGGCGATCTGTTGCTGCTGCGCGGGCGTGGCGGTGCGCCAGTGCCGGCCCATCGCGAGCTGCGTGGTGCGGTGGAAGTCGACATACGGAAGGATGTCGCGGTCGACGATGTCGCGAATGCGGGCAATGTCGCCCGGCGCGATGGCCTTCGTGCGCACTTCGTCCAGCACCTGCTGCGTGGCCGTCTTGATGAGCGCCTGCGGGTCCGACTGGTCGACGCCCAGCGCGAACGCGCTCGCGCTCAATGTCAGGCATGCGATGAGCCACGTGAACAGCGCGCCCGGAAAAAGGAGCTTCTTCATGCGTTTTTTCATCCGTGTCGATCGTGGAAATGCAGTGCTGCCGCATTAGCCGGCGCCAGTCCATGGGCTTGGCGCGGGGTTGGCCCGCGCAAGGTGGCCAGGCCGGGACCACCGCACAGGAGACGCCCGCCAGCGTAACCGAACGCGGCGTGGCGCGGCGCGATGGGGGCGCCGAGTTACAAATACAGCGGTTTTGTTACACCGGAACGCCCGGGCGCGGGCGCGGTTGCGCCCGCTTTGCGGCCAATGCAGATCAAACCCCAAATGGCAAGTATCAGCGACGATGCGTCGCAACATATATCACATTGCGATACAATCGCGATCTCAAAAAATCCCGGGCATCCCGACGGGAGCGCAGCTTCGCCCGCGCAGTTTCCCTGACCGTTGCCCTTTTTAGCGCCATTTCCACCGTGTCACGCTTCAGAATTCTCCGCTGGCTCACGCGTTTCGCCCCGTCTCCCGTCACCCTGCGCTGGCGCGAGCGCCTGCGTTCGGGCGGGGGCGCGCTGGTCGGCATTGCGGTCACCGGCGCCGTTTCGCACTACCTGCTCGGCAACGCCTCGACCATCCCGTATCTGATCGCGCCGATGGGTGCCTCGGCCGTGCTGCTGTTCGGCGTGCCGGCGAGCCCGCTCGCGCAGCCGTGGTCGATCATCGGGGGCAATCTCGTTTCGGCCACCGTGGGCGTGACCAGCGCGATGTTCATTCAGGACCCGGTGGAGGCGGCCGCCGTGGCCATCGCCGTGTCGGTCTGCGCGATGTTCACGCTGCGCTGCGTGCACCCGCCCTCGGGCGCCGTGGCCCTCACCGCCGTGCTCGGCGGCCCCGCCGTGCACGCGCTCGGCTACGAGTTCGTGTTCGAGCCGGTCGCGCTGCAATCCTTCACGCTGCTGGTTTCCGCGCTCGTCTATCACAAGGCCACCGGCCACCGCTATCCGCACGCGGCGCGGCCGCCCAGGGCCGCCCAGCCCGCGACCACGCCGGGCGGCTTCTCGCGCGCCGATCTCGAAGCCGTGCTGCGCGAGCGCGACGAACTGCTCGACATCGACACCGACGATCTCGAAGCGCTGCTGCGCGAAACCGAGATTCGCGCCTATGCGCGCAGTTTCGGCGAGCTCAATTGCGCCGACGTCATGACGCGCGACGTGGTCAGCATCACGCCGGCGACGACGGTGGGCGAAGCGCGCACGCTGCTCAAGCGGCACGACATCAAGGCGCTGCCGGTGGTGGACGAAGCGCGCCACGTGAAAGGCATCGTCACGCGCGCGGACCTGGCCGAAGAGGGCCTCGGGCGCCATCCGCTGCGCGCCCTGGTGCATTCGCTCAGAAGCGGCATCGCCGCGCATCCGGCCGACGGCGTGCGCGTGAGCACGATCATGAGCACGCACGTTCGCACCATTTCTGGCGAAACCCCCATCGTGGAGCTTCTCGGCATCTTCGCGGGACGCGGCCACCATCACGTGCCCGTGGTGGACGACGAGCGGCGCCTCGTGGGCATCGTCACGCAGGCCGACCTGATCTCGGGCCTGTACCGCCAGGCTCAGCCGCTACAGCACCAGAGCGCCTGAGCTTCACGCACGCCTGAACCCGCGGTGGATTGCGAGTTGCGCCTCGCGCAGCCGCGCCTGAAAGGCTCGCCTGAAAGTATCACATTGTGATATATTCGCATTTCGAATCGAATCAATTTGAATTTCCAATGAAGAATAATTCGAGCAATCTGACGAAGACCGATTTCGAGCAATTGTCCGAATTCCGCTATCAGATGCGCCGCTTCGAGCGCTTTTCGGAACAAGCTGCCCAGGGTGAAGGCATCACGCCGCTGCAATACCTGCTGCTGCTGCACGTGAAGGGCTATCCGGGCCGCACGTGGGCCACCATCGGCGAGATTGCCGAGCGCCTGCAGGCACAGCACCACGGCGTGGTGGCGCTCGTCTCGCGCTGCGAGGCGCTCGATCTCGTCGAGCGCCGCGTGAGCGAGCGCGATCGCCGCCAGGTGGAAGTGCATCTGCTCGATGGCGGAGAAAAACTGCTTTCACGCCTCGCCGAACTCCATCGCGCAGAACTGCAATCGCTCGACGGCACTTTCACCATTCCGCAAATCGATCTTTGAAGACCATGCATCTCGACGATTCCCACAAGCGCGACTTCTCGGCCAACGGGCGTCTGCCCGGCATCAGCGCACTCGCCGCCGTCATCGGCGCGCTGGCAACGCTGGCCGCGTTCGTGCTTCTGAGCCTCATTCACTGGTTCACGAACCTGTTTTTCTACGGCCGCTTCTCGTTCGAAGATCACTCGCCCGCGCTCAACACGCTCGGTCCCTGGGTCATTCTCGTGCCGGCTGCGGGCGGGTTGATCGTGGGGTTGATGGCGCGCTACGGTTCCGACAAAATCCGCGGCCACGGTATTCCGGAAGCCATCGAGGCCATTCTGTTCGGCAAGAGCAAGATGTCGCCGAAAGTGGCCGTGTTGAAGCCCCTCTCCTCGGGCATCGTGATCGGCAGCGGCGGCCCGTTCGGCGCGGAAGGCCCGATCATCATGACGGGCGGCGCGATCGGCTCGCTGCTCGCGCAATGCGTGCGGCTCACCTCCGCCGAGCGCAAGACGCTGCTCGTGGCCGGCGCCGCCGCGGGCATGACGGCCGTGTTCGGCACGCCCGTTGCCGCCGTGCTGCTCGCGGTCGAGCTGCTGCTGTTCGAATGGCGCCCGCGCAGCTTCCTGCCGGTCGCGCTCGCGTGCGCCGTGGCGGGCTTCGCGCGCGCCGTGTTCTTCGGCACCGAGCCGCTCTTCGCCATGCAAACGCCCACGCCGCACGCGCTCGCGCTGTTCTCGTGCGTGATCGCGGGGCTGCTCTCGGGCGCGCTCGCCACCGGACTTTCGACCGCGCTCTACAAGGTGGAGGACCTGTTCGCGCACCTGCCGCTGCACTGGTCCTGGTGGCCCGCGATCGGCGGCCTCGTGGTGGGCATCGGCGGCTTCATCGAGCCGCGCGCGCTGAGCGTGGGCTACGACGTGATCGGCGACCTGCTCCATCAGCACATCGTTTTGCAGGTGGCCGTCGCCATTCTCGTGGTGAAGGCCGTGATCTGGGTGGTGGCGCTCGGCTCGGGCACCTCGGGCGGCGTGCTCGCGCCGCTGCTCATGCTGGGCGCGGGCCTCGGCTGCGTGCTGAGCCACGTGCTGCCCGGCAGCGACCCCGCGCTCTGGCCGCTCGTGTGCATGGCCGCGACGCTCGGCGCCACGCTCGGTGCGCCGCTCACGGCCATCGTGTTCGCGTTCGGCCTCACCCACGACACCAACGCGCTCCTGCCGCTGCTCACGGCCACGCTGGTCGCGCACGGCTTCGCCACGGTCGTCATGAGGCGCTCGATCATGACCGAGAAGATCGCGCGGCGCGGCTATCACATCTATCGCGAATACGGCGTCGATCCGCTCGAGCGCCATCACGTGGACGAAGTGATGACGCGCAATGTGGAGACCATCGACGCCGCCGTGAGCGTGCGCGACGCGCTTGCGCAGTACTTCGGCCCCGAGCAGAAGCGCCGTGCCTGGCCGGTGGTGCGCGACGGCGCGGTGCTCGGCATGGTGGACCGCGCTTCGCTGGAGGCGGTGCGCGCGGGCGGTGCCAGCGAAGCGCTCGACCAGCCGCTCGGCGCGCTGCTCGCGCTGCGCTCGCCGGACGTGGCGGTGCCCGAGGAAACCTGCCGCAGGATTGCCGCGCGTCTTGCCGTGCATGGGCTCGAGCGGCTGCCCGTGGTGACCGATCGCCAGTCGATGCGGCTCGTGGGCATTGTCTCGAGCGCCGACCTCGTGAAGGTCTCGCTTTCGCACTTCGAGGAAGAGACCAAGAAAGAACGCTTCCGCCGCATCAGCATCGGCAACGGCAAGCGGCGCTTTCCGCCGGTTCGCAAAGTGGGCTGATACGCGTAACGTAAAGACGTAGAGGAAATGGGATTTCGATGCGCGCCGGTCATGCCGGCGCGTTTTTTTTTGCTGCTGCTTTCCTTGGCCGATGCCTTCGCGCTTCGTGAGCCATGCATCCACGCGCGCGCGAGCGCGTCGCGCCGGCTTTGCCGCTGTGTTGCCCGCTTAAAAGGCCTTCGCGTGAAAGTCGTTTTCTCCGTTGCGCTGACTGCTTGAAGTGGTTTGGCGAGGTTGACAGTTAGTTGCAAATAAATCGATGAGCGCCGTGGATCCCACGCCGCTCGCCTCCGGACACTGCGCCAGTCGAGTGCGCCGAACCGCGCCACGCACTGCTGCGGTGCACCACACCGTCTTCCCAAGGCCCGGCCGCCGCGCTGCTGCAAGCCGCTCGCTCCATTTGCGGGCGTCATCAAAATTGGCACATATCTTGCTGTAATGCTGC
>JAITTX010000093.1 GCA_031286755.1 Paraburkholderia sp.
CGCGAGCGCGCCGCAGGTGCTGGTGCTGATCGATCCCACGGCGGGCGTGGACGTGAAATCGAAGGAGGCGCTGCTCTCGGTCGTGGACCGCGTGCGCGACGAAGGCAAGGCCGTGCTCGTGGTGTCGAGCGAACTCGACGACCTGCGCACCTGCGACCGCGTGCTCGTGATGTTTCGCGGCAGCGTGGTAACGGAGTTCGCTGCGGGCTGGCAGGACCACGAACTGATTGCATCGATTGAAGGAGTCGATCTCCATGAAGAATAGTGTTTCGACGCCGGCATTCGCGGCGGCGCAACCCGATACGGCCCAGGGCGCTGCGTCCGGGCGCGGCACGCGCAAGCGCATCGAATTCTCGCGCCTGCGCGAACTCGCGTTGCTGCCCGCGCTGCTGCTGCTCATCGTGATCGGCGGTTTCGTGAGCCCGAGCTTTCTCACGAAGGCGAATCTCATCAGCATCCTGGGGGCCTCGGCGGCACTCGCGCTCGTCGTGCTCGCCGAATCGCTCATCGTGCTCACGGGCAAGTTCGATCTTTCGCTCGAATCGACGGTGGGCATCGCGCCCGCGGTGGGCGCGATGCTCGTGATGCCGGTGGCTTCCGCGGGTTTCGGCACGCAATGGCCCGCGTTCGCGGGACTCCTTGCGATCGTGGTGGTGGGCGCGCTGATCGGCTTCATCAACGGCTTTCTGGTCGTGCGGCTGCGCCTGAACGCGTTCATCGTCACGCTGGCCATGCTCATCGTGCTGCGCGGCATGCTGGTGGGAGCGACCAAGGGCGGCACGCTGTTCGACATGCCCAACTCGTTCTTCGCGCTCGCCACCACCATCGTGCTCGGCCTGCCGCTCTCGGTCTGGCTCGCCGCTGCCGCCTTCGCGTTCGCCGCGTTCATGCTGCGCTATCACCGCGTGGGCCGCGCGCTCTACGCGATCGGCGGCAATCCCGATGCCGCGCGCGCAGCGGGCATTCGCGTGGAGCGCATCACGTGGGGCGTGTTCGTGCTCGGCAGCATTCTGGCCGCGCTGGGCGGGCTGATCGTGACGGGCTACGTGGGCGCCATCAACGCGAACCAGGGCAATGGCATGATCTTCACGGTGTTCGCGGCGGCCGTGATCGGCGGCATTTCGCTCGACGGCGGCAAGGGCACCATGTTCGGCGCGCTCTCGGGCGTGCTGCTGCTGGGTGTGGTGCAGAACCTGCTCACGCTGGCCCAGGTGCCGTCGTTCTGGATTCAGGCGATCTACGGCGCAATCATCCTTGGCTCGCTGATGGTGGCGCGGCTGGCGGGCGGCGAGGCCCAGAACTGAACAGCGGAGGCGAGACTTGAGCTCTATCGTGAACAGCGGCGCGCAGCATACCGACGCGCGTCTCATCCTGCTCTCACCCGAAGACAACTGCCTGATCGCGGCGGCGCGCTTGCCCGAGGGCGAGACGCTGGAGATCGAGGGCGAGCGCGTGACGCTCGCGAAGACGATCGGCCTTGGACACAAGCTGGCGCGCCGCGCGCTGGCGAAGGACGAGAAGGTGGTGCGCTACGGCGCGCCCATCGGCCACGTGACGGAGAGCGTGGCGCGCGGCGAGCATCTGCACACGCACAACCTCGAAAGCGATTATTTGCCGACCTACACGCACGACGCGGGCCACGAGTTCGTGTCGCACTGAGCGCGCCGATAGCAGTGATCGCATCGATGCCGATGAACGCAGCGGCCCGCGCCGGATGCACGACAAATGCGGGCACGACAAACGCGGGCCCCACGAACGCAGGACGAATGCCATGACCGAAACCCCACTCAACGCCAAGCCAGGAAACACGGCCGAACCCATGCTCGAAGGGTGGCTGCGCAGCGACGGACGCAAGGGTATCCGCAACGTGGTTGCGGTGGCGTATCTCGTCGAATGCGCGCATCACGTGGCGCGCGAGATCGTCGCGCAGTTTCGCGAGCCGCTGGATGCTTTCGACGATCCCGGCGCGCCGCAAGAACCGCCCGTCCATCTGATCGGCTTTCCGGGCTGCTTTCCGAACCGCTACGCTGAAAAGATGATGACGCAGCTCACCACGCATCCGAATGTGGGCGCGGTGCTGTTCGTCTCGCTCGGCTGCGAGAGCATGAACAAGCACTATCTCGTGGATCAGGTGCGCGCGAGCGGACGTCCCGTGGAAGTGCTGACGATCCAGGAAAAGGGCGGCACGCGCAGCACGATTCAATACGGCGTGGACTGGGTGCGCGAGGCGCGCGCCCAGCTTGCGCGGCAGCAGAAGGTGCCGATGCGCCTCGATGAACTCGTGGTGGGCACGATCTGCGGCGGCTCGGACAGCACCAGCGGCATCACCGCGAATCCGGCCGTGGGCCGCGCATTCGACCATCTGGTCGCGGCGGGTGCGGCGTGCCTGTTCGAAGAGACCGGCGAGCTGGTGGGCTGCGAATACCACATGAAGAACCGCGCGACGCGCCCCGAACTGGGCGACGAGATCGTCGCGAGCGTGGCGAAGGCCGCGCGCTATTACTCGATCCTCGGGCACGGTTCGTTCGCGGTGGGCAATGCCGATGGCGGGCTCACCACCCAGGAGGAAAAGTCGCTCGGCGCGTATGCGAAGAGCGGGGCGTCGCCCATCGTCGGCATCGTGAAGCCGGGCGA
>JAITTX010000105.1 GCA_031286755.1 Paraburkholderia sp.
TTGAGCGCCTGTTGAATAGCCGATATTGTAAGTCCGCGCCCGCCGGCGTGCAGGACATGGCCGGAACGCCAGCCGCACAGGCTTTTGCGGCTTCCCGCATGTCGCGCCGGGGCCGGCGGGTACCACGCCATCCCATACAAAATTCTGGCATTCGAGTCGAGGAGACCGCTGACCATGACCGCGACGACCGCGCCGCTGTTGGGACAAATGATGGACGTACCACTCCTCGTGTCGTCGCTGATCGCGCACGCGGCGCGCCATCACGGCACCGCGCAGATCGTGTCGCGGCGCATCGAAGGCGACGTGCATCGCTATACGTACCGCGAATGCGAAACGCGCTCGAAGCAGCTGGCGCAGGCGCTCATTGCGCTAGGCGTCGAGCGCGGCGAGCGCATTGGTACGCTGGCGTGGAACGGCTATCGGCACGTGGAGGCATACTTCGGCGTGCCCGGTTTCGGCGCGGTGTGCCATACCATCAATCCGCGTCTTTTCCCCGAGCAGATCGCCTGGATCGTCAATCACGCGGACGACCGCTACGTCCTCTTCGACATCACTTTCGCTGCGCTCGTCGACGCGCTCGCGCCGCAATGCCCCCAGGTGCGCGGCTGGATCGCACTGTGCGATGATGCACACCTGCCCGCGATGCGTACGCCGGTGCTGTGCTACGAAACGCTGCTCGCGGCACAGGACGGTCGATTCGAATGGCCTTTGCTCGACGAGCGCAGCGCATCGACCCTTTGCTACACCTCCGGCACCACGGGCAATCCGAAGGGCGCGCTCTATGCCAACCGTTCGGCGGTGCTGCATGCCTATGGCGCGGCGCTGCCCGACGCGATGGGCTTGTCCGCGCGCGACGCCATATTGCCCGTCGTGCCAATGTTCCATGTCAACGCATGGGGCATTCCGCACGCGGCGGCGCTCACCGGCGCGAAGCTCGTGCTGCCCGGGAAGGATCTCGACGGCAAGTCGCTCTACGAACTCATGGAGGCCGAGAGCGTGACCTGCGCGGCCGGGGTGCCGACAGTTTGGCTCGGCCTGCTCACGCACACACGCGAGGCGGGCGCGAAATTCTCCACGCTCAAGCGCACGGTGATCGGCGGCTCGGCGTGCCCGCCGGCCATGCTGCGGACCTACGAGGACGACTACGGCGTGCAGGTGATCCACGCGTGGGGCATGACCGAGATGTCGCCGCTCGGCACGCTTGCGAAGCTCAACTGGGAGCAGGCGCAGCGTTCGCCCGAAGCGCAACGCGCGCTGCTGGAGAAACAGGGCCGCGTGATCTTCGGCGTCGACATGAAAATCGTTGGCGACGACGGCCGCGAGTTGCCCTGGGACGGCGTGGCGTTCGGCGATCTGTACGTGCGCGGACCATGGGTCATCGACCGCTATTTCAAGCAGGAAAACGGCACGCCGCTTGTGGACGGCTGGTTCCCGACCGGCGACGTCGCGACCATCGACCCCGACGGCTTCCTGCAAATCACCGACCGCAGCAAGGACGTGATCAAGTCGGGCGGCGAATGGATCAGCTCGATCGAGCTCGAGAACATCGCGGTAGCGCACCCGGCCATCGCGGAGGCCGCCTGCATTGCCTGCGCGCATCCGCGCTGGACCGAGCGGCCGCTGATCGTCGCGGTGAAAAAGCCGGGCGCCGATGTCACGCGCGAGGAACTGCTGGCGTTCTTCACAGGCAAGGTGGTGAAGTGGTGGCTGCCCGACGATGCGGTGTTCGTCGACGAGCTTCCGCATACGGCCACCGGCAAGCTGCAAAAGCTCAAGCTGCGCGAGCAGTTCCGCGATCATGTGCTGCCCGGTGCGCTGGAGGCGGACGGCAAGTGTCCGCTCGATCCGCTCGGCACGGACAAGAGCGCAGCCGGTAGCGCCGCGGACAGCACGAAATCGGCCGCCATGCGCGGCTAGCGCACTGCGCGCACAACGCCCAAATAAAGCACGCACTCGAACGAAACGCAGCCCCCGGGCTGCGTTTTTATTTCGTCCAGGCGGTTTTTGCGGTTTTTGCGGTTTTTGCGCGGTTTGCGCGCAGGGGCCGAAGCCTCGGTATAAACCCCGACGTTTTGTGCGCAGCAAAAAATTGAACGAACGTTCTTTTTTCGGTATTCTGCGTGTGAACCGGGAATGCCGGACAATGAATCGGCCTGCGCGTGTGCGTGACTCACGTGGGGCAAAAACGAGGCACAACGCGGCCCGCAAGCACGGAGGCAGGCAAATGGCAGTGGATTACACGACTCGCGACGGTGTTGCCGTCATCACGCTCAACAATCCTCCCGTCAACGGGCTCGGACATTCGACCCGGGCTGGGATCGTCGAGGGACTCGAGCGCGCCAACCGTGATCCGGCCGTCTCGGCCATCGTGATCACGGGCGCCGGCAAGGCCTTCTCGGGCGGCGCAGACATCACCGAATTCAACACGCCCAAGGCGACCCAGGAGCCCACGCTCCACACCGTCATCAAGGAAGTCGAGAAGAGCGCGAAGCCCGTCGTGGCCGCGATTCACAGCGTGGCCATGGGCGGCGGGCTCGAGCTCGCGCTCGGTGCGCATTACCGCATCGCCGCACCCGGGGCGCAGATCGCGCTGCCTGAGGTGAAGCTCGGCATCCTGCCCGGCGCGGGCGGCACGCAGCGTCTGCCGCGCGCCATCGGCCTCGAGGCAGCGCTCAACATGATCGCGACCGGCGCGCCGGTGCTCTCCGAAAAGCTCGCGAATACGGGTCTCTTCGACACCATGGCGCAAGGCGATCTGGTCGACGAGGCCGTTGCGTTCGCCCGCCAGGCCGCTGGCAAGCCAGGCCCGCATCCGCTCGTGCGCAACCGCAAGATCGAGCATCCGAACGCCGAAGGCTTCCTGCAGTTCTCGCGCAATACCGTTGCGGCGATGTCGAAGAACTACCCGGCGCCGGTGAAGTGCGTGGACGCCATTGCGGCGGGCGTGAAGCAGGGTTTCGACAAGGGCCTCGCGTTCGAGCGCGAATGCTTCCTCGAACTCGTGCAGACGCCGGAGAGCCGCGCGCTGCGCCACGCGTTCTTCGGCGAGCGCGCCGCGAGCAAGATTCCCGACGTGCCATCGAGCACGCCCGCGCGCGAGATCCGGCAGGTGGCCGTGATCGGCGCGGGCACGATGGGCGGCGGCATCACCATGAATTTCCTCAACGCGGGCGTGCCGGTCACCTTGCTCGAAACGAAGCAGGAAGCGCTCGACCGCGGCCTCGCAACGATGCGCAAGAACTACGAAGCCCAGGTCAAGAAAGGCAAGCTCACGGCCGAGAAGCTCGAAGCGCGCATGGCGCTGATCCGCCCGACGCTTTCCTATGACGATCTCAAGGAGGCCGACCTCATTATCGAAGCCGTGTTCGAAGAACTCGGCGTGAAGGAGCAGGTGTTCAAGCGTCTCGACGAAGTCGCGAAGGCCGGCGCGATTCTCGCGTCGAACACTTCGACGCTCGACGTGGACAAGATCGCGGCGTTCACGAAGCGTCCTCAGGACGTGGTGGGTCTGCACTTCTTTAGTCCTGCCAATGTGATGAAGCTGCTCGAAGTCGTGCGCGGCAAGGAAACGGCCAAAGACGTGCTCGCCACGGTCATGCAGATGGCGAAGAAGATCCGCAAGACGGCCGTGGTCTCGGGCGTGTGCGACGGCTTCATCGGCAACCGCATGATCGAGCAGTACATCCGCCAGGCGCTCTACATGCTCGAAGAAGGCGCGCTGCCCGCGCAGGTCGATCGCGCGATCGAAAAATTCGGCTTCGCGATGGGCCCGTTCCGCATGAGCGATCTCGCGGGCAACGACATCGGCTGGGCGATCCGCAAGCGCCGCTATGAGGAAAAGCCGGAAATCAAGTATTCGAAGGTCGCCGACCGTCTGTGCGAGCAGGGCCGCTTCGGCCAGAAGACGGGCGCCGGCTGGTACGACTACAAACCGGGCGAGCGCAACGCGCTGCCCTCGAAGCTCGTGGACGACATGATCGTCGCGTACTCGAAGGAAGCGGGCGTCGAGCGCCGCAAGATCGGCGACGAGGAAATCGTCGAGCGCCTCGTGTACGCGCTCGTGAACGAAGGCGCGAAGATTCTCGAAGAAGGCATCGCCTCGAAGGCGTCGGACATCGACATGGTCTATCTCACGGGCTATGGCTTCCCGCTGTGGCGCGGCGGCCCGATGCTCTACGCGGACACGGTCGGCCTCTACAACGTGGCGCGCGCGATCCGCCGCTATGCGCAGCAGCCGAACGGCGACGCATGGCAGATCGCCTCGTCGCTTGCCGAACTGGCCGGAAAGGGCGGTACGTTCAACTAAGTGTGCAACCGGGCGAATCGAAATCGAATCGCAATCGAGTCGCCAAACCGGACGAACATCATGAGAAGCGCTGAAGACGTGCTCCTGCTGATCGACCTGCAATACGACTTCATGCCGGGCGGGGCGCTTGCCGTCGCGCGCGGCGACGAGGTCGTGCCGGTCGCGAACCGGCTCGCGCAGGACTTCCGGCACGTGGTGCTCACGCAGGACTGGCACCCGGCGCAGCACGTGTCGTTCGCGGCCAGCCACGCGGGGCGCACGCCCTTCGAGACGATCGCGCTGCCCTATGGCGAGCAGGTGCTGTGGCCGACGCATTGCGTGCAGGGCACCGAAGGCGCCGCGCTGCATCGCGATCTGGCGGTGCCGCATGCGCGCGCGGTCATCCGCAAGGGGCATCACGCAAACGTCGACAGCTATTCGGCGTTTCTCGAAGCCGATCGCACGACGCCTACCGGGCTCGCGGGCTATCTGCGCGATACCGGCGCGAAGCGCGTCTATTGCTGCGGCCTCGCGACCGACTATTGCGTCGCGTGGTCCGCGCTCGATGCGCGCGCCACGGGCTTCGAGACCGTGCTGATCGAAGACGCCTCGCGCGCCATCGACCTGAACGGCTCGCTTGCCGCGGCGTGGCAGCAATTGAGCGCGGCAGGCGTGAAGCGCGCGCAAGCGGCCGAGGTGCTGAGCGGCGTTGTTTGATGGACGTCCGAAGCTCATCCAATTCGCAGGATCAACACATTCGCAAGGGATCGGACCGAGTTGCGCCGATCAACTGCTTTGCATGGGACTGGAGTCCGTGTTGAAGCACGAACTCCGGCCGACTGGAGACATACATGACTGATGCCGTAATCGTTTCGACCGCCCGCACGGGCCTCGCCAAATCGTGGAAAGGCGCCTTCAACATGACCCACGGCGCCACGCTCGGCGGCCACGTCACGCAGGCGGCGGTCGCGCGCGCGAAGATCGACCCCGCACGCGTCGAAGACGTGATCATGGGCTGCGCGAACCCCGAGGGCGCCACGGGCGGCAACATCGCGCGCCAGATCGCGCTGCGCGCGGGTCTGCCGGTTTCGGTGCCCGGCATGACCGTGAACCGTTTCTGTTCTTCCGGACTCCAGACGATTGCGCTTGCCGCGCAGCGCGTGATTGCGGGCGAGGGCGAGGTGTTCGTCGCCGGCGGCGTGGAGTCCATCTCGTGCGTGCAGAACGAGATGAACCGCCACATGGCGTTCGAAGGCTGGCTCAATCAACACAAGCCCGAAATCTACTGGAGCATGCTGCAAACCGCCGAGAACGTCGCGAAGCGCTACGAGATCTCGAAGGAGCGCCAGGACGAGTACGGCGTGCAGTCGCAACTGCGCGCGGCGGCGGCGCAGGCCGCGGGCCTTTTCAACGACGAGATCGTGCCGATGACAGTGCTCGCCGGCGTGGCCGACAAGGCGTCGGGCCAACTCGTCACGAAGGAAGTGACGATTGCCGCCGACGAAGGCATTCGCGCCGACACCACGCTCGAAGGCGTCTCGAAGATCCGCACGGCGCTGCCGGGCGGCGTGATCACGGCGGGCAACGCGAGCCAGTTCTCGGATGGCGCGAGCGCCTGCGTGGTGATGAACGCGAAAGTGGCCGAGCGCGAGGGGCTGCAGCCGCTCGGCATCTTCCGCGGCTTCGCCGTGGCCGGCTGCGAGCCGGACGAGATGGGCATCGGCCCTGTGTTCGCGGTGCCGAAGCTCCTCAAGCAGGCCGGCCTCAAGGTCGAGGACATCGGCCTGTGGGAGCTGAACGAAGCGTTCGCAGTGCAGGTGCTCTACTGCCGCGACAAGCTCGGCATTCCCGCCGAGCGCCTGAACGTGAACGGCGGCGCGATCGCCGTCGGCCATCCGTACGGCGTCTCCGGCGCGCGCCTCACGGGCCATGCGCTCATCGAAGGCAAGCGCCGCGGCGCGAAGTTCGTCGTGGTGACGATGTGCATCGGCGGCGGGCAGGGCGCGGCAGGGCTGTTCGAAATCGCCTGATCGCGCAATGGCCGGAGCGGCGCGCGCCGCTTCGGTCACGCGAATTTTCTTCGTGCCGCGTGATTTTCGCGAGGCACGAAATCCATTCACGAGCTTTCCGCCAGACCTCGCGCGGGCGTGAGCGCACCCCGCGCTTCATTGCACGGGCGGGTATCATGACGGCTGATTCGCGCCCCCAGCGGCGCGGCCTCCGTTCAAGACCGACTGAAAAGGTGAACACGTGATTCGTCATATCGTGATGTGGAAGTTCAAGGAATCGGCGGAAGGCGCCACGCGCGCCGAGAACCTCGCGAAGTTCAAGACGCTGCTCGAAGGCTGCCGCGATCTCGTGCCAGGCACCTTGCATCTCGAAGCCGGTCTCGCAGAGCCGGGCCTTGCTTCGACGTTCGATATCGTGCTGGTTTCCGATTTCGCCGATCAGGCCGCGCTCGACGCGTATCAGGATCACCCGGACCACCAGATCGTGAAGGACTTCGCCAGGCGCGTGGTCGAGTCGCGCCAGTGCGTGGATTACGTGGTCTGAGGGATTCGGGCGCAACCATGACCGGTACCGCAGATACGACGCAAGACGGCGCATCCAGCCAGCAGCCGATGATCGAAAGCCCGTTTGTCGATCATCTGGGCGCGCAGCTCGTGAGCGCGCGCGACGGCGCGAGCGAAGTGCTCCTCGCGCTTGCAGAGCGCCACATGAACACCTGGGACGTCGCGCACGGCGGCGTGACCATGACGCTCGCCGATATCGCGCTCGCGATGGCCGCGCGCAGCGTCGCCGCCGATGGCGTGGGTGTCGTCACCGTCGAAATGAAAGTGAACTTCATGCAGCCAGGCCGCGGCGAACTGCGCGCTTATGGCCGCGTGCTGCACCGCTCGACCACGATGGCCTATTGCGAAGGCGAGATTCGCGACAGCGAAGGGCATTTCGTGGCGAAGGCGCTCGGCACCTTCAAGTACATGCGCCGCCTCGCGGTGGGGCGCGACGTGACGCGTCAGCGCCTGCGCAGCGACCCCAACGCAAAACCCGGCCCGAGCGACGGCTGAGCGCCGCGCTCGATGCACAGCAGGCTCGCAAGGCACAGCGGCGCTTTCAACCCGCGTGCGCTTGCGGCTCCGTTCCCAACTCCGCGCGGCGCGAGTCGCGCATCAAGACGCCACATCGAACGCCATGTCCCAGACCCCGATGGTCCAGACCAATCGTCAGATCCTGCTCGTTTCGCGCCCGGAAGGCGCCGCCAGCGTCGATAACTTCCGGCTCGTCGAAACGCCGCTCACACCGCTCGCGCAAGGTCAGGTGCGCGTGCGCAATCACTGGTTGTCGCTCGATCCGTACATGCGCGGGCGCATGAACGACAGCAAGTCGTACGCGGCGCCGCAGCCGCTCGATGCGGTGATGATCGGCGGCACGGCGGGCGAGGTGGTCGAGTCGCTCAACCCGAAATTCAAGATCGGCGACAAGGTGGTCGGCATGGCCGGCTGGCAGGAATACGGCACCTCGGACGGCAGCGACCTGCATGTCGTCGACACACAGCATGTGCCGCTTGCCGCGTATCTCGGACCGGTGGGCATGCCGGGCGCCACCGCCTGGTACGGCCTGAACCGCATCATCGCGCCGCAGGCGGGCCAGACCGTGGTGGTGAGCGCGGCGAGCGGCGCGGTGGGCAGCGTCGTGGGCCAACTGGCGAAGCGCGCGGGCTGCCGCGCCGTGGGCATCGCGGGCGGCGCGGAAAAATGCCGCTATGTCGTGGAGACGCTCGGCTTCGACGCGTGCGTCGACTACAAGGCCGGCAATCTCCACCAGGACCTCAAGACGGCAACCCCGCAGGGCGTGGACGGCTACTTCGAGAACGTGGGCGGCGATGTGCTCAACGCCACGCTCGCGCGCATGAATGCCGGCGGGCGCATTGCCGTGTGCGGCATGATCGCGGGCTACGACGGCGAGCCGATCCCGCTCAAGCACCCGCAATTGTTGCTCACGCAACGTCTGCTCGTGCAGGGCTTCATCGTGACCGAGCATCTGGACGTCTGGCCTAAAGCGCTTTCCGAGCTCGGCGCCCTCGTCGCGAAGAAACAACTGGTCTATCGCGAGAGCATTGCCGAAGGCCTGGAAAACGCGCCTACGGCATTCCTCGGCATGCTCAAGGGGCAGAACTTCGGCAAGCAGCTCGTCAAGCTCATCTGACGAAGGCGATGAGCCGGCGCGAGTGTCGGCCCACGGCGTTTTTTATGCCTGTGCAGGATTAACGAATAGTTGAGGGAGCGCGATGTCGGACCCGTTTCAGTTCGAAGGCCGAGTGGCCGTCATTACCGGCGCGGCGAGCGGATTTGGCCGCGCGTTCGCGCAGCAGGCCGCGTCGCTCGGCATGAAGCTCGTGCTCGCGGATGTCGATGCAGGTGCGCTCGACGAAACCGTTCAGGCATTGCGCGCGCAGGATGCGCAGGCGATCGGCGTGCGCACCGACGTGCGCGACCCGGCGCAGGTGGACGCGCTCGCGCAGGCGGCGCTCGATGCCTATGGCAAGGTGCATCTGCTCTTCAATAACGCCGGCGTGGGCAGCGGCGGCTTCGTGTGGGAAAGCAGCGCGCGGGACTGGGAGTGGGTGTTCGGCGTGAACGTGATGGGCGTGGCGAACGGCGTGCGCAGCTTCACGCCCATCATGCTCAAGCAGGGCGAGCGCGCGCATATCGTCAATACGGCTTCGGTGGCCGGGCTGCTCGCGCCGCCCGCGATGGCCGTCTACAACGCGTCCAAGCACGCGGTCGTGGCGCTCACCGAAACGCTCTATCACGACCTCAAGAACGTGAGCACGCAGGTGAGTTGCTCGCTCCTGTGCCCCGCGTTCGTGCCCACCGGCATCGCCAACGCCGAGCGCAGCCGCCCCGACGACCTGCGCAACGAGGCGCCGCCTACGCGCTCGCAGCAGGCCGCCGATCTGCAACTACAGCGCGCGGTGCGCTCCGGGCGCCTCACGGCCGACGACGTCGCGAAGTCCACGTTCGACGCGGTACGCGATGGGCGCTTCTACATCCTCACGCATCCGGGCATACTCCCGTCGGTGAAGCTGCGTCACGAAGACATCGAGACGTTGCGCAATCCCACCGATCCGCTCTCGCTCAAGCCCGAAGTGAAGAAGGCGCCGGCCTGATCGCGTTGCAGCGCGCATCAGTACGTACCGGCGCGCACCTGCACGCACCAGCCGGCGTTCGAGCGGAACCCAATCCGAAACACTCATGCCGCTCAACGCGAAGATCGCTTTAGTCCTCGACATGGTGGCCCGCGCGGGCCGCACGCCTTACCACGAGATGACGCCGCGGCAAGCGCGCGCGTCGTATGAAAAGAGCGCCTCGGTGCTGGAAATCGCGGCCGCGCCGATGCACGCCGTCGAAGACCTGCAAGTGCCCACGCGCGATGGCGCGACGATACGCGCGCGGCTCTATCTGCCGGTCGAGCCGCAGTGGTCCGCGCCGCTGCCCGCGCTCGTCTATTTCCACGGCGGCGGCTTCACTGTGGGCAGTGTCGAGACGCACGACGCCTTGTGCCGCATGTTCGCGCGCGACGCGCGCTGCGCGGTGCTCTCGGTCGATTACCGGCTCGCGCCCGAGCACAAGTTCCCAACGGCCGTGAACGACGTGTTCGACGCCTATGCGTGGCTGCACGCGCACGCGGCCGAATACGCGATCGACGAGACGCGGCTCGCCGTGGGCGGGGACAGCGCGGGCGGCACGCTCGCGGCAGTGTGCGCCGTGCTCGCGCGCGATGCGGGCATGCCCGCGGTGCTGCAACTGCTGATCTATCCGGGCACGGGCGGGCATCAGCAAACCGCATCGCACCAGCGCCTCGCCCAGGGCTATCTGCTCACGGCGCTCACCGTGCAATGGTTTTTCAATCACTACGTGCGCGATGCGGCCGACCGCGACGACTGGCGCTTCGCGCCGCTCGACGGCACGCGCGGTCCCCACGGCGTGCCCGATTTCCGGGGCGTGGCGCCGGCGTGGATCGGGGTTGCGGAGTTCGATCCGCTCGTCGACGAGGGCGAAGCCTATGCGCAGAAGCTGCGCGCGGCGGGCAACGAGGTCACGCTCGTGCGCTTCGACGGGATGATCCACGAGTTCTTCAAGATGGGCGGCTTCGTGGACGATGCGCGGCGCGCGCAGGCACAGGCCGCACAGGCGTTGCGCGAGGCGTTCGGCACGGAGGATTGACGAGGCGGGCAGAGCGGCAAGGCAGGCCGCCCGCCCGGACGCCCGGCTTTAGCGCGCCGCGCCGACTGTGAAGCGCTCGTGGCGCTCGAATGCGCCCGGTCGCGCGATGCGATGCGAGCCGTCGTCGTCGCTGCGCTCGCGCGCCTCCACGCTCAATCGCTCGCCATTCGCGCACACGCGCAGCGCCGTCGTGCCGCGCGTACCGTATTCGGGCGTCTCGATGAATGCCGCCGAAAGCGCGCGCTCCCGCTCGAGCGCAATGCCGGTCGCGGGCAATTCGCTGTCGAGCGCGACGCGCGGGTCGCGCATCAACTCGATCAGGCGCTCGAGCGGCACGTCGGGGCCGCCTGCCGCGAGTTCGGCGAGCCCCGCGCGCTTGCGCACGAGCTTCGGCCACGGCGTGTCGAGCACCGCGTTGGAGATGCCGTGCGTGCCCTCGGGCAGCAGGGCGGGCTGGCGATCGCCGCGGTTGCAGTACCAGGCGAGCTCGCGCCGCTTCCAGTCGCCAACGACCAGGTTGAAGCCGTTATACATCGCGCCGTCGCGCGCGACTTCCTCGAGATAACCCAGCGGCGTATCGGGCACATCGGACGATTTCCCGGCACCAGCGGAACCGGTCAGCCAGCGCGCCACGAGCGTGCCGCGCGTGGGCGCGTCGGGGCGCGTCTCGTGCGGCGCGCGGTAGTTGGTGAGGGCCGCGAAACGGCCGCCGCGCGTCATGCCGAGCCATGTCCCGCCACCCACGAGGTCGCGGCCCGCGAGCACATCCGGGGCGTCTTGCCACCACTGCATGGGGTCGGCGGTGCGGCGCAGGAATTCGTCGCGGTTCGCGGCAAGGGTGAAGAGCGCGCCCTCGGCCGCATGCGGGCGCCAGTCGAAGACGATCAGGCACATCGCGCCCGGCCTCCGTCAAGCACCATGCACGCCGGGTGTGAAGCGCCGTCTGGCGCAGCGAGGCGCGCGAACGACGACGAAGCGGCGCGCGCCGGGCGCGGCGCGCGCTGCGTCATCCCCGGAGCCGGCGCCAAGGCGTCAGGCCTCGGAGGGCAGTGCGTACGGCAGCGGCAGGATGTGCAGCGCCGGGCCGTCGGCGGCGCCCAGATGCACGCTGCCCGACTCCAGCGCCGTTAGCTTGATCTCCGCGAGCAGATCGACGCCGCCTTCGGGCGCCGCCGCCGCGTTGACGATCATGCCGCACGGCTGGCTCGGGTCGTCGGAATGGAAGAGCTCCGCGCCGGCGCGCGCGGCGTCGAGCCCGGCCGCGACGCTCGCGAGCGCGGTACGGCGCTTGATCGTGCCGCGATACTGGCTGCGCGCCACGATTTCCTGGCCCGGATAGCAGCCCTTCTTGAAGTTCACGCCGCCGAGCACGTCGTAGTTGACCATCTGCGGGACGAACTGCTCGCTCACGGCCTGGGTGATGCGCGGCTCGCCCGCGCGGATGTCGAGCCAGTCCCATACCGCCGGCGAGACAGGCTTGAGCACGTCCTGGAGCAAGGCGAGCTTCGCCTCGACGGCGTCCTTCGGCCCGACCCACAGATAGCGCAGGCGGCCGAGCGCATCCGGCACGCGGATCAGCGTGCCCGAGGAATCGTCCACTTTCACGTGGACGCCGTCGGGCAACGCGTCGAACACGCGCGCGAGCGCGCCGCGCACGTCGCCCGCGAAGCCCACCACGAGCAGCTTGTCGCTGTCGTCGGTGAGTTTGGCCTTGGCGCGCAGCACGAACATCGAGAGGCGTTTTTGCACGCTCGCCTGCACGTCCTTCGACAGCAGCAGGCGGATCGTGTCGCCCGTCTTCCACGTGAGGAACGAGGCGAGCAGGCGACCCTTGGGCGAGCAATAGCCAGCGAGGCGCGCGCCGGTCACGTCCAGATGCTGGATATCGTTCGTGAGCTGGCTGTGCAGGAAGCTGGCTGCGTCGTCGCCGTTGGCG
The DNA here is from genome assembly GCA_031286755.1 of Paraburkholderia sp. Lineage (GTDB taxonomy): Bacteria > Pseudomonadota > Gammaproteobacteria > Burkholderiales > Burkholderiaceae > Paraburkholderia. The sequence continues at coordinate 12,449 of JAITTX010000105.1, forward strand.
TCGATCACGCCGAATTGCGGCAGGATCGCCCAGGCGCCGCCCTTGAGAACGGCGTCGAAATCTGCGGCGGCCGGCGCTTGAGCCGCAAGCGCGGCGGGAGAATGCGTGTCAGCGGATGCGAGCGGGGAATTCATGGATTCGGGGAACAGTCAATCCTGACTTTGGCGGGGGCAAGCAGTTATTATATGAGGTCCGCCTGAGTCACGTTACGCATGTCCCTCCTCAAGAAATGCCTTGTTGCCGGCGCCGGCCTTGTCGTGCTTGGTGCCGTTGCAGTGGGCGGCGTCTGGCACTGGGCGAACTCGCCCGTCACGCTCGCCACCCCGAAACTCGATGTCACCATCAAGCCGCACAGCTCCGTTCGCAGCGCCACCGCCCAGTTGCGCCGTGGCGGCGTGCCCGTCCAGACGGATTTGTTCGTGCTGATGACGCGCGTGCTCGGCCTGCAAAGCCAGCTCAAGTCCGGCAATTACGAGTTCAAGGCCGGCATCACGCCCTATGAAGTGCTGCAGAAGATGGCGCTCGGCGACGTCAACGAGTCCGTTGCGACCATCATCGAAGGCTGGACTTTCAAGCACATGCGCGAGGAACTCGACGCGAATCCGGCGCTGCGCCACGACACCGCCGGCATGAGCGACGCGCAACTGCTCGCCGCGATCGGCGCGCCGGCCGCGCCGCAGGGCAGCGGCGAAGGGCTGTTCTTCCCGGACACCTACCTGTTCGACAAGGGCTCGAGCGATCTGGACGTCTACCGCCGCGCCTACAAGCTCATGCAGACGCGCCTGAACGAGGCGTGGGCCGCGCGCGCGCAGGGCTTGCCGCTGAAGTCGCCGTACGAGGCGCTCACGCTCGCCTCGCTGGTCGAGAAGGAAACCGGCAAGGCCGGCGACCGTCCGCTCGTGGCGGCCGTGTTCGCGAACCGGCTCAAGGCGGGCATGCCGCTGCAGACCGACCCCTCGGTGATCTACGGGCTCGGCGCGAGCTACACGGGGCGGCTGCGCAAGAGCGATCTGCAGGGCAACACTATTTACAATACCTACCTGCGTCCCGGGCTGCCGCCGACTCCCATCGCGCTGCCCGGCGTCGCCGCCCTGCAGGCGGCGCTCAATCCCGCCTCGACCACCGCGCTGTATTTCGTGGCGCGCGGCGACGGCAGCAGCGTTTTTTCTGACAATCTCGTCGACCACAACAAGGCCGTCGACAAGTACATCCGGGGTAACTAAATGGCGCGGGGCCGATTCATCACGTTCGAGGGCATCGATGGCGCGGGCAAGACCACGCATCTGGCGTGGTTTCGCGAACAGCTCGAGCAGAAGCTGGGCGCCATGGGCCGCTCGGTGGTCATGACGCGCGAGCCCGGTGGCACGCCGCTTGGCGAAAAGCTGCGCGAGATCCTGCTGCACGAGCCGATGGACCTCGAAACCGAAGCGTTGCTGATGTTCGCCGCGCGCCGCGAGCACCTGGCCCGCGTGATCGAGCCGGCGCTCGCGCGCGGCGACTGGGTGTTGTCGGACCGGTTCACCGACGCCACCTTCGCCTACCAGGGCGGCGGCCGGGGCCTGCCGCGCGACAAGCTGGAAGCGCTCGAACGCTGGGTCCAGGGCGGTTTTCAGCCCGACCTGACCGTGCTGTTCGACCTTGCGCCCGATACCGCGAGCGAGCGCCGGGGCGCGGCACGCGAGCCCGACCGCTTCGAGAGCGAGACCGACGCGTTCTTCACGCGCACCCGCGCCGAGTATCTGCGCCGCGCCGAAGAGGCGCCGTACCGCTTCGCGATCGTGGACTCGTCGCAGAGCATCGATGAGATTCGCAAGAAACTTGAACAAGTGATTGCAACGCTTTGATTAAACAGCATTATTTGCTCTCCTTATGCTGCCGGATTGAATTCGCGTAAATTCTTCAGAACGTCATCTAATAGATTGATTTAAATATGATTTACTCGTGGCAATCGGGTGACTGGGAGCGCCTCCAGCAACTGCGCGGCCACTGGCCCCATGCGCTGCTGCTGCATGGCCAGGCCGGCATCGGCAAGCTCCAGTTCGCGCAGCATCTGGCCAAGGGGCTGCTGTGCGAGTCGCCGCACGCCGACGGCCAGCCGTGCGGCACCTGCCCGGCGTGCACCTGGTTCGCGCAGGGCAACCATCCTGACTATCGCGCTGTGGTGCCGGAAGCGCTGGCCGGTCTCGTGGGCCCAGCCGGCGCCGCCGACAAGGAAGACGCCAAAGCCGATAAAGGCGACGCCGACGAGGGCAAGAAGACCCGCACGCCCAGCAAGGAGATTCGCATCGAGCAAGTGCGCGCGCTGCTCGACTTTACGGGCGTGGGCTCGCATCGCGGCGGCTCGCGCGTGGTCGTGCTGTATCCCGCCGAGGCGCTCAATGTCGCCGCCGCGAACGCGCTCCTGAAAACGCTCGAAGAACCGCCCGCGGGCGTCGTGTTCCTGCTCGTTTCGGCGCGCATCGACCGGCTGCTGCCCACTATCATCAGCCGCTGCCGCCAATGGCCGATGAGCACGCCCGCGCCGCAGGAGGCGCAGGCATGGCTCGCGCAGCAGGGCGTGGCCGACCCAGCGGGCTTGCTTGCCGAAGCGGGCGGCGCGCCGCTCGCGGCGCTGGCGCTCTCGCAGGACGACAACCACGCGCTGCGCGACTGGACGCTCGGTCAGCTCGCTGCCGGCGCCGCGTGCGACGCCTTCGCGTGCGGCGAGACGCTGCAGAAGCTGCCGGTGCCGCTCGTGCTCGGCTGGCTGCAGCGCTGGGTCTACGACCTGCTGGCCGAGCGCGCGGCGGGCCGTCCGCGCTATTACCCGCAGTCGGCGGCGGCGCTCACGCGCTGCGCGGCCAATCTGGAGGCGCCCGCGCTCGCCCGCTACCTGAAGGCCGTGACGCGTCAGCGCGCCGTGGAAAACCATCCGCTGAATGCGCGCCTCGTGTTCGAGGAGCTGTTTCTCGGCTATCGTGAAATGTTCGCCTGAGATGCTCGTCTGAGCGTGTCCCGCTGGCGCCGGCGAGCACCGCCGCGCGCCGGTCCTGTGTTATCCGTTGATCCGCACCATGAGCCTTGTCTACCGGGATGCCACCCTCGACGATCTGCCCGCGATCGTCGCCATTTACAACTCGACGGTGCCGTCCCGCCAGGTCACGGCCGACCTCGAGCCCGTGAGCGTGGCAAGCCGCGCGCCGTGGTTTCACGCGCATGGTCCGGGGCGGCGGCCGCTGTGGGTCGTCGAGGAGGGCGGCCGCGTGATTGCCTGGCTGAGTTTTTCGGACTTCTATGGCCGCCCGGCCTATGGCCATACCTCGGAGGTCAGCATCTACCTCGACGAGGCCGCGCGCGGCAAAGGGCTCGGAAGCAAGCTGCTGGCCGCCGCGCTCGACGCCGCGCCGGGGCTGGGCATCCACACGGTGCTCGGCTTCGTGTTCGGCCACAATGAGCCGAGCGTGCGGCTCTTTCGCGGCTTCGGCTTCGAGGCATGGGGCACGCTGCCGCGCGTGGCCGTGCTCGACGGCGTCGAGCGCGACCTCGTGATCCTCGGCAAGCGCGTCGCGCCCTGAAAGGAATAGGGTCCTCAGCCGCATTTTTCGTCGCTTATTTTTGTCGATTCCGCGCCGTCAGCCCGAGGCGCCACTCCATTGCAGGACCGCCATGTTTGTCGATTCACATTGCCACATCAACTTCGAAGGCCTCGCCGACCGGATGCCCGAGGTGCTCGAAAACATGCGCGCGCAAGCCGTCACGCACGCGCTGTGCGTCTCGGTGGACCTCGAGACGCTGCCTTCGGTGCTCGACCTCGCGAGCCGCTATGAGAACGTCTACGCCTCGGTGGGCGTGCACCCCGATCACGAAGATGTCCAGGAGCCCAGCGTCGCGGACCTCGTGGAGCTGGCGCAGCACCCGAAGGTGGTGGCGATCGGCGAAACGGGGCTCGATTACTATCGTCTCGGCGAGCGCACGATCGAGGACATGGAGTGGCAGCGCGAGCGCTTTCGCGTGCATATCCGCGCGGCGCATTCCACGGGCAAGCCGCTCATCGTGCATACGCGCGCGGCGTCGGACGACACGCTGCGCATCATGGAAGAAGAGCGCGCGCGGGAGCCGGGCGGCGTGATGCACTGCTTCACGGAGCCCTGGGCTATCGCCGAGCGCGCGCTCGCGCAGAACTTCTACATCTCGCTCTCGGGCATCGTGACGTTCAAGAGCGCAACCGACGTTCAGGACGTGGCGCGCCGCGTGCCGCTCGAGCGTTTGCTGATCGAAACGGATTCGCCTTACCTTGCGCCAGTGCCATATCGCGGCAAACCCAATGAACCTGCGTACGTTAGCCATGTCGGAAGATTCATTGCGCTGCAACGCGGATTGCCGGACGCCGAACTCGGCGCTGCCACCACGCAGAATTTTTTCCGGCTCTTCAAGATTCCGGCTTCGGCCTGAGTCACGAATCACCCGCGGCGCATTTCGATTTATTGTTTATTATCAATACCATATCGAATAACATTAAGGCTTGACATGAACTCGAATCCGCTTACGCCCACCGTCCACGCCGCGCGAGCCACGCGCACCGCAGGCATGCGCCGCATCGCCGCCACGCTCGCCTTCGGCATGAGCGCCGTCTTGCTGGCGAGCGCGCCGGCCCACGCCGCGCCAATCGATTCGCTCGTGAAGTCCGTGAAATTCGACGACGACAAGGGCGTCGCCAAGGACATCGCCAACGGCATGGACCCGAACGCCACCGACAGCCAGGGCATGCCGCTGCTCGTGCTGGCCGCGCGCGAGAAGTCGGACAAGGTGGCGGCGCTGCTGCTCGACAATCCGAAGACCAACATCGCCGCCGAAGACAAATCCGGCGAGAACGCGCTGATGCTGGCCTCGCTCAACGGCGACACGGATCTCGTGAAATTGCTCATCACCAAGGGCGCCGAAGTGAACAAGCAGGGCTGGACGCCGCTGCACTACGCGGCCGCGAATGGCCACGACGACGTGGCGAAGCTGCTGATCGGCTATTCGGCCGACGTCAATGCGCAGTCGCCCAACGGCACGACCCCGCTCAGGATGGCCGCGCGCGGCGACCATATGAGCACCGCAAAGCTGCTGCTCGAGCATGGCGCCAATCTCAATGCGAAGAACCAGATCGGCATGAACGCGCTCGATTTCGCCAAGCAGTACAAGGCACCCGATGCGATCAAGGATCTCTCGGCGCGCATGGGCCAGACCGCGCAGTAAGGTCGCAGCAGGGCCGCGGCGCGGCCGCCGTGGGGCCGCCAGTCGGGTTCAGGGCAGGCGTGCGCGCGCGGCAGTGTGCCGGGCACGCCGCATGCTGAGCCGGTTACGCCAGGACGCCAGGACGCCAGGCGCCGCTCGCGAACCCTTTCGCAGTGAGCCGTACGGCGCGCCAGCAAAAACAGTGCACAATACCGGGGTTGCCGCCGGCCGCCAGCGGGCGGCTCGCGGCGCGGCAAGCGCCGCCCCCAACGACGAACCAAGGAGAATCATGCTGCGGGCTCTGATCTGCGCCGGCGCGCTCGCTGTGCCGATTTCGGCTTTCGCCTTCACCGCTTCCGATCTGAACCGGCTGTGCTCGAAGACCGACGTGGCGTCGCGCAGCGCGTGCGCCGCCTACATCGAAGGGGCCGCCGACGGCATTTTCAACACCATCGACGCCATCGGCGGCACGACTGGCCCGCGTGTCGGCCAGTATTTCTGTCTGCCGCAGGATGCGCGTTCCGCGCAACTCACCGACGCCGTGCGCAAGTACATCGCCGACAACCCGAACGTCGCCGGCTACAACGCCAGCACCGCGATCTCGCTCGGGCTCGGCAAGGCGTTTCCGTGCAAGATCCCCAACTGAACGGGCGGTTGAGTACGTCGTTGCGTTCGCGGCTGATCCGATAACGGACTCTTCGCCCAGCCGCCTGCCGCAGTCTTTTCGAGCGCGGCAGGTTGCACATACGGCCGCTGGGGTCCGGCCATTCGGCATTGAACCATCGGCGCAGGCTCCAGTCGATTCACCAGCGGGGCGGCTCGCGGCCGCTTCCGCCTCTCGCGCCGCTGTGCGGCCAACCTGGCTCAACCTGGCTCAACGTGGCCGGGTGCATTCTTTAGCGCATTTTTACGCGCATTCGCGTAGCGTGACACCAGGTGCCGTGGCCTCGCGCCGTGCGGGCTCGCCTGTTCGTGCCTCGAATGCCGTGCTCGCCGCGCGGGCTTATGCCCGTGCCGTTTCCGTCCGCTGCCCGCAAGCTCAGGAGGAATTGGCCGCTGATGCCGACCGTCGACGATCTTTCCCTGTTCGCCTCGCACTTCGCCGATGCGCCGCTGCAAAACTGGCTCGGCGTGCTTTTCGTCAGCGCCGTCGCGCTGGTTTTCGTCCTCGCCATCCATTGGCTCGGTGCGCGCGTCGTGCGCCGGATCGCCCGTCCGTACCCGCACGTGAGCGTGTTCGTGCGCGCCATCCACCAGCCCGTGCGCGTCGTGCTCGCGGTGCTCGCGCTAGAGTTCGTCTGGTGGCAGGCGCCCGACGCCCTGCGCTACATCGGCATCCTGCGCGAGCTTTGCGCGTTCGCGCTCGTCGCGGCGATCACGTGGCTTTCGGTGCGTTGCGCGGCGGCTATCGGCGAGGCGATCATCGCCGCGCACCCGCTCGACATCGCCGACAACCTCCAGGCGCGCCGCATCCATACCCAGGCCCGCGTGCTGGCGCGCACGGTGATGGTCGTGATCATCATCCTCGGCGTAGGCGCGGCGCTCATGACCTTCCCGAACGTGCGCCAGATTGGCGCGAGCCTGCTGGCCTCGGCGGGCGTCGCGGGCCTCGTCGCCGGTATCGCGGCACGCCCCGTGCTGGGGAATCTGATTGCCGGCGTGCAAATCGCGCTGACACAGCCGATCCGGCTCGACGACGTGGTCGTGATTCAGGGCGAATGGGGGCGCATCGAGGAAATTACCGGCACTTATGTCTCAGTGCGAATCTGGGACCAGCGGCGCCTGATCGTGCCGCTGCAATGGTTCATCGAGAATCCTTTCACGAACTGGACGCGCAGCAGTTCGCAGATCATCGGCTCGGTGTTCCTCTGGCTCGACTACCGCATGCCGCTCGCGCCGCTGCGCGAGGAACTGGCGCGCATCGTCGGGCAGGCGCCCGAGTGGGACCGGCGCGTGCAGGTGCTGCAGGTCACCGATGCCAACGAGCGCGCGATGCAGTTGCGCGTGCTCGTGAGTTCGCAGGACTCGGGCTTGAACTGGGATTTGCGCTGCCGCGTGCGCGAGGGCTTGCTCGATTTCGTCAACGCGCACTATCCGCACTATCTGCCGCGCGCGCGGGCCGAGGTTTCGGCGCAGTTGGAGCGCGGCGCGGCGGGGGCATCCGGAGAATACGGCTCCGACGACGCGGGACAGTCCGTGTTTTTCGGGCCGGGGTCCGCGCGAGAGCGAGAGCCAGCACCGGCGCAAGCGTCGAGCACGGCGGCGCATACCGAGGCCGATCCGTTGATGGGCAGCGGCGAGCGCGCGGCGGCCGCCGGCGCTGCGAAGGAAACCGCTGGCGCTGCGAAGGAACCTGCCAGCGCTTAGAGGGCGGCCGCAAGGCGCGACGGCGAACGAGCAGGCGCGGACGGAAACGAAAACGAAGAAGCCATGAAGCAGACAGGAGGGGTATCTCGATGGCGAGACTGATAGTCGTCTCGAACCGCGTGGCGACGCCCACGGAGACCAAGGGCTCCGCAGGGGGGCTCGCCGTCGGCGTGTTCGGCGCGCTCAAGGACGCGGGCGGCGTGTGGTTCGGCTGGAGTGGCGACGTCGTGAGCGAGACGGTGGCGAACGCGGGCCCAACGCTCGTCGAGGAGGGCCACGTCACGTTCGCAACGGCCGGGCTCACGAGGAAGGACTACGACCAGTATTACCGCGGTTTCTCGAACGCCACGCTGTGGCCGGTTTTTCACTACCGCAACGATCTCGCGCGCTACGAGCGCGACGAATACGCCGGCTACCGGCGGGTGAACGCGTGGCTCGCGCACAAGCTCGTCAAGCTGATCCAGCCCGACGACATGATCTGGGTCCACGATTACCACTTGATCCCGTTCGCGGAGGCGCTGCGCTCCGAGGGCGTGCGCAATCGCATCGGCTTCTTCCTGCATATTCCGTTTCCTTCGCCGCAAGTGCTGCAGACGATTCCGCCGCACGACGAGCTCGTGAGATCGCTGTGCTGCTACGACCTGCTCGGCTTCCAGACGCGCAACGACCAGCAGGCGTTTCACGATTACATCGTGCGCACCGCGCGCGGCACGGTGCGCGAGCACGGCGAGAACAAGGAATCCGGCGACGTGGAGGCATACGGGCGCAAGCTGCGCACGGGTGTCTATCGCATCGGCGTGTTTCCCGACGAGATCGCCGCGCAGGCCGCGGGCTACGAGAGCCGCCAGCACGTGCTCGATCTCAAGCAGAGTCTCGAAGGGCGCAAGCTCATCATGAGCGTGGACCGGCTCGATTACTCGAAAGGGCTCGTCGAGCGCTTTCACGCGTTCGAGCAGTTGCTCGAGCATTCGCCCGAATGGCGCGGCAAGGCCACGCTCGTGCAGATCGCGCCGCCCACGCGCTCCGACGTGGCGAGCTACAAGGTCATCCGCGAGGAGCTGGAGCGCGAGGCGGGGCGCATCAACGGGCGCTACTCGGGTCTCGACTACACGCCGATCCGCTACCTGAGCCAGCAATACGACCGCTGGAAGCTGATGTCGCTCTTTCGCGAGTCGCAGGTGGGTTATGTCACGCCGCTGCATGACGGCATGAATCTGGTCGCGAAGGAGTACGTGGCCGCGCAGAATCCCGAGGATCCCGGCGTGCTCGTGCTCTCGATCTTCGCGGGGGCCGCCGCCGAGCTCACCGGCGCGCTGCTCGTGAATCCGCACGATGCCGCGGGCATGTCGGAGGCGCTCGGGCGTGCGCTTTCGATGCCGCTCGAAGAGCGCAAGACGCGCTATTTGACCAATATGGAGGCATTGCGCCGCAACGATCTGGGCGTCTGGCGCGACCGTTTCCTCACCGATCTCGCCGCCGTGCCGCATCCGCTCTGAGCCTTCGCGCGCACCGATTGCCGGTCTCTCATTCCCACGCGAGGCCGACCGGCAACAACGCTCGCGACGCCCGATTGCGTATCATCGGGCGCTGGCTCAACCCGCGCGCCAGGCGCGCTTGCACAGGTTCATGCTCTCCACCCTCGCCATCGCCAACTATCGCTCGCTGCGCGAGCTCATCGTGCCGCTCGGGCCGCTGAACGTCATCACCGGACCGAACGGCAGCGGCAAGTCCAATCTCTACCGGGCGCTGCGCCTGCTCGCGCTCACCGCGCGCGGCGGTGTGATTCCGTCGCTGGCGCGCGAGGGCGGCCTGCAATCGACGCTCTGGGCCGGCCCCGAGCGCTTCTCGCGCGCGGTCGCCAAGGGCGAGTACGCCGTGCAGGGCACGGTGCGCAAAGACGCGGTGAGCCTCAAGCTCGGCTTCTCGGGCGAGACCTTCGGCTATGCGATCGACCTCGGCTTGCCCGTGCCCGGTTCGTCGCAGTTCTCGCTCGATCCGGTCATCAAGCGCGAATGCATCTGGGGCGGGCCGCTGCTGCGGCCATCGACGTTGCTGGTGGACCGCCAGGGGCCGATGATCCGCATTCGCGACGAAGCAGCAGGAGCCAGGCAGGACGATTGGATGACGCTCGCTCAGCCGGTGGCGAGCTTCGACAGCATGATGACGGAGTTCGCCGACCCGCGCAGCGCGCCGGAGATGATTGCGGTGCGCGAGCAGATTCGCTCGTGGCGTTTCTACGACCACTTCCGCACCGACGAGCACGCCCCCGCGCGCCAGGTGCAGATCGGCACCCATTCGCCGGTGCTGGCCGACGACGGCGCGAATCTTGCCGCCGCGCTGCAGACGATCCGCGAGATCGGCGACGGCGCGGCGCTCGACACGGCAATCGGCGATGCGTTTCCCGGCGCGCGCGTGGAAATCGTCAATCACGAAGGGCGCTTCGAAGTGGCGCTGCGCCAGGAGGGGCTGCTGCGACCGTTGCGCGGCGCCGAGCTCTCGGACGGCACACTGCGCTATCTGCTGCTTGCCGCCGCGCTGCTGAGCCCGCGGCCGCCCGCGCTGCTCGTGCTCGACGAGCCGGAAACCAGTCTGCACCCGGACTTGCTGCCGTCGCTCGCACGGCTCATCGCGCGCGCCTCGGTGCACTCGCAGGTGCTGGTGGTCTCGCACGCGGCGCGGCTCGTCGCGGCGCTCGAGCGCGAGGCGGGCAGCCAGTCGATCGTGCTGGAGCGGCGCCTGGGCGCGACGGCGCTTGGCGACGCCGACTCGCTCGACATTCCGGCGTGGAAGTGGCCGGTGCGCTGAATGGCCCCGGTTACCCCAAATTGCATCGAGCGTCGCAGCCGTCCCCGGCTGGCGCCGCAGGATGTTTCCACGTGTAAGTCCGTATAGCAATTGAAAGACTCGCAGCGCGTGCGCCGCGCGAGGCGAATAATTAACCCATGCGTCGTCCCAAGCCGCCCGATCACGCTCGCCACGGGTCTGTCCCTTCGATACGTGACGGTACGGCTGCGGTATCCGGCTTCCTTTAAAATGACCAGGACCGCCAGCAGGATCCCCTCGCGTGCTTGCGCGCGGAACATGAAGGAGACTCCCGATGAGAATTGCGCAGATCGCCCCGCTGACCGAATCGGTGCCGCCCAAGCTCTACGGCGGCACCGAGCGAGCCGTGTCGTACATCACCGAGGCGCTGGTCGATCTCGGGCATGACGTGACGCTATTCGCCAGCGGCGATTCGCAAACGCGCGCGAAGCTCGAACCCGTTTGGCCGCGCGCGTTGCGTCTGGACCCCGGCATTCGCGACCGGGTCGCGCCGCACATGCTGCTCATGGAAATGGTGCGCCGCCAGGCTGACCAGTTCGATGTGCTGCATTTCCATATGGACTACTACTCGTTTTCGGTATTCAAGCGCCAGGACACGCCGTTCGTGACCACGCTGCACGGCCGCCTCGATTTGCCCGAGCAGCAGCCGGTGTTCGACACGTTCAACACCGCCCCCGTGGTGTCGATCTCGAACTCGCAGCGCCAGCCGATGCCGCAGGCCAAATGGCTCAAGACCGTCTATCACGGCTTGCCCGAGACGCTCTACACACCGCAGCCCGTCGAGCAGCGCTATCTCGCGTTTCTCGGCCGCATTTCGCCCGAAAAGCGCGTGGACACCGCGATTCGCATTGCCCAGCGCTGCGGCTTGCCGATCCGCATCGCCGCGAAAGTCGACGAGGCCGACCGCGAGTATTTCGAGCGCGATATCAAACCGCTCTTCGCGCTGCCCAATGTGGAGTTCGTCGGCGAGATCAACGACAGCCAGAAGGCCGAGTTTCTCTCCGGCGCGCATGCGCTGCTGTTCCCGATTGACTGGCCGGAGCCGTTTGGGCTCGTGATGATCGAGGCGATGGCCTGTGGCACGCCTGTGATCGCGTTCAATCGCGGCGCGGTGCCTGAAGTGGTGGATGACGGCGTTTCGGGATTTATCGTCGAGGACGAGATTGGCGCCGTGGCAGCCGTCAACCGGCTTGCACGCGTGCCTCGCGCCGGTGTGCGGCGCCGCTTCGAGGAGCGCTTCACGTCGCACCGCATGGCGCAGCAATATATCGAGGCGTATCAGGCGGTGATACGCGCGAACAAGCGTTCGCGCTTCAAGGTGATCGACACGTCCGCGAGCTGAGCGCGCAGCGGTGTCTCGTGGCAACCCGAGCCGGGGAGGGCTCGGGCCAATACGTCGCGTGTGTCGAGTGCGCCGCGTGTGGATGCGGGCAGACTTACAGCTGCAGGCGGGAGATCTTGGTGGTGCCGAGCGAGAGGTCGCCGATCAGGCCGCTGTTGGTAAGCACGAAGACTTCCACGGGCTTGGTGGCCGTGGTGGTGTCGACCGAGCCGTTCGCGCCGACCTTCACGATCGCGACCGAAGCGTCGCCGCCTACCGACCAGCCGTTCGAGTTGCGGAATTTGTCGAGTGCGTCCTGCGTCATGAACAGATAGACGACGGCCTTCGACTGCATGCCAAGGGTTGCGCCCACCGATGCGCCCGTGGTGCTGTAGTAGCCGACCGTGCTGCCGCCGACGCGCAGCGCGCCGTCGCCGTGCTCGCCGCCGACCACGACGCCGGCCTGGACCACCGACGGGAAGACCAGCACGCCGCGCGCCTTGCTTACGAGCTCGCGCGAGCCGGGCACGGTCTGGAAGAGGCGCGACATCGTGCCGTCGACGCTCGCGTCGATCGACTGGCGGCGCGACTCGTTGGTTTGTGCCGTCGCGGGGGTGTTACCGGTGGTGGAGCAGCCTGCGAGCGCCGCGCTGGCGAGCGCGATTGCGATCGAGGTTTTCAGGATGAAACGGCGTCCTTGCATGTTGTTCTCCGTTCTGGGTTCCGATATATCCGAAATAGCCAAAAGCCGTGCCGTCAGGGCGTTTTGCCGATGACGGGATCAGCTTTCGCCGTTATAACACAGGCCCCCGATTTTCCCGTGCCAGACCGCGCAGCGGTGCGATGTGCATCAGCGTTCCGGGACCGGCTTCGCAGTGGAGGGACGGCGCAGCGCGCGGCGCACGGCGCCAAGCACGATGCCGATGGCGAGCAAGGTCGCCGCAGGCACGACCCAGTAGCCGACGAACGCATGCCACAGGTAGTTCACGAGCGTGGCACGGCGCGTGGCATATTCATCGAGCGCCACCTGATGGGCAGGGGCGTTTTCCGCGAGCACGGCGGCAGGGCAGCCGAGCGCGCGGGCCCGCTCGGGCGCGCCCTTGCAATGCAGCGGCGCGCCGGCGGCCCGCTCGGCGTCGGTGAATGTCCAATTGGTGAGGGCGCGCTGCAGTTCCGCGCGGTTATAGGCCATCTCGTCCTGAGCCTCGCGCACCACGACGATCATCACCGGCACGAGCCAGAAAACGATCACCACCAGCCAGCGGCGAAACCAGCGGTTCTTGTGCTTCCATGCCATCCGCGCCTCCGTACGATGCGACAGGCATCACTCCGGCTTCAACGTTCGTTCGGCGGCCCGATGGCGTCTGCGCGCCTGGATAGCAGGGAAGGGGCGCCGCTGCAGCCATCATAGGAGAAAAACGGCGCGCGGGCGCAACCTCGAAGAGGCGCGAGGGCTCTCATGAAGGTGCGAGCGTTCAGGTGAATGCGCCAAAGGCGCCGCCCCATGAAAAACGACGCGCCGCAGCATAAGCTATGGCGCGTCGCGGCAGGGTGAGCGCGGGACTTGAAGCGAGGGCCGGGCCAGACGAGGCGCTCCGGCTGCTTCAGCCGCGTGGCGGATCAGCTCTTGGTCGTGAGGCACTGCTTCATGAATGCCTTGCGGTCGTCACCCTTCTTGTCGCCGGCTTGAGCGTTGCACGCCTTCATGCGCTCTTGCTGCGACATCGTGGGGGCCGCGCCGCTCGCCGAGAGGCACTGCTTCATGAATGTCTTGCGCTCGTCGCCTTTCTTGCCGGTGGCCTGCGTGTTGCAAGCCTTCATCTTGGCCTGCTGGCTATTCGGGCTCGCGGCCCCGGAAGCCGGCGCCGCGGGCGCGGCGGTCTGGGCGAACGCCGGTGCGGTCAATGCGCCGCCCAGCACGATTGCAGCAATGATGGATTGGATCTTCATCGTGTCACTCCCATGGGATATCGACATTGTCGTTAGTCGTGCGAGCAGGCGGCACCTCCAGTCCATCTTTGCCCATCGCCGCAACCATTATGGCAAAGCCAATATGAAAACGAACTGCAAGTGGCTTCGGTTGACGCGCACTGGGGCACAATGCGTGATATGCACGCGGCATGGCGCTCGTTGCCTTGCGTCCAGTTCAGGACCTGACAGCCGTGCATCGGACCGGAGACTGACCATGCACTACCTCTTGATGTACGACCTCGCCGACGATTATCTCGAGCGGCGCCCCGAGCACCGCAATGCGCACCTGGCGCTCGCGTGGGCTGCGGCCGGGCGCGGCGAGCTGCTGCTGGCCGGCGCGATTGCCGAACCCGTGGACGAGGCGTTGCTGCTTTTCGAGGGCGAGAGTCCCGCGGCCGCCGAAGCGTTCGCGCGCGCCGATCCCTATGTGAAGGCGGGCCTCGTCAAGGCGTGGCGCGTGCGGCCCTGGCAGACGGTGGTAGGGGAGAAGGCCGCCAATCCGGTGCGGTGAGTCTCAATCGCCGGTTGCGGCACGGTCGAGCAAATCCCTCACGGTGTCGTCGCCGACCTGTTCGAAGTCGAAATAGAACTGGCCCACGCTCATGAACGACGTGGGCGTCTGCACGCAGACAAAATCGTCGACGGCGTCAGCAAGCCGCGCGCGCGCGCCGGCCGGCGCAACCGGCAGCGCCGCGATGATGCGCGCCGGCCCGAGCGAGGCAAGCGCGTGCGCGGCGGCTTTGAGCGAGGCGCCCGTGGCCATGCCGTCGTCGACCAGCAGCGTCACGCGTCCGGCCACCGGCACCGGGGCTCGCGCGCCGCGATAGCGCGCCTCGCGTCTGCCCAGCTCGATGCGGGCGAGGGCGAGCGCGCTTTGCCATTGCGCCTCGCTCACGTCAGCCTCGCGGATGAGCGATTCGTCCACGTATTGCGCACCGTTCGAGGAGAGCGCGCCCATCGCGAGCTCCGGCTGCCACGGCACGCCGAGCTTGCAGACCGGCAGCACGTCGAGCGGCGCGCCCAGCGCTCTCGCCACTTCGAACGCAACCGGCACGCCCCCGCGCGGCAGCGCGAGCACGACGATATCGCGGCGCCCGGCATAGGGCGCGAGTTGCGCGGCGAGCATTTGCCCCGCCTCGCGGCGATCGGTGAAAGGACGTTCCATGAGCGGCTCCTGTCCCAGGCAAGGTTGAGGTGGAACGGCTCAGTCAGTGTGCCACGCGCGGCACCTGCGTGAGTGCTCCATTCTCGTTCCGGCCGTGTTGCGGACCGGGCGCGGCGCAATGCGCGCCAGGCGCAATCGTCTCCCGGCGCCGCGTCATTTGCATACGCCTATTTGTCGTTTGGCGAGGCGCATCGGCATGGTTACGATGACCCGAGCCTTTCATCGACGAGGTCCATGCCATGTCCGAATCCGCCTGTTTTCCGCCGCGCTTTTCAACGGCTGCGCCAGCCAGTTTCGCGCCGCGGGTTGTCGAGCCCGCCGATGCCGATGCGCCCGGCGTCCCCGGGCTCGCGCTGGAGCTGACGCTGTTGCAGCCCGTGGGCGGCATCGCGGGACGCGCGCTGCGCATCCATTTGCGGCGTGGCGCGCGCATGGAGCAGGCGGAATTGCTGCGCGACCTGCTGCACGAGGTGGGGGTGGACATCGCCGTGTCCTGACGGTGGAGGGTGCCTGGTAGGCCTGAGTGCGTCGTGAGCGCGCGGGCAGTCAGTCGAGCGGCGTGGCGAAGAGCGCATCGAGCAGATTCGACGACGAAGGCTCGGCGAGCCGCACCAGCGTCTCCACCATGCGCACCTGGCAATCCACGAGCGCAATCGCGCGAATCCGCCGCGACTCGCCGAACTCCGCGCCCGCGATGACGCCCGCGCCCACGCCCTGCGCAATCGCGGTCTGCAGCGCCTCGCGGCCGTCCACGTAGAGCACGGGCTCCGCCTGAAGTCCCTTGCGCACCAGTTCAGCTTCGAGCAGTTGCTGCGTGACCGAATGCGCCTCGCGAAAAATCATCGGCTCGCGCACGAGTTCTTCATAGGTGATGCGGCGCTTTTTCGCTGCCGGGCTCTCGGCGGGCACGACCGCGACCAGCGGGTCTTCGCGCAGCACGCGCGTTTGCAGGCGGCTGTGCACCTGGTGCGCCGCCGTGATGCCGGCGTCCACCTCGCTCGATAGCACGCGCCGCATGCACTCAGTGGCGTTTGCGATGGCGAGCTTCACCACCACACCCGGATAGCGGCGCCGGAATGCGCCGATCAGCTTGACGGCTAGATCCGGCGCATCGCTGACCAGCGCCAGTTCACCCGATTCCAGCGCGCCCGCCGCTTCCAGCAGGCGTCGCGCGTCGCGCTCGCAGCCCATCATCTGGCGCGTTACTGCATAGAGCCGCCGCCCGAGCTCGGTGAGCTCGACGCCGCGCGGCGCGCGTTCGAAAAGCTTCACGCCGTAGTCGGCTTCGAGCCGCCGCACGTGATCGGAGACGGCCGGCTGGGTGAGCGACAGCGCCTGGGCGGCGCGCGAGAAGCCACCGTGCTCGGCAACGGCGTGAAAAGCTCGCAACTGGGCGTATTGCATGATCGAGGGATACCGGTTCGAGAATGCGTCTGAAACGGGGCGGCCAGCGGCGATTGTGCTGACCACACCGGCCAGTATTGGTATAAGTTTTAGCGATATGTACATCGATTATATCGATTTTACCTATGTGCTGCACTGCAGTAATGTGTCCGCTTACCTGGTGAACACCGACTGGAGCCGCCGCATGACCACCCCCGCAGACCCGTACCTGCTGACCCCCGGCCCGCTGACCACGGCCGCGACGACTAAAGCCGCGATGCTGCGCGACTGGGGCTCGTGGGACGCCGATTTCCGCGCGATGACGGCGCACCTGCGCCGCGCGCTGCTGGAGATCGCCGGCTGCGACGCCGACGATGCGAACGGCGAATATGACTGCGTGCCGCTGCAGGGCAGCGGCAGCTACTGCGTCGAGGCGATGCTCGGCAGCTTCGTGCCGCGCGACGGCCACGCGCTCGTGCTTGCCAACGGCGCCTACGGCAAGCGCATTGCCACCACGCTGCGCTATCTGGGCCGCCGCCACACCGTTCACGACACGGGCGACTATCTGCCGCCGCGTGCCGCCGACGTCGAGCGCCTGCTCGTCGCCCACGCCGACATCACGCACGTGGTCGTGGTGCACTGCGAAACGAGCTCCGGCATCCTCAATCCGGTCGAGGAAATCGCCGCGGTCACGGCGCGCCATGGCCGACGCCTCCTGATCGACTCGATGAGCGCCTTCGGCGCCGTGCCGCTCGACGTGCGCACGCTGCCGTGCGAAGCGTTCGTCTCCTCGGCGAACAAGTGCATCGAGGGCGTGCCGGGCTTTGGTTTCGTCATTGCGAAGAAGGCAGCGCTCGCGGCCGCGAAGGGCAACAGCCACTCGCTGGCGCTCGACCTGCACGACCAGTGGGACGCCATGAACCGCACCGGGCAGTGGCGCTTCACGCCGCCCACGCACGCCGTGGCCGCGTTTATCGAGGCGTTGCGCCTTCATGCAGCCGAGGGCGGCCAGCCGGGGCGTCTCGCGCGCTATACGCGCAACCGCGACGTCATGGTCGAAGGCATGCGCGCGCTCGGCTTCGAGCCGCTGCTGACCGAAGCGTGGCGCTCGCCCATCATCGTCACGTTTTTCTCGCCCGCGCATCCGTCGTTCAGCTTCGAGCGTTTCTACGAACTGATGAAAGAGCAGGGTTTCATCATCTATCCGGGCAAGCTCACCAGCGTCGAGAGCTTCCGCATCGGCTGCATCGGCGCGCTCGACGAGGCCGTCATGCAGCGCGTCGTGCAGGCGTGCGGCGCGGCCTTGCGCACGCTCGGCGTTCCCGGCGGCGCGCCTGGGCATGCCGCGCTCGACGCCCGCGAGGCGCTCGCGGCCTGATGCCCGTATTCGGGCTGCGCGTTGCCAGACGCGCAGCCGCTCCTCTCATTCAGACATACGAACTTTTGCAGCGCATTTTGCAACGCATGATTCAGCGCTTCTTTCAGCGCGTTTTCCAGGACTCACGGAAATGAAATACGTCAAGGCAGTGATCTTCGACTGGGCCGGCACGGTGGTGGACTATGGCTCGCGCGCGCCCATGGGCGCGTTCGTCGAAACTTTCGAGGAGTTCGGCGTGCCGATCACGATCGAGGAAGCACGCGGCCCGATGGGCATGGCCAAACGGCCGCACATCGCGGCCCTGATGGCGCTGCCGCGCGTGGCCAAAGCCTGGGAGGCACGCCACGGCCATGCGCCCGGCGAAGCCGATATCGACGCGGTCTACGACGTCTTCGTGCCGAAGAACGTGGCCGTGGCCGCGCAATACAGCGACGTGATTCCTGGCGTTGCGGCCGTAACCGCGCAACTGCGCGCCGATGGCGTGCGCATCGGCTCGACTACGGGCTACACGCGCGAGATCATCGATCAGATCGTGCCGGGCGCCGCCGAGCAGGGCTTTGCCGCGGACAGCATCGTGTGCACCGGCGACACGCCCGAAGGCCGCCCGTCGCCATACATGATCTATCGCACGCTGCCTCAGCTCGGTGTGTGGCGCGCGCGCGAAGCCATCAAGGTCGACGACACCGAGGTGGGTATCGAAGAAGGCATCAACGGCGGCACCTGGACCGTGGGCGTGGCCGTTAGCGGCAACGCGTTCGGCATGACCGAGGACGAGGTTCGCGCACTCTCGCCGCAAGACTTCACCGCGCGTCGCGAAGCTGCCGCACAACGCCTGCGCGCCGCGGGAGCGCATTATGTGATCGACAGCGTTGCCGACCTGTTGCCAGTGGTCACGGAAATCGAAACGCGGCTCGCGCGCGGCGAGCGGCCCTGAGTTGTGCCGGTGAGTGGCCGTAGTTGCCTCGAACGATCTCGAGGTTCACGCGCGAGCCATGAGCAATATCGGGCGGCTCATGGCCGCCCGAAAGCCTCATGCCCGAAAGCCTCATCATGGCCGCTTGCGCTCGCTATGCCCAATTAGCGCGAATTGCGGCCGTGCGTGCCGTGACAGTGTGGCTCACCACGTCGCGGCAAACGCCTTTTGCACCTGCGCGGGCGAGGTGACGCCGTTGGCGATCAGCAATTGCGTGAGCACGCGCGCCTTCTGCGGATTCAGATCGAGCGAGACGACGAAGCCGCTCGTGTCGTCGTTCACTTCGACATTGCGGTTCACGAATCCCGATCCCACGCGCGATGCGCGCACCACCACGATCCCTTGCTTCGCGGCGCGCTGTAGCGCTTCGAGCGCCGACTTCGATGTGTTGCCGTCGCCGACGCCGGCCAGCACGATGCCCCTGGCCTTGTTGGCGATGGCATTGTCGATCTGCACACCATCCATGTTCGCGTGCGCGTAGACGATCTCGACGCGCGGCAGTTGCTCGCCCGAGGGTAGCGCGTATTTGTGGCTGTCCGGCTGGAGCGCGGGCGTGAGAAAACGCACGCTCGCGGGATCGACATAGCCGATCGGACCGCTGTTGGGCGAAGCGAAAGTTTGCACGTTCGTTGTATTTGTCTTGGTGGTCGCGCGCGCCGACTGGATCGTGTCGTTGAGCACCACCATCACGCCGCGCCCGCGCGCTGCGGGGCTGGCCGCCACTTCCACGGCTTCGTAGAGATTGCTCGGGCCGTCGGCGCTCGTGGCCGTGGAGGGGCGCATGGAACCCACCAGCACGACGGGCTTGTCGGTGCGCAGCACGTTGTCCAGGAAGAAAGCCGTTTCTTCGAGCGTGTCCGTGCCGTGCGTGATGACGACGGCGTCGGCTTCGTTGCGGTCGAAAATTTCCTGAATGCGCCGCGCGAGCGCGAACCAGACCTTGTCGTTCATGTCCTGCGAGCCGATGGACGCCACCTGCCCGGTGCTCAGACGGGCGAGCTTTTCGATGCCGGGCACGGCCTGCACGAGTTGCTGCGCGCCCACGGCGCCCGCGTTGTAGGCGTTGGCCGCGCGTGTGTCCGCCTGGCCCGCGATCGTGCCGCCGGTGGCGAGCACGGCCACGCGCGGCGTGGTGGCGGACGTGGGCGCAGTGGTAGCCGTGGCGGCTTCATCAGCGGCAAGCGCGATGCCCGCGGGCAGGGTGGCGGCGGCAAGCACGAATGTAGCGGCAAGGTATTTGGCGTGGAAGGCGTTTCTCATGTTTTTCTCTGCGGTTGATAATCATTTTTTAAAATGACCGTTTAGAAAATTATTATCGAATTGCAGATAAATTCAATCTCGCCTCGATGAAAAATTGATTTGCGTCGCGTAAAAATGCGTATCGCATGTTTGCGAAAAATATAACCACGACCGATCATGCCGGTTTTCGGCACAATTGTTTGCAGTATATTTAGCAATGAATCAATGAATGCAGAAAGTGCGAAGCTGCAACAGCAATACATGCACGGCACATTCAATAAATTGAAACGCCGATAATCCGCCTTCCAGATCGGACAATAATTCGGCTGTCCAGATCCACACCCGGCTGTTTCTCTATTTATCGGCGCTTGCGCTACCATGAGCCCCCTCGACGCCATCGTTCTTTTTGTGCCACTCATGAAGACGTTCTTGCTTTTCGTTGCCACCGCGCTTGCCGAAATTGTCGGCTGCTATCTGCCGTATCGCTGGCTGCGCGAGGGCGCGAGCGTCTGGCTGCTTGTGCCCGCTGCCGTGTCGCTCGCGCTCTTCGCCTGGCTGCTCACCTTGCATCCGAGCGCGGCGGGGCGCACCTACGCCGCCTACGGCGGCGTCTACGTGTGCGTGGCGATGCTGTGGCTGTGGGGCGTGGAAGCGATCCGGCCGAGCCCCTGGGATTGGGCCGGAATGGCGCTTGCGCTGTCCGGCATGGCGGTCATTGCGTTTCAGCCGCGCTGAATGCGCACGGCGCTTCAGGCCACCGAGTTCACGCCCGGGAATTTCGCGCGGAATGCCGGCGGCATCGGCACGACTTTCTTCGCCTCGTAGTCGAAGAAAACGAAGCCCGACTTCGCCATCGCAATGAGCGCGCCGTCCGCGGGCCGCGTGATGCGGAAAATAATGTCGCCGCCGTACTTGTTGAAATCCATGATGCCCACCTCGAAGCACAACTGGTCGCGCGCGTAGGCTTCGGCGCGATACGTGGTGGCGAGGTCCGTGACGATGATGCTGGTGTGGGCGTCCTTCATGCCCTCGATGCCGGCGTCGAACAGAAAGCGCGCCCGCGCTTCGGAAATCATCGAGATCATCGAATCGTTCGCGAGGTGGTTCGCCGAATTGATGTCGGTGACGCGCACCGTGAGATGCGTCGAATAGTAATACTGGTCTTCGGGGAAATGGAGCTCGATGCGGGCCATGGCGTAATGCGTTGGGTAGGGAAGTGGGGAAGGGGGCGCCGCGCCGGGTCTTCGGCCATGCGCCGCTGGTGCGCCGGCAAGCGCACACCGTGATTTTATCGGTTTGCGGCGCCGCGTCATCAGACGCTCCCATCGCGCCCCATGCGGAAATCGAGCCGGTAGGGAATCGGGGCGGCGAGCACCGCGCGTTTCTCACCGGGGCTCAGCGCGCGACCGAGACGCCGGCTGGCCCGGGCGAGCTGGAGCCCGGACCATATTTCGTCGAGCACCGTCTCGCCTTCGCGGATCGTCGCAAAGTCGTAGTCGAGCCATTGCTCCGCGCTGTCGAGATTGCCTTCGAGCAAGGCGAGCCGGGCGTGTGTCAGGCGGATTCGCTCATGCCGTGCGACGTCCGGGCTCAACCCGTCCAGCACGTTCAGGAAGCGCCGGAGCGCGTCGATGCGCTCGTGCCGCAGCAGCCATGCGGCGATCTCGATAGCCAGCGAGGTGGCTATCGAGGCAGCCGGTGAGGGCAACGAGGGGGCCAACGGCGGCTGCGCATCGAGCGCGTCCCATGCGCTCAGATAAAGCCGCTCGGCCGTTTGCGCATCGCGCGCCGACAAGGCCAGATTGCGTAACGCAAGCGCGTTCGGCCGCCACGCATGGGCGCGCTGAAAATAGCCGCTGGCAAGCGCCGTGTGGCTGCGATCGAGCGCGATGATGCCAAGCGCCAGCGCATGCAGCCACGTCTCGCCATGGGTGGCCGACGAGTCGATGAGCGCTTGCCGCCACCGGTCTGAGGCAACCCAGATCTCGGGTAACTCTGCAAGCGATGTAGCAGAAAACCGTCCCGTTGCCGCAAGCTCTGCCCAAGGACGCGCGATGCCAGGTTGCGCGTCGAAATCGAGCCCTGATGCAATCGGCCGGCCAGTCAGCACTTCGTGGAGCTTGCCCCAAATCGCGCCGCGATGGAGCCGGCGCGCCACCGGCTTCGATGCGTGGATCCGCAGGCGCGCGTCTAACGCGGACAGCGTCTGCGCCGGCAACTGCTCATCGAGCGCGCGCCGCACCGCCGAACAGGCCGCGCGCCAGCACGGATCATGCACGGCTGTGGCGTCGGCCGCGAATGGCATCCAGCACTCGGTCCATTCGAGCGAGCCGTTGGCGGGCAGCATGAATTCCTGATCCTGCGTCGGGGCGATACCGGCCTGGATCTCGACATATTCACAATTGCCAGGCTGTGCGAGCGCCTCCATCCAGTGCCGTCCGCCCGTGCCTGTGCCGAAGAAAAACATCTTGCGTCCGCACATCTCTCGTGTCGAGGTTTGCAGAAGCCCTTGCCCGTGACCGTCCAGCGCGGCAATCCAGCGCCGGTCCGCATCGGGCTCGCGGAAAAACACCGACGCGGCGGCGCGCCATTTCTCCGGATAACTGGCATCGAAACCGTGCGCGTCCAGCGCGAATCGTTCCAGATGATTGTCTGGCAGCACGTGCTCGATGCCGTAATCAGCGGGGGCGAGCACGCGCATGCCGGGCCGATATCGAACCGCGGCGTTGGTCCACCAGTAGCAGGCTATTTCCTCGGGATTCGGGTTGACGATCCGGCCGTGCACATAAAGGCGGCTTTCGCCATCCGGCAGAAATAAATCGATTTGCCAGCTGGCTTCGCGCACCCGATCGAATTCATGGAGCCGCAGAATAGGGCCGTCGTCCGTTTCCACTATGCCGCAGAAAACCGGCGCGCAGGTAAAAGGCGAATGCCCGGGAATCAGACCATTCCATTCAATGCCGCCGGAAAACCACGCATTGAGCGCAGCCAGATTCGCGGGTTGAAACACCGGGTTGCGAAACAGGAGTTCTGTTCCAGTGCCCGAATCGACGAGCGAGGCTAGCCGCCCGCCGAGACCCGGGAGCACGGTTGCGCGCAACAAGCCATTGTCGAGCACCACCGCATCGAGATGGCCGGGCCGCAAGTCACGCTCGTAATCGTCCTGAATGCGGTACGGGAGAATCGATGCCTCGCCCCACACGAATGCATGGGCGAGTTCATCGGCGCTCAGATTATCGGCGGGCGGCGCGGGATTTGCGGCGGTAGGTTGTTGCCAGCGGAAGACCGGCAACGGATTGGCAGGCCCGAGCCGGGAGACGGGCAGGGCAAGACGCGCGGTGCGTATGCCGGTCATCGCAACCTAGACGCGTGGCAGATCGTCCATGGATTTTTCGACGCTGCCATCGGGGACTTCCATGTCGATTCCATCGATCCCGTTGGGGTGAGGAACCGCCTTGATTTTCGGCCCCAGGAATTTCATGCCGCCCAGCGTGAAAACGGAGTACACGACCGCTCCCGAGCGGATGCCGAGCGCGACGTCCGCCACCTCGGAGATCTTGGGCGGGGAGAGCCAGTCATGGGTATGAGGGTCAATTGGCGCCCAGCGCACGTGCGTCACCCGGTCCGTTGAAGCGCTAATGCGCACTCCGTCGACCGCATACGTAGCCATGGTCATCTCCTTCGACGCTAGATTGTTATGCTAGTCCGTTCGACGGTGGCTGGAAAGCGGCGAGGGAGTGACAGGCACGTGGCGACAGCGCGGGGTAAAAGCAGCGAGCCGGAAACGCGCGCCCGCTATTAGTGGTACGTCGTTTTCGTTGCTTGCAGCTTCGTCAATGTGCCGTTTTTGAACCGGAACCAGCCTTCCGGGCCTTGCATCACGACTTCATCGGGTTGCCAGTACACGCGCTTGACCGTCATGCGCATGTTCGCTCGCTGCACGAGCGGCGGATGGCGGCGAAGGTCGTACAGCACAGGGCCGTACGCGGTCTGCACGAGCGTGCGCGTGACGGTGCTGCCGTCGTTGCCGACGTCGTCGAAGTGCGTCAGCGTTTTCGCGTCGAAGCGGTCGAAAATATCCTTGTCGAGAATCGCCACGAAATCGCGGTCGTCGCGCACGAATTGCAGCGTGCCTGTGGGCGTGGCGAACGAGCCGGACGCGTGGCTTTGCGCATGAGCGCAAGTCACGAACGAAGCTGCAGCAAGCGCGGCGAATAACAGTTTCTTCATAGGGCTTTCCAGATTGCTTTGCGGCTTGATTGCAAGTGCATGGTGAACGGCGTGGAGTATAGCCGGAGATCGAGGGACTCCGATGCTGAGGTCGGGGGCGCGAGGTCCGGAGCAAGCGTGCGCGTCAAATCGGGCTGGGGTACGACATCTGTACTTTGCTGTTACACATAATGTCCCGGCCAGATACAGATGTCTGGTCTCCGGCTCAATAGAAATGTCCGGTTTTAAGAGAGGTTTGCTTCTGTCTTTCCCGGGTTTGATCTCCATTCCGTGTTGAAGGATAGCG
>JAITTX010000133.1 GCA_031286755.1 Paraburkholderia sp.
ACGGGCTGCACGGTGCGCACCACGAACGGCAGGCCGATGAAGGTCAGCGCGACGAGCACGCCGAGCGGCGTGAAGGCGATCTTGATGCCGAGCGGCTGCAGGAACTGGCCGATCCAGCCGTTGCCCGCATACACGGCGGCAAGCGAGATGCCCGCCACGGAAGTCGGCAATGCGAACGGCAGATCGACGAGCGCGTCGATCACGCGCTTGAGCGGAAACGTGTAGCGCACCAGCACCCACGCGAGCAAAAAGCCGAACACCGCGTTGATGAGCGCCCCGCCGAGCGCGGCGAAAAACGTGAGGCGGTACGACGCGATCACGCGCGGCGACGCCACTGCGCGCACGAACTGCGCCCAATCGAGCGTCGCGGTCTTGAGGAAGGTGGCCGCAAGCGGAATGAGCACCACGAGGCTCAGATACGCCACCGTGATGCCGAGCGTCACGCCGAATCCCGGCAACGCGCCTGGCTTCTGTAATCGAAACGTCGTCATGCTCTATCTCTTCACATGGGTTGCGCGAGGGCCGCCTCTCACCTGGCGATGCGAGCCGGGCCCTGCGTCATGAGGCGCGCCTCGTCGGGCGCGCCTTGTTGTTGCGTTGTTGTTGCGTTGTTGTTGTCTTCGCGGCTGCTTATGGCCGCGGATTGCCGCGCAGGATTACTGCGGCTGATAAATCGAATCGAACACGCCACCATCGGCGAAATGCGTCTTCTGGGCGTTGGTCCAGCCGCCGAACGCTTCGTCGACTGTGTAGAGCTTGAGCTTCGGGAACTTCGCCGTGAGCGCCGCGGGCACCTTGTCCGAGCGCGGGCGATAGAAGTTCTTCGCGGCGATCTCCTGGCCCTCCTCGCTATAGAGGAACTGGAGGTACGCCTGCGCCACCTTGCGCGTGCCGCGCTTGTCCACGACCTTGTCGACCACGGCGACGGGCGGCTCCGCCAGGATGCTCGCCGACGGCACCACGATCTCGAACTTGTCCGGCCCGAACTCCTTGAGCGAGAGGAATGCTTCGTTTTCCCAGGCGATCAGCACGTCGCCGATACCGCGCTGCACGAAGCTCGTGGTCGCGCCACGCGCGCCCGAGTCGAGCACGCCTGCATTCTTGTAGAGCTTCGTAACGAACTCCTTCGCCTTCTGGTCATTGCCGCCCGGCTGGTGCGCCGCATAGGCCCAGGCCGCGAGGTAATTCCAGCGCGCGCCGCCCGAGGTCTTCGGATTGGGCGTGACGATCGAGACGCCGGGCTTCACGAGATCGTCCCAGTCCTTGATGTGCTTCGGATTGCCTTTCCTCACGAGAAATACGATGGTCGAGGTGTACGGCGAAGCGTTGTCGGGCAGACGCTTTTGCCAGTCCTTCGCGATCAGCCCTTTATTGGCGAGCGCGTCGATGTCCCAGGCGAGCGCGAGCGTCACGACGTCGGCCTGCAGCCCGTCGAGCACCGAGCGCGCCTGCGCGCCCGAGCCGCCGTGAGACTGCTTGATGGTGAGCGTCTCGCCCGCCTTCGCCTTCCACTCCTTGATGAAGGCCTCGTTGATGTCCTGATACAGCTCGCGCGTGGGATCGTAGGAGACGTTGAGCAGCGAAGTGTCCGCATGAGCCGCCGGCGCAAACGCCGCCATGCCGACGAGCGGCACCACGCCGATCACCAGTTTCGCCGCCAGTGCCCTGAACCATGCGCGCCCCGTAGTGCCTTGTTTCATCTGTTTTTCTCCGTGTCGTCGTGCGTTTCGCGTGTTTGCGTTTGTCATGCAGCAATCGATGGAGGCCAGTCTAGCGATCGGCTTACATTATTAAAAATGATGTTTTCTCATTTTTTAATACGTAAAAGTGGTAAGGACGGAGGAATTGGGCGCTTGAACAGGTTTTCGTCTGTGATTGCGCTTGTCTGATCGAGGGAAAGCGCCGTCACGACGCCATGCGAATGACAAAGTTCAAGTAACACTTGAAAAGCGGCGAATACTGTATAAAAATACAGTTACCTGTTCAAACATACAGTAGCGCCATGACCAAACTCACCGCACGACAGCAGCAGGTTTTCGATCTGATCCGCCGCGCGATCGAGCGCACGGGCTTCCCGCCCACGCGCGCCGAAATCGCCGCCGAACTGGGCTTCAGCTCGGCCAATTCGGCGGAGGAGCACCTGCGGGCGCTGGCGCGCAAGGGCGTGATCGAACTGGCCGCGGGCGCTTCGCGCGGCATCCGCCTGATTCCCGGCCCGGATGATCTGCCGCATCAATTCACGCTGCCGCACGCGGGCATCATGCAGCTCTCGCTGCCGCTCGTCGGCCGTGTGGCGGCGGGCAGCCCGATCCTCGCGCAAGAGCACATCTCGCAGAACTACGCCTGCGATCCGGCGCTGTTCTCGAGCCGGCCCGACTATCTGCTCAAGGTGCGCGGGCTGTCCATGCGCGACGCGGGCATCCTCGACGGCGACCTGCTCGCCGTGCAGAAAAAGAGCGAAGCCAAGGACGGCCAGATCATCGTGGCCCGCCTTGGCGACGACGTCACCGTGAAGCGCCTGAAGCGGCAGCCCAACGGCATCGAATTGATCGCCGAGAACCCCGACTACGACAACATCTTCGTGGCGGCCGGCAGCGCGGAATTCGCGCTCGAAGGCATTGCCGTCGGTCTGATCCGCCCCACCGAATTCTGATAACTGCGCCTGGAGAGAGTCATGGAACGCCTTGCACGCCTGTTGCCCTTCCGTCAATTCGGCCGTCTGCGTCATCTGCGCGGTGTTGTCTCGTGCGCGGTGCGCGAGGCGCGCGCCTCGGCAGCCGCCCTCGGCCGCCAGTGCGGCGGGCAAATCAGTGGCTCGCTCTTCGACGACATCGAGCGCGAAAACGAAGTGCCCGCGCTGCCTTCCGCGCTGCCGGCCTTCGCGCGCGTCTCGCTCAACAGCACGCTGAATACGGAGCAACCTGACCGCCGCGCGCCCGTGCGCGTCTATCACGGCCAGTCGCGGCTCATCATGGTGGGCACGATGGACGCGGTGTGCCGCGCTATCGACCGCTGCATCGCGGAACAGCAGGCCGACCTGCCTGCCGCGCTGGCAAAGTAATCGGGGAATCCGGGATCGTTTTGGATTGAGCGCGGTCAACACCCTGACTGAACACTCAGGGGTTGCCCCAGCCAATGACCGACACCCAAACGAATCCACGCAAATCAGCAAACTGGAAGAAGCCCGTCGCAATCGCCGTCGCGGCGGTTGCGATCGTGGCCGCCGCAGCCTACGGCTACGCGTCGCCCTATATCGCCCTGAACCACCTCAAGGCAGCCGCCGACGCACGCGACGCGGCCGCCTTGAGCGAATACGTCGATTACCCGGCGTTGCGCGCGAGCCTCAAGCAACAGGTTGGCCAGATGCTGCAGCAGCGCATCGAGGCCGCGCACGCCAGCAACCCGCTGGTGCTGTTTGGCGCCGTGATCGGCAGCACGCTGATCGGGCCGCTCGTGGACGCGTATGTCACGCCAGACGGCGTGGCCGCGCTGCTCAGCGGCATGCCGCCGACCGGCAAGCCGGGCGAGCGGCCCGCGCCACCGCCGCCGTCCGAGGCTCCGCCAGCGTCGCAACAAGGGGAATCGGCACCGCCTGCGTCCACTAATCCGGGGGCGCAGGCGCCAGCACCGCAACCAGCGCAAGATCAGCCGCGAGCGCAGACCTCGGCGGGTTATCGTGGCCTGAATACGTTTGTCGTCACATGGCAGCACAGCGCCAGGAGCGAGCACTACGCCGCCATCCTGCAGCGTCATGGGCTGTTTTCGTGGAAGCTCGCCGCGGTGGAGTTGAACGAGCCCGCTGCCGACAACGGCGCGAATGCATCGAATTGAGGGGAATCGCGGGAAATTGAAGGAAACGGAAGGAAACGGAAGGACTGCGGCGAGCCAACCCGTAGGGGCTCCGCCGCCTTTCGGTCATTGCGTGGGCGCCATACCAGCGCCCACTTCATGCACAACTGCCAGGCTCGGCTAGGCCGCCGCCTGCTGCTTTTCCTCCGCGGCCGAAGAGCAGGCCACGAGTATGCTGCACGTCACGCGGTCGAGCAGCGGCGTATTGCCCGCGCCCATCCACCAGCGCGAAAGCCCGGTGCGGCAGCGATGCCCCACCACCACGAGATCGACGTGCAGCTCGTTCGAGAGATTCGCAATCTCGTCGATCGGATGCCCGAACGCGAAGTGGCCCTGCGCACGCACGCCGCGTTCGGTCAGCCAGTCCACGCCCTCTTGCAGAATCTCGCGCGCCGTTTCTTCAAAGCGCCCGCATGCCACGTCGGTGAGCAAGCCCGCGCTCTGCGCGATCGTCGAGCGCATGTCCACCACGGAAAGCAGATGCGTCTCCGCCTGCAGGTCCAACGCCAGGTCCGCTCCGCAACGCAACGCCTTGCGGCCTTCGCGCGAGCCGTCGTAGCAAAGCAGGATTTTCTTGTAGCTCGCCATCATCGCTTCTCCCTACCCGCCTGGAAACGCAGGTCACAATCGAATGATGGTGCGCCGCAATTCGATGCGCAAGGGCTGGAAAACGCCAGGTTCCCTTGCACGCAGAGGATACGCCGGCATGAGGTTTGCGCGAAATTAATGCTTGTCGTGTCAGCCATTGACGATGCATTCGTGCGCCGCTCGCACGGCAACCGCGCCAGAAGCACGCCCAACCCCATGCACGGCAATGCACTAGAATAGGCCGCCTTACGACGCGCGCTACGCACGCGCTTACATGAACAGCCGCCCAGTCATGCCCGCCATCGAATTCGAGCAGGTGATCAAACACTATGGAGACAGGACGGTCGTGAACGGCCTGTCGTTCGACGTCCTTCCCGGCGAATGTTTCGGGCTCCTGGGCCCCAACGGCGCGGGCAAGACCACCACGCTGCGCATGCTGCTGGGCATCGTCTCGCCCGATGCCGGACGCATCAGCCTGTGCGGCGAACCCGTGCCCGCCCGCGCACGTCATGCGCGTGCTCGCGTGGGCGTCGTGCCTCAGTTCGACAATCTCGACCCCGACTTCACCGTGCGTGAGAACCTGCTCGTGTTCGGCCGTTACTTCGGGCTCTCCGCGAGCCAGACGCGCGCGCTCGTTGCGCCGCTGCTCGAATTCGCGCGCCTCGAAAGCAAGGCCGACGCGCGCGTCGGCGAGCTTTCCGGCGGCATGCGCCGGCGCCTTACGCTTGCACGCGCGCTCGTCAACGATCCCGACGTGCTGGTGATGGACGAGCCCACCACGGGACTCGACCCGCAGGCGCGCCATCTGATCTGGGAGCGGCTGCGCTCGCTGCTCGCGCGCGGCAAGACGATTCTCCTCACGACGCATTTCATGGAGGAGGCCGAACGACTTTGCAATCGCGTCTGCGTGATCGAGGAAGGCCGCAAGATCGCCGAAGGCGCACCGAAGGCGCTGATCGAATCGGAAATCGGCTGCGACGTGATCGAAGTCTATGGCCCGGACCCGTCGGCGCTGCGCGACGAGCTCGCGCCGCTCGCCAAGCGCACGGAGATCAGCGGCGAGACGCTTTTCTGTTACGTCGACGATGCCGCGCCCGTGCATGCGCGTCTGAAGCATCGCTCGGATCTGCGCTACCTGCACCGGCCCGCGAATCTCGAAGACGTGTTCTTGCGGCTCACGGGCCGCGAGATGCAGGATTAACAGCAGCACGATCGACAACGTCAGGATCAACCGCGGCAGACCGCATCCACGAACAGCTTCCATGCAGACACGCACTCAATCCCCGCCGCCCGCACGCCGCGCCGAGTCGCCCATGCGCGAGCCGCGGGCGGCGCTGCCGTCCAACGCCACGCACTGGATCGCCGTGTGGCGGCGCAACTATCTCGTCTGGCGCAAGCTTGCGATCGCGTCGATGTTCGGCAATCTCGCCGATCCGATGATCTACCTGTTCGGCCTCGGCTTCGGGCTCGGGCTGATGGTCGGCCACGTCGACGGCGTCTCGTATATCGCATTCCTGGCGGCGGGCACGGTGTCGTCGTCGGTGATGATGTCGGCGAGCTTCGAGTCAATGTACTCGGGCTTCTCGCGCATGCACGTGCAACGCACGTGGGAAGCCATCATGCACACGCCGCTCTCGCTCGGCGACGTGGTGCTCGGGGAGATTGTGTGGGCCGCCAGCAAGTCGATGCTCTCGGGCGCGGCCATCATGATCGTGGCAGGCCTGCTCGGTTACGCGAGCTTTCCGTCGATGCTGCTCGCGCTGCCCGTGATCGCGCTCGCGGGCCTCGCGTTCGCGAGCTGCGCGATGATCGTCACCGCGCTCGCGCCGTCCTACGACTTCTTCATGTTCTATCAGACGCTCGTGCTCACGCCGATGCTGCTGCTTTCCGGCGTGTTCTTTCCGATCGCGCAATTGCCCGCGGCGGCCCAGCACGTCACCCTGATGCTGCCGCTCGCGCACGCCGTCGACCTGATCCGCCCGGCCATGCTCGGGCGCCCGATCGAGCACGCGGGACTGCATCTCGCCGTGCTCGTGCTTTACGTGCTGGTGCCGTTCGGCATT
Source organism: Paraburkholderia sp. (assembly GCA_031286755.1). Lineage (GTDB taxonomy): Bacteria > Pseudomonadota > Gammaproteobacteria > Burkholderiales > Burkholderiaceae > Paraburkholderia. The sequence continues at coordinate 6,501 of JAITTX010000133.1, forward strand.
GCCTCGGTCCTGTTCCGCCGGCGCATGATGCGCTGAGCGCACGACGCCGGACGGTCGCACGCCCGGCGCACTGAAGGCTCATGCCCTCGCGTCAGGCGCATTCGGGCGCAAACAGCAAGACGCTCAGTCCTCGTCGTCGCCCCAGGGAATGTCGACGTCCGAGATGAACGCGACGGTGGCGAATGGGCCGCCCTCCTGGCGTCCGATCTTGCCGTCGGCGCGATGCCATTCGACGCGGAACTGCGTGCCCTGGGATTGGGCCAGCAGGCGGATCGTGCGGATTTCTTCGGGGTCCGAGTCTTCGACGGGACCATCTAGCGAAATCAGCAACTGCTGCGGCCAGAGGCCGTCCGCGGGATCGTAGATGCGGTCGCCGTCGGGAATCGACGTGTGCGCCTCGACGCCGATGGTCGCCGATGCCTCAATGATCATCTTGCCGAGCGCGCGCAAGACCGCCGTCGCGCGAGCCGAGTTGGCCTGCCGGATGGCGAGGTCGCCTCGCGTCAGGGCCTGTTCGAGTTTCGGATTCGTCTTTTGCTGTGCCATGGCGGTTCCCGGGCCGAAGCCCATTTCAGTGCGAAGTGCCAGCCGGCTGGCCGGCACTCCGCCGTTGATGCGTTAATGCGTGACCCTTTATCTTAGGGCCTGTTCACGTGAATGCGAATGACAGGCCTAAAATCCCAGCGCGACCGCCGCCAGCCCCGCCACGATGCCGAACAGCACGACCACCGTGCCCACCAGCGCCAGCACGCGCGGCCGGAACGAGCCGGCCAGCATCGCGAACGACGGCACGCTCACGGGCGGCAGCGTCATCAGCAGCGCGCCCGCCGGCCCCACGCCCATGCCGAGCGCGAGCATCGCCTGAATGACAGGCACCTCGCCCGCGGTGGGGATCACGAACAGCATGCCGGCCACCGCGAAAGCGACGATCCAGCCGAGGCTGCTGGTGACCTCGGGCCCGATGTGGGGAAACAGCCACGCACGCGCCGCGCCCAACAGCAGCACGAGCACGATGTATTCCGGCACGAGCCGCACCGCCATGCGCACGAACAACCGCAGCCAGCGTGCGAACACATTGCCGCCTTCGGCCTGCTGCTGGGCGAACATCGCAAGCCGCACGTCGGCGGCCAGCGCCTCGTCGCGCGTCACCAGCCGGTTCGCGAGCCAGCCGAGGCCGAACACCATCAGGAGGCCCAGCGCGAGGCGCAACGCGCTCCACTGCCAGCCCAGCACGAAGCCCATGAACACGAGCGTGGCGGGATTGAGGACCGAATTGCCCAGCCAGAACGCGATCGCACCGCCCGGCGAGGCATTGCGCGCGCGCAGCCCCGCCACGACGGGCGCCGCGCAGCACGTGCACATCATGCCGGGCACCGCGAGCAGACCGCCTGCCGCCACGCTGCAAAAACCGTGGCGGCCCAGCACGCGCGCAATCCACTGCGCCGGCAGCAGCGCCTGCACGCCTGAGCCGAGCAGCAAGCCCAGCACCATCGCCTGCCAGATCGCCTTGCCATAAGTCCAGGCGTAGTCGAGCGCAGCCGCGAAAGACGGCTCGGGCGCGCTGGCCGCACCGCCCATCAGAATGGACTTGCCGATCGAATGCGTGGCCTCGGCCGTGAATGCGCGGTGGTAATACGGAAACCACTTCACATAGAACAGGCCGGCCACGGCCAGCAGAATAAAAAGGGGCCAGCCCCAGGAGGGCGGCGATTGGGACGGTTGCGCGTCGCGTGCGCTTGTCATTGTGGTGATACTCCGCTAAGGGGCTCGGGGTCGGATGATCCGGGTCGAGCGGGTCAAGCAAGGCGCGCTGCGGGTGGATCGGGTAGACCACGGAGACCGTGCAGCGCGCGCGCCGCATGATGCCAGCACGCGCGACGCTTGATCAAGCCAAATTCACGGCGCGGGATTGGGCTGTTCTTCGTGCAGCGCGTCGATCTGCGCGAGCGCTTCGGGCGAAAGCCTGACATCGACGCTGCCGATATTCTCCTTCAACTGCGCCATGGAGGTCGCGCCAATCAGGTTGCTCGTCACGAACGGCCGGCTGTTGACGAACGCGAGCGCGAATTGCGCGGGCGTCAGCCCAAGCTCGCGCGCGAGCGCCACATAGCGCGAAGTGGCCGCCACCGCCTGCGGCTTGCTGTAGCGCTGAAAGCGCTCGAACTTCGTGATGCGCGCGCCGTCGGGCCGCGCCCCGCCCTCGTACTTGCCCGACAGCCAGCCGAACGCGAGCGGCGAATACGCCAGCAGGCCGACGCCATCGTGATGCGAGAACTCGGACAGCCCGCTTTCGAACGTGCGATTGAGCAGGCTATACGGATTCTGGATGCTGACGATGCGCGGCAGGCCCAGCTTTTCGGCGGCGCGCAGGAATTGCGCGACGCCCCAGGGCGTCTCGTTCGACACGCCGATATGGCGCACCTTGCCCGCCTTCACGAAATCCGCGAGCACGGCGAGCGTCTCCTCGATCGGCACCGTGTACGGGTCGTCGATCCACGGATACGCATTGCGGCCGAACGTCATCGTGCTGCGGTCGGGCCAGTGCAGTTGATAGAGATCGACGTAATCGGTCTGCAGGCGCTCGAGGCTGCCATCGAGCGCTTCGGTCAGGTTCTTGCGGTCGAACTGATTGCCCTCGCCGCGAATATGGCGCGGATTGTGCGGCTGACGCGCCGGCCCCGTCATCTTGGTCGCGAGCACGATGCGATCGCGCGCCGCGCGATGCTGCGCGAGCCACGTGCCGATGAAGCGTTCGGTCTGCCCCTGCGTTTCGGGGCGCGGCGGCACTGGGTACATTTCCGCGGCGTCGATGAGCGTGACGCCGCAATCGAGCGCGTAATCGATTTGCTCGTGCGCTTCGCGCTCGGTGTTCTGTTCGCCCCACGTCATCGTGCCGAGGCCGATCAGGCTCACCTTGACGTTTGTGTCGCCGAGAGTGCGGTATTCCATCGAAGCGTTTTCCATCGTCTGGTTGGAGAGAACGGCGAAACTACCATGCCGGCCGATTTTTTTCAGGCGCCGCCCCCGCCTGGCTCGCGCGAGCCGCCCGGCATCCGCGCGATCATCGGGCGATTGGCGCGCAGCCATGGAAGCCGCACGCAAAAAGGCCGGACACGGCACAGCCGGTCCGGCCACGCGCTTAACAAACCGCGGTCAACGAGCCGCGCGCGGCGGCGCCAGTCACGGCAGCTCCGGCAACACCACGGCCGCGCCATCCGCCGCGCACGCCGCCGTCTCGAGCACCGCGTCAAACATCGTTATGGCCCGACGCGCTCCACGGCCCAGTTCGAATTGCGCACCAGATAGTACTGGCCGCCCACCCCAACCCAGTGATGGCCGCGCGGCGGCGCCTGCAGATGATATTCGCGCCAGTCGTCGATCACATATTGACGGTCGCGGAACTCGGGCGCGACCCGGTCGCCCTTGTGCCATTGCGGCGCCGTCATGTCGGCCGGCGGGCGATCTGGCGGCGGGCCGCCATGATACGCGTTCTGCCCCGGACGGGGCGGCTGCTGCGCGAAGGAAGGCGCCGACGCAAGCACTGCCGGAAGCGCCAGCACGGCGAGAAACAACATGCGTTTCTTCATTGTTCACCTCCTGGTTAGCCAGCAACGACCTGGCGTTGGGCGCGCGCACCGCATCAGGCGCGATGCGCACTCCACTCGAATCATGTTAGTACAGCGTGCCGCACGGCCGAGGCGAACGCGACCGTGCAGCAGGCGGTGCCGGCCCCGTGCGCCATGCCAGCGAACCATGCCGGCGAGTCGTGCCAGAATCAGCGGAACGCCAGAGGAGAACCCGACATGGAAAACCGCCGCAGCTATGAATACATGGGCTTTGACATGACAGCCGGCGTGGACGGCGAGCATGCGGCCGGCTACTTCGTTGCGACCCAGACGATCCACAGCCTCACCGACAGCACGCACGCCAATGTGCCCATCGACGGGGTAGCCGCCGGACGCTTCCCCACCCAGGACAACGCGTTCGACGCCGCATTCGATCGCATGCGCGAGGCGATCGACCAGCGCGTACGAGCCGCGTCTTGAGTACGGCCTGCCCGCCCCGCTTCATCCGCATCGCGAGCATGCAAAGCAAAACGCCGGGGTCCTGAGGACACCCGGCGTTCGGGCCGCCCGGCTGGCGGGCGGTGTTTCAGACAGCGAAAAGCTTACTGGCCGAAGAACACTTGCTGCGCACGCGGCGTTTGCGTGCTGCGGCTGCCCGACTGGGTCGCCACATTCGCCACACCGCCGTACGACGAATCGACGCCTTGCTGCTGGGCGCGCTCGGCCGTCACGGTCTGGGCGCTCTGGCCTTGTTGCGAAGCCGGTGCGCCAACGTCCGGACGATAGAACGGTGCCGGGCCATAACCGCTGGCGAACGCCGGAGCGGCAATAGAAGCGGAAGCTGCGACCAGCAGCGCTGCGATCAGTTTGGTCTTCATGGTGGACTCCAATATCAGGTGCGATTGCGGTTCGGGAATGGCGCCGCGCCTGGGAGGTCAGTGCCCATGAGCCGCGTCAATGAAGCTCAGTGTATACACCTACTATCAGAAAATAATCACGATAATCCGAATTTACTATTCCAACGCCGGGAACAATCGCGTCTGCCAGTCCTGGCGTGCTTGAGCGACGAACAGACCCTAAAAGCCGCCCTGAAATTTCTGGCACGACGCACAACTCAGGGCATGGATTACATAACGCCCGAAGGGTTTTTCTCTCTATCAGACGAACGGGGGCGCTCCCCGCAAGCCATTACATATATGGCCTCGAGCACGCTGCTGCTATGCCGCAGTGCAAAATCGCCCAGAATCCATTGGGCTGCTTGCGATAAAATAGAAGGTTGATCCACGCCTGCCGCGCCTCTCGCGCACCGATTCGCCATGTCTGCCAACCGTATCGCCAGTCCCCGCCGCGTCTCAGTCGCGCCCATGATGGATTGGACCGACCGCCACTGCCGCTCGCTGCACCGTTTCATCTCCCGGCACACGTGGCTGTATACGGAGATGGTGACGACGGGCGCCCTGCTCCACGGCGACGTGCCGCGCCATCTCGCGTTCACGCCCGACGAAGCGCCCGTCGCCCTGCAACTGGGCGGCAGCGAACCGGACGACCTCGCCCGCTCGGCCAGACTCGGCGAGCAATGGGGCTACGACGAGATCAACCTGAATTGCGGCTGCCCGTCCGAGCGTGTCCAGCGCGGCGCGTTTGGCGCGTGCCTGATGAACGAGCCGCAGCTCGTGGCCGACTGCGTGAAGGCGATGCGCGACGCAGTCTCGATTCCGGTGACGGTCAAGCACCGCATCGGCGTGGATACGGTCGAGGACTACGCATTCGTGCGCGATTTCGTCGGCACCATCGCGGACGCGGGCTGCACGGTTTTCATCGTCCACGCGCGCAACGCCATCCTGAAAGGCCTGAGCCCGAAGGAAAACCGCGAGATCCCGCCGCTCAAGTACGAGTACGCCTGGCAGCTCAAGCGCGATTTTCCGCAGCTCGAGATCATCATCAACGGCGGCATCAAGACGCTCGACGAGGTGGCTAGCCATCTCGAGCACGTCGACGGCGTGATGCTCGGGCGCGAGGCTTATCACAACCCTTACGTGCTGGCCGATGTCGATGCGCGCTTTTATGGCGCAAGCGAGCCGGCGCCCACGCGCGACGAAGTCGAAGCGAGGCTGCTGGAGTACTGCGCGGGCGAAATGGCGCGCGGCACGTACCTGGGCGCGATCACGCGTCACGCACTGGGGCTGTATCGCGGCGAAGCCGGCGCGCGCGGATGGCGTCGCGTGCTCTCGGACAGCCGCAAGCTCGCGAAGGGCGATCTCGCGATCTTCGAGGAAGCGCGCGCGCACCTGCGCGCCCCGTTGGAGTCGTCGGCCGGGGTTCCTTCTGAAATATTTGAATAAAGGGGCTAGGCAAGATCTCTCTCCCGTGTATATAATCCTGCTTCTTGATTGGCGCCGCTCACGAAGCAGCGCCAGCGAGAAAGCAGTAACAACGGTGGCTGTAGCTCAGTTGGTAGAGTCCAGGATTGTGATTCCTGTTGTCGTGGGTTCGAGTCCCATCAGCCACCCCAGTAAGATCAAGCACTTA
>JAITTX010000203.1 GCA_031286755.1 Paraburkholderia sp.
CCGAAGGCGCCGGGCCACACGGTGCGCGGCACCTACTCGCAAGGCGGCGGCGTGCCCCACCTGATCGCTGTCCACCAGGACAAGTCGGGCGCAGCGCGTGACATCGCCCTGTCGTACGCGGCAGCGAACGGCGGCGGCCGTGCCGGCATCATCGAAACGAACTTCCGCGAAGAAACCGAAACCGACCTGTTCGGCGAGCAAGCCGTGCTGTGCGGCGGTACGGTCGACCTCATCAAGGCTGGTTTCGAAACGCTGGTCGAAGCAGGCTACGCGCCGGAAATGGCGTACTTCGAGTGCCTGCACGAGCTGAAGCTGATTGTCGACCTGATCTACGAAGGCGGCATCGCCAACATGAACTACTCGATCTCGAACAACGCCGAGTACGGTGAGTACGTGACGGGCCCGCGCGTCATCACGGCGGAGACGAAGAAGGTCATGAAGGAAGTCCTGAAGGACATCCAGACCGGCGAATACGCCAAGAGCTTCATCCTGGAAAACAAGGCCGGCGCACCGACGCTGCAATCGCGCCGCCGCCTGGGCGCCGAGCACCAGATCGAAGTGGTTGGTGCGAAGCTGCGCGCGATGATGCCGTGGATCGCCGCGAACAAGCTCGTCGACCAGTCGAAGAACTAAATCTGACGGTGCCGTTCTGGCCGTGCGTACGGGGTTGTCCCGTCGCAGGCACCGCAGTATCAAAGAAAGCCGCCCAGGTGGGATGAACCCTGGGCGGCTTTTGCTATCCTACTGTTTTTAAAATAACAGCGAAGCCACCATGAATTACCCTCATCCGATCATCGCGCGCGAAGGCTGGCCATTCATCGCCATTGCGGCCGTCGTCGCGCTCCTGATCCATGCGGTCGCAGGCTTCGGACTCGCATGGCCGTTCTGGCTGATCCTGATCTTCGTCGTCCAGTTCTTCCGCGATCCGCCGCGCCCGATTCCCACCCAGGCCAACGCCGTGCTGTGCCCGGCCGACGGCCGCATCGTTGCGGTCGAAACCGCGCACGACCCGTATGCCAACCGTGAAGCGCTCAAGATCAGCGTGTTCATGAACGTGTTCAACGTGCACTCGCAGCGCTCGCCCGTGGACGGCGCCGTCGCCAAGGTCGAATATTTCCCGGGCGCGTACCTGAACGCCGCCATCGACAAGGCCTCGACCGAGAACGAGCGCAATGCCGTCGTGCTCACGATGGCCGACGGCACGGCCGTCACCTCGGTGCAGATCGCGGGCCTCATCGCACGCCGTATTCTGTGCTACGTGCGCGCCGGCGAGCCGCTCTCGCGCGGCCAGCGCTACGGCTTCATCCGCTTTGGCTCGCGTGTGGACGTCTATTTGCCAGTGGGCAGCCGCCCGCGTGTGTCGATCGGCGAAAAGGTGTCCGCCTCGTCGACGATCCTCGCCGAATTGCCCACGCAATCCGCATAAGGAGGGCAGCGATGGCCGGACTCAAACCGCGTCGACCCCGCAATTCCGCCGGCGCGCCGTTGCCGCGCCCATTCCGCCGCAACAAGGCGGCGGTTCAGGACACCATGGGCGTCGCCGCGAGCCGTCGCGCGGCGCGCCAGGAGTTCCTGAAAAAGCGCGGTATCTATCTGCTGCCCAATGCGTTCACCACCGCGGCGCTGTTCTGCGGTTTTTTCGCGGTCGTGCAGGCCATGAACGTGCGCTTCGAAGTGGCGGCTATCGCCATTTTCGTGGCGATGGTGCTCGACGGCATGGACGGGCGCGTCGCTCGCATGACGCACTCGCAGAGTGCGTTCGGCGAGCAGTTCGACAGCCTTTCGGACATGGTCTCGTTTGGCGTCGCGCCCGCGCTCGTGATGTACGAGTGGGTGCTCAAGGACCTCGGGCGCTGGGGCTGGCTTGCGGCTTTCGTCTACTGCTCGGGCGCCGCGCTGCGTCTCGCGCGCTTCAATACCAACATCGCCGTGGTGGACAAGCGCTTCTTCCAGGGCCTGCCGAGCCCGGCCGCGGCGGCGCTGATCGCCGGCTTCGTCTGGCTCGCCACCGACAACCGCGTGCCCGTGAAGCTTTCGTGGCTGCCCTGGACCGCCTTCGTGCTGACGATTTACGCGGGTGTGACGATGGTCTCGAACGCGCCGTTTTATAGCGGCAAGGCGCTCGATGTGCGGCATCGCGTCCCATTCGCGGCCACGCTGCTCGTGGTGGTGGCGTTCGTGCTCGTGTCGTCTGATCCGCCGTTGATGCTGTTCGGCCTGTTCGTGCTCTATGGCCTTTCGGGTTACGTGTTCTGGGCCTGGCAGGGTATTCGCGGGCGCACGAACCCGGCGCGCTCGTTGCCGCGCGAGCGGTAGGCGCCCAAGTCCGGTAAAGGCAGAAAACGCAAGAAGGGCTGCGCAATTGGCGCGGCCCTTTTTATTTTTGCCGGTCGTCCTCACAGGCCCTCACCAATTGCGCTATTGGCGGATTCCGGCTATAGTCGGCGGGATGGACACCATCCAGTTCCCCTTCTTCTCCCTTCAAGCCGGCGCGCGACTAAGCACGCTAGCGCTAGCGCGCCTGCCGCGCTGATCTCGCTCGCCCTCCGTCTGCTTCGTTCATTGTCAGCGTCGCCAACGGTGGCGCGAACACCCAAAATCCGTTTTAGACACTGAACAAGTCCCCCTGGAGACCCGAAATGGCAGCAGACAAGCTCATCATTTTCGATACGACGTTGCGTGACGGCGAGCAATCGCCCGGTGCGTCGATGACGAAAGAAGAGAAGATCCGCATCGCGAAGCAACTCGAACGCATGAAGGTCGACGTCATCGAAGCGGGCTTCGCGGCCAGCTCGAACGGCGACTTCGACGCGATCCAGACGATCGCCGGCATGGTGAAGGACAGCACGATCTGCTCGCTTGCCCGCGCGAACGACAAGGACATCCAGCGCGCCGCCGACGCGCTCAAGCCCGCCGACCATTTCCGCATCCACACGTTCATCGCCACTTCGGCGCTGCACATGGAGAAAAAGCTGCGTATGTCGCCCGAGCAGGTGCTCGAGCAGGCGAAGCTTGCCGTGCGCTTCGCCCGCAAGTTCACGAACGACGTGGAGTTCTCGCCCGAAGACGGCAGCCGCTCGGACATGGATTTCCTGTGCCGCGTGCTCGAAACCGTCATCAACGAAGGCGCGACCACGATCAACATCGCGGACACCGTGGGCTACGGCATTCCCGAGCTCTACGGCAACCTCGTGAAGACGCTGCGCGAGCGCATTCCGAATTCGGACAAGGCCGTGTTCTCGGTGCACTGCCATAACGACCTGGGCATGGCCGTCGCGAACTCGCTCGCCGGCGTGCAGATCGGCGGCGCGCGCCAGGTGGAATGCACCATCAACGGTCTGGGCGAGCGTGCGGGCAATACCTCGCTCGAAGAAATCGTCATGGCCGTGAAGACGCGCAAGGACTATTTCGGCCTCGACCTCGGCATCGACACCTCGCAGATCGTGCCGGCCTCGAAGCTCGTCTCGCAGATCACCGGCTTCGTCGTGCAGCCGAACAAGGCGGTGGTGGGCGCGAACGCGTTCGCGCATGCCTCGGGCATCCACCAGGACGGCGTGCTCAAAGCGCGCGACACCTACGAGATCATGCGCGCGGAAGACGTGGGCTGGACCGCGAACAAGATCGTGCTCGGCAAGCTCTCGGGCCGCAACGCGTTCAAGCAGCGCCTGCAGGAACTCGGCATCGCGCTCGACAGCGAGGCCGAACTCAACAACGCGTTCGCGCGCTTCAAGGAACTGGCCGACCGCAAGGCTGAAATCTTCGACGAAGACATCATCGCGATCGTCACGGAAGAATCGGCGGAATCGCAGGAGAAGGAGCACTTCAAGTTCGTCTCGCTCGCGCAGCACTCGGAGACGGGCGAGCGTCCGCACGCACGCGTCGTGTTCTCGGCCGACGGCAAGGAAGTGACCGGCGAAGCGGCGGGCAACGGCCCGGTGGACGCCACGCTCAACGCCATCGAAACCGAAGTCGGCAGCGGCTCGGAGCTGCTGCTGTATTCGGTGAACGCCATCACGACGGGCACCCAGGCGCAGGGCGAAGTGACGGTGCGTCTGTCGAAGGCCGGGCGCATCGTCAACGGCGTGGGCACGGATCCGGATATCGTTGCGGCTTCGGCGAAGGCCTATATCTCGGCGCTCAACAAGCTCTACTCGGGCGACAAGCTCAATCCGCAGCGCTCGTGAGCGGCGGCGGGGCGCGGCGCCCCGCTGTGCATTGCTCTGAACGCGGCTGGCTACGGTTTTAACTGCGGCTGATATGAAAAGCCCCCGTGCTCGCAAGAGCGCGGGGGCTTTGTCTTGTTTTGTCCGGCTGGCGGCACGCCCGGACGCAGGGGCATCGCTCAGAACATGCTGCGCCGGTCGGGGTCGTGCAGCGGATCGGGCGTCTTTTGCGTGAGGCGCAGGATGCCCTGGTCGTCGAAATAGAAGCTGTAGAGCATGTACCAGACGCCGTCTTCGAGGTAGCGATAGGTCCAGGCCTCGCGCTTCATCAGCGGGAAGTAGGCGGTTTCTTCCGGGCGGCCGAAGTTCACGAGCACGTCCGTGCGCGTCCATTTGCCGATCTCGGCCTTATAGAATTCGTTGGGCTGCAGCACCTGGCGCACGCTGACGACCTTGCCGCTGGAGTCGATGTCGGCGGCAACGGTGGTTTCGCCCATCGGCTGGGTGGGCCACATCAGGCGCTTGCCGCCGTTGGGCAGGTCGTAGACTTCGCCGGGCTGGCCGAAGCGGGCGATCACGGCCTGGGCGTCGTCGCCCGCGTGGAATTGCTGCCACGGCTGCACGCAGCCGGCGAGCGCGAGGGCGCCCATGCTGGCGACGAGCGCACGGCGCGTGGCGCGCGGCAGGCGCGCCGCGATGGCGGATGAAAGACACTTGAGCATGAAGTCCCCCCGATGGCACGTTTGCGATGGACGCCGTGCGGATTCAAACCCGGGTTCGAACTGTCTGGAACCCTTTCTGGAACCGTTATTTTGACACGTCGGGATCGCGATGGCTTGCCGCCGTGCGCATGCGCGTCCTATGATCCGCGCTTCACGACGAGGCTCATACAGGAAGAGGGAAGAGCGTATGACGGCACCCACGAGGGCATCCACGAGTGCATCCATTAAGGCACGCCGCACGCGCGCGGCGGCCCTGCTGGCGGCGATAGGGGCGAGCGCGGCTCTGCTGACGGCAGGCGCTCGCGCGGCCAGCGCGCCAGCGCCAGCGGGCAAGCCGATCCAGCTCGCGCTGATCGAGGGCATGTCCGGACCGTTCGCCGACGCGGGGGCGGCCGTCGAGCGCAACCTGCGTTTCGGCGTGGAGCGCGTGAACGCGCGCGGCGGCGTCGCGCTGGCAGATGGGCGTCATCCGCTCGAACTGGTGGTGCTCGACAGCAAGGGCAGCACCGAGGCGGCGCTGATGCAACTGCGCGCGGCGGCGGACCGCCACATCGGCTTCATCCTGCAAGGCAACAGCTCGGCGGTGGCGGCGGCGCTCGTGGCGGCCATCGACCGCCAGAATGCGCGCGAGCCGGAGAACCGCGAACTGTTCCTCAACTATTCGGCGGACGATCCCGCGCTCACCAACGCGAACTGCAGCTTCTGGCATTTCCGTTTCGATGCGCACGCGGGCATGCGCATGGACGCGCTCGCGGACGTGATTGCCGCCGACAAAGCGGTCAAGAAGGTCTACCTGCTGAATCAGGACTACAGCTTCGGGCACGACGTGAGCAAGCTCGCGCGCGCTGCGCTGGCGAAGCAGCGCCCGGACATTGCCGTGGTGGGAGACGAGTTTCATCCGATTGGCCGGGTGAAGGATTTCGCGCCTTATGTCGCGAAGATTCGCGCGGCAGGCGCGGACGCCGTCATCACCGGCAACTGGGGCAGCGATCTCACGTTGCTCGTGAAGGCTGCGCGCGAGCAGGGCCTCGACACCAGGTTTTACACCTTTTACGGCAACAGTCTTGGCGCGCCCGCGGCGCTGGGCGAGGCGGGCGTCAAGCGCGTGATCGCCGTGGCCGACTGGCATCCGAATGCCGGTGGCGCGGCCTCCGATGCCTGGTACGCCGCGTTCCGGGCTCGCTACCCGGCGGCACAGGACGACTATCCGGTGCTGCGGATGTCGATGCTCGTCGAGATGCTCGCCCAGGCCATGACGAAGGCCGGCTCGGCGCAGCCGGAGGCGGTCGCGAAGGCGCTGGAGGGGATGCGCTTCAAGGGCGACGAAAGCAGCTTTCATCCGATGTGGATGCGTGCCGAGGATCATCAGGTGATCCAGCCCCTTTACGTGATGCAGATGGACAAGCAGGGCGCGCCCGGCGTGCGCTATGACAACGAAGGCTCGGGCTATGGCTTTCGCACGGTGCTGGCACTGCCGGCGGAGCACACGGTGCCGGAGACGGTCTGCAAGATGAAGCGGCCATGAGCAGGGGCGGGCCGTGGCCCGGATGGCGCAAGGGCTGCTTCCCGCAGGCGCCATCTGCGAAGCGGCACCGCACAGGCCGGGCTCGCGGCGAATCTGGCTTGTGCTACAATACGCGCCTTGTCGTGATCCACGGCAAGTCAGCAACAACCAACCACGGCACGGCCATTCTTCCGTGACCGCTCGTTTGTTTCAAAGGAAAAGCAAATGTCCGTAGCAGATATCAAGAAGTCCGACATCGTCGCGCAATTCGCGCGTGGCACCGGTGATACGGGTTCGCCCGAAGTTCAGGTTGCACTCCTGACGTCGCGTATCAACGAACTGACCGGCCACTTCAAGTCGCACCAGAAGGACCACCACAGCCGCCGCGGTCTGCTGCGCATGGTGAGCCGCCGCCGCAAGCTGCTCGACTACCTGAAGGGCAAGGACGCAGATCGTTACCGCGCACTGATCGAGAAGCTGGGTCTGCGCAAGTAATCGCAAGGTCTTGCAGAAAGATGCCTGTGTCAGTTCCACTGATGCAGGCATTTTGTTTTTGAACGGTACGCTTCATGCGATGCGTGCCGGGTAGTGGTACGAAGCAGCAAACATGCAGTAAAAGCAGCAGGGCCGGGCCTCGGGGCAGAGCTTTGTGTCATTCCATCGCGTCGTGCGCGACAACGAGTCACGTGCGTGAGCGCCAGCGTCGCATCCGCGCGATTCGCTGGAATGGCATAACACTCCTCTACCTGCGCGGTGCCGGATTCTGTCTTGCCGTGTCGCCCGCGTGTGCGGGCGGCGCATAACAAATGAGTAAGGAGTGAGTGACCATGACCATGTTCAATAAAGTCGTGAAGGAATTCAAATGGGGCCAGCACAATGTGCGCCTCGAAACCGGTGAGATCGCCCGTCAGG
>JAITTX010000212.1 GCA_031286755.1 Paraburkholderia sp.
GTACGAGGGAGAAGGCCTGAGCCGCCATTGTAGCGAATCGGCCTGTTCCGGCCTTCGTCCCTTTCAGCGCTTATTTTCAACGCTTAACGTGTGAGCTCTCCGTCCTGCAAGCTAAAGGCGGGTGTGAACCGGTATTGCAGGTTGATTTCGGCGTTGTTGAAGTGCGCCGAGCCCCGATAGCCACGCCGAATAACGTGACCGTGCTTTGCGCGTGCACCGCCCCGGCAGGGGCAAAACCCAACAGACCAACGGGAATCATGCGAATGTAGTTCACTTCGTATCTCCAGGGGATAAATCAGGCGGCTGTCTCCAAACTGTAGAGGGCCACGATGGTAGCGTTATCATTTCTGCGTGTAGAAACCGCATCGGTGCAGCCAATATGCGGTTTTTCTACTACGATGCGTGCGAGTCAGGACCGCAAGCGCGTTAGTGCGTATCAACGCGCATTGTGCGGCACGGCCGAATCGTCGATGACCAGCGGTTCGCGCCTGCCACGGCGCAGGATCAGCGTCGTCACGATCGCGAAGATCACCATGCAGCAGGCCGGCACGAGCATCGGCGCACGCGTGCTGCCCGTGACCTGCTTGACGAAGGGCACGAGATTCTGCGCGATGAAGCCGCCGATATTGCCGAGCGAATTGATCGCCGCAATACCGGCCGCGGCGCGCGCGCCGTACAGGAATTTCGACGGGATCGTCCAGAAGCATGGGATTAGCAGATACAGGCACGGCGCGCCAAAGCACAGCGCCGCGAAGCGCCATGCATGGCCGGGGAGGAACACCGACGAGAGAAAGAACACCATGCCCAGCAGCGACGACACCAGCATCGCCATGGTTGCGCGATTGCCCTTGCGCAGCCGCGAGGGCAACGTGGCTAGCACGATTGTCGCCAGCAGCCACGGAATGATGTTGAGCAGACCATTGGTCGTGTTGCTCACGCCGAAGCCTTTCACGAGCGTCGGCAGCCAGTAGCTCACGCCGTATACGGAAATCGACAGCATCATGTAGTAGAACGCCATGCCGAGCACGCGTGGCTCGGTGAGCACGCTCAGGAATGAACCGTGACGCGCGGCAGCGCGCGCCTGGCCACTTTCGGCGTCAAGCGTGTGCGCGAGCCAGCGTTTTTCGTCATCGGCGAGAAAGCTTGCCTGCTGCGGCGATTTCGGCAACAGAAATATAACGACAAAAGTTAGCAATACAGAGGGAATACCCGTGACCACGAATACGAGCTGCCAGCCTTGCAGACCGAGCAAGCCGCCCTTGTCGAGCAAATAACCGCAGATCGGCGCGCCGATCATGTTGCCGAGGCTGCTGCCCACCGTGAAGTAACCGAGCATGCGCACGCGATGGCGCTGGGGAAACCACAGCGTGAGGTAATAGATCACGCCGGGATAAAGCCCCGCTTCCGACGCGCCCAGCAAAAATCGCAGGATGTAAAACATCGTGGCGTTGCGCGTAAAGGCAAGCAGGATCGTCACCACGCCCCATGTGAGCATGATGCGCGCCATCCAGCGTGGCGCACCGTATTTGTGCAGCAGCACGTTGCTCGGAATCTCGAAGATCAGATAGCCGATGAAGAACAGTGACGCGCCAAGGCCATACGCCACCTCCGAGAGCCCAAGGCTGCCAAGCATTTGCAGCTTCGCGAAGCTGATGTTGGAGCGGTCGATATACGCGACCAGATAGAGCACGCCTAGCAGCGGCATCAGCCGCCAGCCCATGCGATTGATCAGACGCGGCTCGTCGATCGCTGCGACATTGACATTGTTCACTGAGTCTCCTGAGCCTGCATGAGGAGCGGGCTTTCTGTTTATTTGAAATCGTCCGTGCGCGTTACTTTGTTTGCTGCGCGGCACCTGTGCGCCACTCGCGATACGCCGCGAGCGTTTCCTCGTTTGGCGGATAGGTGCCGCGTAGCGGGCGCCCTTCGTCAATGCGCTGCGTGATGAACACCTCCATTAACTCCTGCTCGGTGGCATCGCGCGCCACTTCTTCGGCCATTTCGCGCGGCACGATCACCACGCCATCGACATCGGCAACGACGATATCGCCCGGATACACAGGCACGCCGCCGCACGCGATCGGCACGTCGATGTCCACGGCGTGGTGCTTCGCGAGGTTGAGCGGTGCGCTCGCGCCCGTGCACCAGAGCGGCAGACCGAGTGCCGGGATCGTGCCGCTGTCACGCACCGGCCCGTCGGACACCATGCCCGCTACGCCGCGCTTCGCCAGCCGCAGGGCCAGGATCGAACCCACCGACGCCACGCTCTGCTCGCCGCGACAATCCTGCACGAGCACGCTGCCCGCGGGCGCGGTTTCCACGGCCTTGCGCTGCGGATGATCGGGATTCTGAAACACACCCACATGATCGAGGTCTTCGCGCGCGGGGATATTGCGTAGCGTAAACGCCGGGCCAACGAGATTCGGCGCGCCCGGCACGGGCTTCACGAGCGGCGCCACGCCTTGAAGAAACACATTGCGCAGGCCGCGCTTGAAGAGTTGCGTGGTGAGCGTCGCGGTACTGACGTGGCGCAGTTGTTCGAGCGCGGCGTCGCTGACTGTCTGGTTCGATGCGGTCATGATCGTTCGATAGTGTGCTGAAGGCTATTAGTGAATTTCTGGTTCGGTGCTTTGCGCCGGCTCCGGCGCGGCATCTTGCGAGGCGCAGGTGGAAGGAGTTTCGAGGAAGTCGAAATCGCAGCCCTTGTTCGCCTGCGTCACGTGCATCTGATGCATGACGCCGAAGCCACGCTCGAACGGCCGCTTCGGCGGCACCCACGCGGCCTTGCGCGCGGCGAGTTCTTCGTCGCTCACATGCAGATGCAGACGGCGCGCGTCGACGTCGAGTTCGACGATGTCGCCGTCCTTCACGAGCGCGAGCGGACCGCCCACGAACGATTCGGGCGCCACGTGCAGCACGCACGCGCCGTAGCTCGTGCCGCTCATGCGCGCGTCGGAAATCCGCAGCATGTCGCGCACGCCCTCTTTCAGCAGTTTCTGCGGAATCGGCAACTGGCCCCACTCCGGCATGCCCGGCGCGCCGACCGGGCCGGCATGCTGGAGCACGATCACGGAGTCGGCGCTCACCTGGAGATCGTCGCGGTCGATGCGCGCAGCCATGTCGCCATAGTCCTTGAACACGACCGCCGGCCCGCGATGCTTGCGCAGATGCGGCTCCATCGCGGCAGGCTTGATGACCGCGCCGTCCGGCGCGAGATTACCCGTGAGCACGGCGAGCCCGTCGCGCGCGACGAGCGGATTCGCGCGCGAGCGAATCACGTCGTCGTTATAGATTTCGGCGCCCGCGATGTTCTCGCCGAGCGTCCTGCCGTTGACCGTCGCCTGCGTGCCGTCGATCAGTTCGCCCAATTCGACAAGCAGCGCGCGCAGGCCGCCCGCGTAATAGAAGTCTTCCATCAGGTACTGCCCCGCTGGCCGAATGTTGCCGAGCACCGGCGTGATGCGCGCAAGTTCGTCGAAGCGTGCGGTGGTCAGATTGATGCCCGCCCGGCGCGCGACGGCCACGAGATGCACGATCGCATTGGTCGAACCCGACATTGCGAGCACCGTGGTCACTGCGTTGTCGAAGGACTTTGCGGTGAGAATGTCCGACGGCTTCTGGTCGGTCCACACCATCTCCACGATGCGCTGGCCCGTGAGCGCGGCGAACTGCGCGTGACGCGAATCGGCGGCCGGAATCGACGAAAAGCCGGGCAGCGTGAGGCCGAGCGCTTCAGTCGCGCTCGTCATGGTCGAGGCCGTGCCCATCGTCATGCAATGACCCGGCGAGCGCGCGATGCCGCTTTCGATGCCTTTCCACTCGTCTTCGGTGATCTTGCCCGCTCGCAGCTCGGCCCAGTATTTCCAGGTGTCCGAACCGCTGCCGAGCGTGCGGCCGTTCCAGTTGCCGCGCAGCATCGGGCCGGCGGGCAGATAGATGGCCGGCAGGTTCATGCTGATCGCCCCCATCAGCAAGCCGGGCGTGGTCTTGTCGCAACCGCCCATCAGCACGCAGCCGTCGAACGGATAGGACTTCAGCACCTCCTCCGTTTCCATCGCCAGCAGATTGCGATAGAGCATCGTGGTCGGCTTCTGGAACGGCTCCGCGAGCGTGGAAACCGGCATTTCGACGGGAAAGCCGCCTGCCTGCCAGATACCGCGCTTCACTTCTTCCACGCGTTGCTTGAAGTGCGTGTGGCACGAGTTGATCTCGCTCCACGTGTTGATCACGGCGATCACCGGCTTGCCCATGTATTCGGACGAGTGATAGCCCATCTGCGCGGTGCGCGAGCGATGGCCAAACGAACGGAGATCGTTGACGCCGTACCAGCGGTAACTGCGCAACTCTTCAGGCTTTTTACGGGAAGAGGACACCAGTGCTCCTTCGGAATGGTAGCGTTATCATAAGCAGCAATGGTAACGATACCATTTCGAAGGAGCACCCAGGGCAAATACTGATAAACGTGGGGAATTTGCTACCGAGGGACGCGCGCTCCTGCAACTGCCGTTTCCATTCCGTGATCTGGTTCGGATGCGCATCGAACTGCTGCGCCAGTTCGGCCAGCGTGCGCCTGGCGACCCAACCCCGCTATTCGGCATCCATGAATGATTCGGAATACAGATGAATTATTCCCCCTCTCTGCCCTCGATATTTTTTTCGTCCGCCACTTCGATCCCATAGCGCTTGAGCTTCGCATACAGCAGCTGGCGATTGACGTTCAGCCGCCGCGCCGCGTCGGTGCGGTTGTTGTTGCTGTGCCTGAGCGCGCGCCGGATGAGCATTTCCTCCAGGCGCGCGAGCGCGGAAGGCAGGTCTTCGTCGGGCCAGTCGAACACAGCGTCGGCGCTCGAGCGCTCGCCTTCGAGAAACGCGAGGTCGGTGGCATGCACATACTCGCCGCGCACCATCACTGCAACGCGCTCCATGGCGTTCTTCAACTCCCGCACATTGCCGGGCCACCCATAGCGGATCAAATGCGCCGCGGCGTCAGCGGAAAGATGCTTGCGCGTGCCCGCGCGGGCGAGGAAATGCTCCGCGAGTGGCACGATGTCGGAAATGCGCGCGGATAGTGGCGGCAGGTGGATCGGCACGACGTGCAGCCGGTAATACAGGTCCTCGCGAAAACTGCCCTCGCGCACGCCGCGCATGAGGTCGCGGTGCGTGGCGGCGATCACGCGCACCTGCACGGGCACGGGCCGGCCACCCACGGGCGTCACCACGCGTTCCTGCAATGCGCGCAGAATCTTGGCCTGCATCGCCATGCCCATGTCACCGATTTCGTCGAGAAAGAGCGTGCCGTTCCCGGCCTGGCGAAACGCGCCATCGCGGTCCGCGCTCGCACCGGTAAATGCGCCTCGCACGTGGCCGAACAGTTCGCTCTCCAGAAGATCGGGGGGGATCGCCGCGCAGTTCACGGCGACGAACGGCCCGCGATTGTGCAGCCCGTGTTCGTGAATCGCGCGCGCCACCACTTCCTTGCCCGTGCCTGTTTCGCCCGTAACGAGCACGGTGGCGTCGCTATCGGCCAGCACGCCGATGGTCTTTTGCACCGTGCGCATCGCGTCGCTCGAACCGATCAGCGCCTCGGGCTCCACGTTCGCCGCATGCGGCTGCGCCTCGACGATGCTGGCCAGCATGCGCTCGAGCACCTGCGCGAGGTCGTTGCGCCCTATCGGCTTGGTGAGGTGATCGAAGGCGCCGAGCCGCATCGCCTCGATCGTGTTGGAGGCCGTGGCGTGCGCGGTCAGCACGGCCACAGCGGGCGCGGCGGGACGCTCGCGCAGGCGGCGCAGCACCTCGAGCCCGTCGATGCCGGGCATGCGCAGGTCGAGGAACATCGCGCTCACGCGCTCGCGCTCGACCATCTCGAGCGCGAGCGTGCCGTTGGCGGCGAGGCACACGCTGTGGCCAAGGTCGCGCACGACTTCGGCGAGCGCGTCCCGCATGGTCTCGTCGTCGTCGACGATCAGGATGTGCGCCATGGCAGCACCATTTCAAAAGTCGTTGCGCCCGCGCCGCCGCTGGTGTCTCCCAGGCGCGCCACGCCGCCGTGCGCCACCGCCACTTCGCGCACGATCGAGAGGCCGAGGCCCGTGCCGTCAGGGCGTCCGGTCACGAACGGCTCGAACAGGTGATCGAGGATCGCGGCGGGCGGCCCGGCGCCTTCGTCGCGCACGGAGAACACGGCGCCTTCCGGCGTATTGCGCGCGGCGACTTCGATACGGCTGCCGGCGGGCGCAGCGTGAATCGCGTTGAGGATCAGGTTGTCGAGTGCGCGCTGCATCTGGTCGGGATCGAAGCGGGCCTCTTGCAAGTCGCCCGTACGTGTCATCGTAACCTGCTTTGCCGACGCCATCTCCACGTGCTGAGCGAGGCAGGCGTCGAGGAACGGGCCAACCGCGACCTGCTCCCGCTGGGGTTCGTCGTGCTCGGTGATGCTCAGCAGGCGCCGCACGAGCGCATCCAGGCGCTCGATCTGCCCGAGGATCACCTGCAGCGCCTGGGGCTGGCGCTCGGGGCCCGCCGCCACGGCGCTCTCCGCCTTCAGCCGCATGGCCGCGATCGGATTGCGGATCTCGTGTGCCACGCCCGCCGCCACGCGGCCGATCGCGGCCATGCGTTCGGCGCTCGCCATCTGGCGCGCGAGCGTATCGGCACGCTCGCGCGCGGCGGAAAGCCTGAGCGCCGCCTCGTTGAGCGCCAGCACGATGCGGTCGAGCTCGCGCTCGCGCGTGGCGGGCAGCACCGGCAGTTCGGCCACGTCATAGGCGTTGAGCGCGCTTTCGATCTGCGAGACATGGCGCGACCACGTGACCGTGAGATGCGTGAGCAGCGCCGCCGCCGCGAGCACAGTGACGAGCAGTACGCCGAGACCCGCCATCAACTGGTGATAGCTGCGGCCCGCGAACGTGAGCGTCCAGCTCATGGTCCAGGCGGTGAGGTGCGGAATCGGTCCGGGCAGCGGGCACGCCGAAAGCAGCAGCGTTTGCGACTGGCCGCTGATGCGCATGCTCGTCGTGCGATCGCCCGCGAGCGCGGCCTCGTTGAGCGTACGGATGCGCGGCAGTTCGCCCGCGGGCGGGTCCGTGCGCTGCACCGCGCCCACGTAGGTCGGATAGGCATAGGCGAGCGAGCCCGCATCGCGGCTCCAGACGCCGCCCTGCACGCCGGGCCGCGTGCGCAGCGAGACCGCCAGCAGGTCGCTCAGGCGCTCGCGCAGCACGTCGCCGGCTTTGGTGTCGAGCGGCGCATCGAGCGTGGCGAGCTTTTCCGGGTGAGCCGCACTGAACGCGCGGTACGAGGCTGCGATCGCGTCGCAGGCGCGGCTGTTCTCAGCGGCGGCCTGGCCTAGCTGCGCGGCCGCCGACTGGTGAAAGAGCCCAACCATCAGGATGCCGGTGGACAGCGCCGCGCCCACTAGCAGAACGAGCAGCAGGATCAGCCGGCCACGCAGGGATCGGAGCATATCGGTCCAGTTTCCGGTGTTGGGTCGTGAGAAGCGACGGGGGCATTATCCGATGCGAAAGCCATGCCAGGCCAGACCGGCGTCATCAGCTAGACGCGAGGACGAGTTGGCGCCCCTTTTTGTCCTGATTCACGACACCCACTGTTGGCTTTCGCGACAACCTGGCGGACGCGGCGCAAACGCAGGCGCCGCAAACCCATAGCGCATCGTCCGGCCCTCGTTGGCATAACCCTTGCTGGGCCCTACGCGCGTTTAGCGCCTCACCGCCTGGTTCAGATCGGCCGATTCAAACCCGCCCGGCGATGGCAGCGCGCTCACGGGCTCCTGAACGAGGCGTTATGAAAAGACAACACATCAGCTGGGCGGCGCTGGCCGTCGCGGTGCTGCTCATTGCAGTCGCAGCGTGGTTCTTTTATGGCCGGCGTCCTGCCGCCACCACCGCGGCCGCGCCGCGCGGCATTCCTGTTTCGGCCGTTGCCGTGAAGCTCGCCGACGTGCCCGTTTATATCGACGCGCTCGGCACCGTCACGGCCATCCGCACGGTTACGCTGATCACCCAGGTCAACGGCATTCTCGATTCGGTCAACTTCCAGGAAGGCCAGCACGTCAAGAAAGGCCAGGTGATCGCGCACATCGACTCACGCGAGCTCGAAGCGCAGCTTCAGCAGGCGCAAGGCACGCTCGTGCACGACCAGGCGACGCTCGCCAACGACCGCCTGAACCTGAAGCGCTACCAGACGCTCATCAAGGTCGGCTCGATCACGCAGCAAACGCTCGATACGCAGGCCGCCACCGTCAAGCAGGACGAAGGCACCGTCACCGCCGACACCGGCAACGTCAGGAACCTCCAGGTGCAGGTGGACTACTGCACGATCACCTCGCCCGTGGATGGCGTGATCGGCCTGCGCCTCGTCGATCCGGGCAACTACGTGACAACCACGAGCACGACTGGCATGGCCGTCATCGCGCAGCTCGACCCCGCCACCGTGATCTTCGCGGTGCCCGAGGACTACCTCGGCCAGATCCACGCGGCAATGGCGCGCGGCCCGGTGAAGGTGTTCGCCTGGGACCGCGACAAGCGCAAGCTGCTCGCCACCGGCACGCTGCTCGCGCTCGACAACCAGGTCGACACGACCACGGGCACGGTCAAGGTCCGCGCGCAGTTCGACCATGCGGGCGACGCGCTTTTCCCGAACCAGTTCGTGAACGCCCGCATGCAGGCGGACACGCTCGACCAGAACCCGATTATCCCCACGGTGGCGATCCAGCACGGCACGAACGGCGACTTCGTGTTCCTGGTGGGCGCGGGCAACAAGGCCGTGCTGCGCAACGTGAAGGCGGGCCCCGTGACCGGCGACGACACGGCCATCCTTGGCGGCGGCGTGAAGCCCGGCGAGCGCGTGGTCACGGACGGCGCGGACAAGCTCGACAACGGCACGGTCGTGCGTGTGGTTTCAGCCGCGTCGCCTGCGTTGTCGGCTTCGTCAGCTACGCAATAACAAGGCGCGCCCATGAACATCTCGCGCCCGTTCATCGAGCGGCCGATCGCCACTTCGCTCCTGATGGTGGCGGTGCTGCTCGCAGGTCTCCTCGGCTACCACCTGCTGCCCGTTTCCGCGTTGCCCGAGGTCGATTACCCGACCATTCAGGTCTACACGCAGTACCCCGGTGCCGCGCCCGACGTGGTGAGTTCCTCCATCACCGCGCCGTTAGAAGTGCAGCTAGGCGAAATGGCGGGCCTGAAGACGATGAACTCCACGAGTTCGAATGGCGTTTCCGTCATCACACTCGAATTCGATCTTTCGCTCTCGCTCGACGTGGCCGAGCAGGAGGTGCAGGCCGCGATCAACGCGTCGGCGAGCTATCTGCCCGCCAATCTGCCCTATCCGCCGGTGTACAGCAAGGTCAATCCCGCTGATGCGCCGGTGCTCACGCTCTCGCTCACGAGCGACACGCTGCCGCTCACGAAGATCGAGGATCTCGCCGACACGCGCCTCGCGCAGAAGATCTCGCAGATCTCGGGGGTGGGGCTCGTAACGATCAGCGGTGGCCAGCGCCCCGCCGTGCGCGTGGAGACGAACACAGGCGCGCTGAATTCGCTCGGCATGTCGCTCGACGACGTGCGCACCGCGCTCGCGGACGCCAACGTGAACCAGGCGAAAGGCAACCTGGACGGCCGCTACCAGTCGTACTCGATCGGCGCGAACGATCAACTGCAGAGCGCCGCCGCTTATACGGACCTCGTGATCGCCTACAAGAACGGCGCGCCTATCCGCCTCTCGCAAGTCGCACATCCGGTGAACGGCGCAGAAGACGTACGCCAGGCCGCGTGGACCAACGACAAACCCTCCATCGTGCTCAACATCCAGCGACAGCCTGGCGCAAACGTGATCGACGTGGTGGACCGCGTGCAGAAGGTCTTGCCGCAACTGCGCGCGAGCCTGCCGGGCACCGTCAAGGTGGAAGTGCTGACCGACCGCACGCAGACGATCCGCGCCTCGGTGAGGGACGTCGAGGATGAACTGGGCGTGGCCGTCGCGCTCGTGGTGATGGTGATCTTCATCTTCCTGCGCAAGCTCTCTGCCACAATCATTCCGGCTGTGACGGTGCCGCTCTCCCTGATCGGAACGCTCGCCGTGGCCTATGGGCTCGGCTTCTCGCTGAACAACCTCACGCTGATGTCGCTCACGGTGGCGACGGGCTTCGTGGTGGACGACGCCATCGTGATGATCGAGAACATCACGCGCCACCTGGAGATGGGCGAGACGCCGCTCGAAGCGGCGCTCAAGGGCGCGAAGCAGATCGGCTTCACGATTGTTTCGCTCTCCGTATCGCTGATCGCCGTGATGATTCCGCTGCTCTTCATGGGCGATGTGGTGGGCCGGCTGTTTCGCGAATTCGCGCTCACGCTCGCCATCGCCATCGTGATCTCGGCGTTCGTCTCGCTCACGCTCACGCCGATGATGTGCTCGCGCATGTTCAAGCCGCACGACGCCGGGCACGAGAAAGCGCATCGCGCCGACTTCTTCGACAAGATCAACGCGCGCTACGTGCAGGGGCTCGGCTGGGTGCTCGAGCATCGCGTGCTCACGCTGATTTCCGTGGCGGCGACGGCGGCGCTCACCTTCGCGATTCTCTTTTTCATGCCCAAGGGCTTCTTTCCCGAGCAGGACACAGGCCTCATCGAAGGCATCTCGCAGGCAGCCCCCGGGATTTCGTTTCCCTACATGGTGCAGAAGCAGGAGCAACTGGTCGCGCAGATCCTCAAGGACCCGGCCGTGGCGAGCCTTTCGTCGTTCATCGGCATCAACCAGACGAGCCCGACGCTCAACCAGGGCACCATCCTCATCAACCTGAAGGACAAAGGCGAGCGCGACAGCAGCGCCGCCGTGATCCGCCGCCTCTCCGACTCCACCGCGAGCGAGGCGGGCATGCGGCTGTTCCTGCATCCGGTGCAGGACCTCACGCTCGACGACACCATTTCCACCACGAGCTACCGCGTGGGCCTGCAGGCGACCGACCCGGCGGTGCTCGATGAATGGACCGGCAAGCTGATTGCGGCGCTGCGCGCGGACCCCGCGTTCGCCGACGTGCAAAGCCAGTCCATGCAGGAGGGCAACCAGATCCAGTTGACCTTCGACCGCGACACGGCCTCGCGCCTCGGGATCACGCCCCAGGCGATCGACGACGTGCTCTACGATGCGTTCGGCCAGCGCCAGGTCTCCACCATCTACACGCAGTTGAACCAGTACCACGTCGTGCTCGCCGCCGACCATGCATCGAGCAGCGTGGCGCATCTGCTCGACGGCCTCTATGTGGACACATCCTCGGGCGGCGTGGCGCCGCTTGCCTCCATGGCGACCATGAAGGTCGTGCCCGTGCCGGTGACGATCAATCGCCAGGGCCAGTTCCCCTACGCCGATGTTTCGTTTAACCTGGCACCGGGCTACACGCTCGGCACCGCGCTCTCGCACCTGAAGGACGCCGAAACGCGCATCGGCCTGCCGCCCACCGTGCAGGCTTCGCTCGAAGGCTCGGCGGCCACGTTTCAGGCCTCGCTCGCGAACGAGGCCTTTCTCGTGGGCGCCGCGATCGTCGTGGTGTATCTGATGCTCGGCATCCTCTACGAGAGCTTCATCCACCCGGTGACGATCCTCTCGACACTGCCGTCCGCCGCGCTCGGCGCACTCGCGGCGCTCGTCATCACGGGCACGCAGTTCGACATCATCGGCCTCATCGGCATCGTGCTGCTGATCGGCATCGTGATGAAGAACGCGATCATGATGATCGACTTCGCGCTCGAACTCGAACGCAATGAGCGGCTCGCGCCCGTGGAGGCGATTCGCCGCGCCGCCGGGCTGCGCTTCCGGCCGATTCTGATGACCACGATGGCGTCGCTGTTCGGCGCCCTGCCGCTCGCGTTCGGCACCGGCATGGGCGCGGAGCTGCGGCATCCGCTGGGCATCGCGATCATCGGCGGCCTGATCGTGAGCCAGCTCCTCACGCTGTTCTCCACGCCTGTGATGTATCTCGCGCTGCATCGCGTCGAAGACTTCTTCAGCAAGCCCGCGCAGGGCGCGGCCGATACGGCAGTGGAGTGACGCGGAATGAACCTCTCCGAACCGTTCATCCGCCGCCCCATCGCGACCACGCTGATCGCCGTGGGCATCGCGCTCTTCGGCATGCTCGCTTTCAAGCTGCTGCCGGTGGCGCCGCTGCCCGAAATCGACTTTCCCACTATCTACGTGTTCGCCCACCTGCCGGGCGCCGATCCTAAAACGGTGGCCACTTCGGTGGCCACGCCGCTCGAACGCCAGTTCGGCCAGATCGCCGGGATCACGCAGATGACCTCGGTGAGTTCTCTGGGCGGCACGCGCATCACGATGCAGTTCGACCTGAACCGCAGCATCGACGGCGCGGCGCGCGACGTGCAGGCCGCCATCAACGCGGCACGCACCAACCTGCCCGCGAACCTCGACGGCAACCCCACCTACCGCAAGGCCAATCCCGCCGACGCGCCCATTCTCATCATCAGCCTCACCTCCGATACGGCCACGCGCGGCCAGCTTTACGACGCGGCCTCGACGGTGCTCCAGCAAAAACTGCTGCAAACGCCGGGCGTGGGCGACGTGACGGTGGGCGGCGGCGCGCTGCCCGCCGTGCGCATCGAATTGAACCCCGACCGCGTGAGCCACTACGGCGTGAGCCTCGAACAGATCCGCTCGGCCATTGCGAACGCCAACACCGACCTGCCCAAGGGCTCCGCCGCGCTCGCCGGGGTGAACTACACCATCGGCGCGAACGACATGCTGTACAACACCGCCGACTACGCGCCCATCATCGTCAAGCGTGCGGGCAACGACGTCGTGCACATCTCCGACCTCGGCTACGTGCGCCAGGACGTGGAGAACCTGGAGAACTTCGGCCTCTCCGACGGCAAGCCCGCCGTGCTGCTGATCGTCTACAAGGAGCCGGGCGCGAACGTCATCAATACCGTCGACAATGTCAAGGCCGAGCTGCCCTTCCTCAAGGCGTCGATCCTGCCGACCATCAAGCTCAACATCCTGATGGACCGCACGACCACGATCCGCGCCTCGCTGATCGAAGTCGAAATCACGCTGCTCATCTCGATCCTGCTCGTGACGGCGGTGACTTTCGCGTTCTTTCGGAGCTGGCGCACCACGCTCGTGCCCGCGATCGTCGTGCCGCTCTCGCTGCTGGGCACGTTCGGTATCATGTACTTTCTCGGCTACAGCCTGAACAACCTCTCGCTGATGGCACTCACCATCTCCACGGGTTTCGTGGTGGACGACGCCATCGTCGTGGTCGAGAACATCATGCGCCACCTGGAGCGCGGCGAGCGGCCCGTGATCGCCGCGCTCAACGGCGCGCGCGAGGTGGGCTTCACGGTGCTCACGATCAGCGTCTCGCTGGTGGCCGTGTTCATTCCGCTCCTGTTGATGGGCGGCATCGTCGGGCGGCTCTTTCGCGAGTTTTCCGTCTCGCTCTCGGCGGCGATTCTCATGTCGATGCTGATCTCGCTCACCGTCACGCCCATGCTCTCGAGCGTGGCGCTGCGCGGCGCGCACGAAGGGCACCGCGAAGAGGAATACCCCGACTCGCGCTTTCACCGCTTCTACGCGCGCACGCTCGGCTGGGTGATCCGCCATCCGCTGCTGATGGGCATCGTCACGATCCTCATTCTCGCGCTCAACGTGATGCTTTATGTGGTCGTGCCCAAAGGCTTCTTTCCGCAGGAGGACACGGGGCGGCTCATCGGCTCGATCCAGGCCTCGCAAAGCATCTCGTACCGGTTGATGCAGCAGAAGTTCCAGGCCATCTCGAAGCAGGTGCTCGCGAATCCCAACGTTCAGGCGGTGGGCGGATTCATTGGCGGCACCAACGCCATCAACACGGCGATCCTGTTCGTGACGCTCAAGCCGCTCGGCGTGCGCCACGCGAGCGCCGACCAGGTCATCGCGCAGATCCGCCGTACGCTCGGCAACATTCCGGGCGCGCGGCTCTATCTGCAATCGGCGCAGGACATCACCGTTGGCGGCCGCCAGAGCGCGGCGCAGTACCAGTACACGCTCACCGCCGACGACCAGAGCGACCTCGACAAATGGGTGCCCAGGGTGGTCGCGCTGATGCACAAGATCCCCATCCTCGAAGACGTGAACACCGACCAGCAGGACAACAGCATGCAGGCGACGATCGACGTGAACCGCGACGCCGCCGCACGCATGGGCGTGAAATTCTCCTCGATCGACAACGCGCTCTACGATGCGTTCGGACAGCGCCAGGTCTCCACGATCTACAGATCGGCGAACCAGTACCACGTGGTGATGGAGCTCGCGCCCGAGTACTGGACCGACCCTGCCGCGCTCAAGGGCATCTACGTGCCCGCCGGCACACCGGGCTCGGGCGGTGGTTCGAGCGGCAGCGGCAGCCCCACGGGCCCGAGCGTGGCCACCTCCGCGAGCGAGGCCGCTGCCACGGCCGCCGCGGCATCGGCCGCCGCCGCGGCAGGTCCCGACAGCACGACCCATACGCCCTCCACGTCGGTGCTCTCGAACGGCGAGGCGCTCGTGCCGCTCAACGCAATGGCGCGGTTCTCGATCGACCGCACCGCCATCTCGATCAATCACCAGGGCACCTTCCCGGCGGTGACGGCCTCGTTCAATCTCGCGCCGGGCGCCTCGATCGGCGACGCCACGCGCGAAGTCGACGACGCCGTCGCGCAACTGCGCATGCCCGCGAGCATCACCGGCAGCTTTGCGGGCACGGCGCAGGTGTTCCAGCAGGCGGTGGCGAGCGAACCCCTGCTGATCCTGGCCGCGCTGCTCTCCGTGTACATCGTGCTCGGCATGCTCTACGAGAATCTGATGCATCCGCTCACGATTCTCTCCACGCTGCCCTCGGCCGGCGTGGGCGCGCTGATCGCGCTGCTCGCAACGCACACGCAGCTTTCGATCATCGCGCTTGTGGGCGTGATTCTGCTGATCGGCATCGTGAAGAAGAACGCGATCATGATGATCGACTTCGCCATTACCGAAGAGCGCGAACGCAAGCTCGCCGCCGAGGAAGCCATCAAGCGCGCGGCGCTCATTCGCTTCCGCCCGATCATGATGACCACGAGCGCCGCGATACTCGGCGCGCTGCCGCTCGTGTTCGGCTCGGGCTACGGCTCGGAATTCCGCAAGCCGCTCGGCATTTCGATCATCGGTGGGCTCTTGTTCAGCCAGATGCTCACGCTATACACGACACCCGTCATCTATTTGTGGCTAGACCGCGCCTATCAACGCTTGCGTCGCCGCAAGAAGGAAGCATGATCATGTGTATGCCCAATATCTTCGCCTTGCCGCCGTTGCTGCGCGGCGCGGCGGCGCTCGCGCTCGCCACGCTCGCGGGTTGTGCAATCGGTCCCAACTACAGCAAGCCCGCGGTGGAGATTCCCACTGCGTTCAAGGAAGGCGTGAATTGGCAACGCGCGCAGGCCAACCCGCAGGCGGCGCTATCGAGTAGCTGGTGGACGATCTACGACGACCCCACGCTCACGCAACTGGTCGAGCGCTCGCTCAAGGCGAACCAGTCGATCGTCGCGGCTGAAGCCGCATACCGGCTCGCGCAGGCCACAGTGGATGCCAGTGTGGCCAGCCTCTTTCCCATCGTCACGGCGGGGCTTTCCGCCACACGTAGTGGCACGGGCACGAACGCCGCGACGGGCGGCGTCAGCTCGACCACCGGCACCGTGGCCGGCGTGCACAACAACGTCAGCGTGAGCGCCGCGGCCAGTTGGGAGCCGGACCTCTGGGGGCAGATTCGCCGCGAGATCGAATCGAGCAAGGCGAGCGCGCAGGCCTCCGATGCACAGCTCGCGGGCGAGCGCCTTTCGATTACCGCAAGCCTCGCCGACGACTACTTCGCGCTGCGCCAGGCTGACTTCGACATCGCATCGCTGAAGCAGCAACAGGCTATCGATGCGCGTCTGCTCGACATCACACGCACCGCGTATGCACAGGGCACCGCATCCAACGACGATGTGCTAGTCGCGCAGGATACGCTCGAACTCGTCGTGGCCGCATTGCAGAGCACCGAAACCTCGCGCGAGCAGGACGAACACGCGATCGCGATGCTGATCGGGGTGCCTCCGGCGAGTTTCACCCTCCCCCCGCGTACCGACTATGCGTTCAACACACCGGCCGTGCCGCTCGCGCTGCCTTCTCAGTTGCTGCAGCGCAGACCCGATGTCGTGCAGGCCGAGCGCACGGCCGCGGCGGCGAATGCGAAGATCGGCGCGGCGCAAGCGGCGTTCTTTCCGATACTGGACCTGAGCGTTCAGGGCGGCTTCGAGCACAACATGTTCGCGCATCTGTTCTCACTGCCGAGCCGCGTGTGGACGCTCGGGCCGGATATCGCCGCGACGCTCTTCGACGGCGGCGCACGCACTGCCGCCGTGCACGAGGCGCGCGCGACTTACGATGAGGCGGCCGCCAATTATCGGCAGGCCGTGCTGGGGGCGTTTCAGAATGTCGAGGACAACCTCTCGTCGTGGAATCATCTCGCGCAGCAAGAGGCGGCTTACGCGAATATTTATCAGCGCAATCAAGCTTTGTTTGCGAGCACGCAGGCCCAGCTCAGTGCCGGAACCGCCAGCGAGCAAAGCCTGCTCACGCAGCAACTCACGTTGTTGCAGGCCCAGCAGAGCCTGAAGGACATACAATCGCTGCTGATGCAAAGCAGCGTGGCGTTGATCAGGAATCTCGGCGGCGGCTGGCAGTGGAATGACAAGGCCGGGGCGGCCGTAGCGGCAGATAGCGGCAATAAGGCGGTTCAGTGATACTCAATCGTGTAGACGCCGCTCCTCCTGTTGCAGCCAGGGCGGCCTGGATTGAGGTAATCCCGGAGGTCCATGTGGCTTGCACCGACATAACATCAGGTCATGGACACTCCAACAATTCCGGCATTGCTGCCGCGAAATTGACTCAATATATTCACTTCAAACACGCGCCTTTTCCGTTTGGGCAATAGCGGGAAAGCGCGCCGCCTGCAAGACGTCCACCGCTTCACCCTTGTCGAGGAAATGCCGTGATGAAGATTGCAAGGTTTCGCTGTTCGAGCTTTCCGCTGCGCCCGTTGGCCATGACATTGCTGTTCACCATCACAGGCGCCTCGCCCGCCTTCGCAGCAGGCAAGATCACATTCGTATCGCAGGGTGGCGCCTATCAGGAAGCCCAGACCAAAGCGATTCTCGACCCCGCTGCGAAGCAGCTCGGCATCACCATCAACCAGGACAGCATTCCCGACGCGTGGCCACAGATCACGGCGCAAGGCGAAACCGGCAAGCCGGTCTGGGATGTGGTCGACACCCCACCGGCCAACTGTCTGCGCGGCGGCCGCGCGGGCCTGCTGGAAAAGCTCGACTTCTCGAAGCTGCCCAACGCGGCGAGCATGCCCGAGAAGTACCGCACGCCCTATTCCGTCGCGTACGAGTTCTATTCGACGGTTATTGGCTACAACAAGAAAACGCTGAAGAAGGTGCCGCACAGCTGGAAGGACTTCTGGGACGTGAAGAACTTCCCCGGCACGCGCGCGCTTCGCAATGATCCCGTGACCGTGCTCGAAGCCGCCCTCCTCGCCGACGGCGTGCCGCGAGACAAGCTGTATCCGCTCGACGTCGACCGCGCCTTCAAGAAGCTCGCGCAGATCAAGCCTGACATTACGGTCTGGTGGACGTCGGGCGGCCAGTCCGCGCAATTGCTGCATGACGGCGAAGTCGACATGGAAATGATCTGGAACGGGCGCGCGAGCGCCGTAATGAAGGACGATCCGGACATCGGCTTCACGTTTAACGACGGCATCCTGCAAAACACGCAATTGTGCGTGCTCAAGAACGCGCCGAACCTGAACGATGCCATGCGCTTCATCAATGCAGCGCTGTCGCCAGATCTGCAGGCCAATCTGCCGCTGTATATCGACTACGGTCCGGGCAACCCGGCGGCGTTCAAGACCGGCAAGATCAGCGAGAAGCGCGCGGCCGAACTGCCGAGCTCGCCGGCCAACGCGGCGAAACAGGCGTTGATGTCGGAGGACTGGTGGGCGTCGGAGCAGGGCATTCAGGCGAAGGCGCGCTGGCTCAAGTTCATGCAGTAACGCACGGCGCTCTTCACATCGTTTCTCACGTGCCGCGCATCGTGCGAGATGCGCGGCCCACTCACTCCGCACGTGATCGACTATCTGATTCTGGGCGGCGGCTCGGCGGGCTGCGTGCTGGCCGCGCGTTTGTCGGAAGACACGGGTGCGAGGGTTTGCCTCGTCGAAGCGGGCCGCGATATCTCCGCGCATACCATGCCCGACGCGATCCGCAGCCGCTATCCGGGGCGCGCGTATCTGGAAACGCGCAACCTCTGGCAGCAATTGAAGGCGCGCATGAGCGCGAGCGCCGCCCTGCGCCGCTATGAGCAGGCGCGTTTGCTGGGCGGCGGCTCCGCTATCAACGCGCTGATGGCCAATCGCGGCGCACCCGCCGATTACGACGAATGGGAGGCGCTCGGTGCCTCGGGCTGGAACTGGGCGTCGTGTCTGCCCTACTTCCGCAAGCTCGAAACCGATTGCGATTTCAGCGGCCCGCGTCACGGCAGCGACGGGCCTTTACGCATCCAGCGCACGAAGTGGCCGCGGATCTCGCCATTCGTGCGCGCCGTGCTCGATACGCTTGGCCAGAATGGCTACGCGCTTCATGGCGACCAGAACGGTCCGTGGGAAGACGGCACGTTCATCGGGTCGATCGCGGTGAGCGCGCAAGGCGAGCGCATTCCGACTTCGGTGTGCTATCTCGACGATGCCGCGCGCGAGCGCCCCAATCTTTCGATACGCACGGGCGAAGTCGTCGAGCGCATCCTGTTCGATGACCACGTAGCCGTCGGCGCGCGCATCGTGCGTGCGGACGGTACGCGTGAGGACGTGAAGGCGCGGCGCGTGATCGTCTCATCAGGCGCGATTCATAGCCCCGCCTTGCTGATGCGCAGCGGCATTGGCCCGGCCGATGAACTCGCGGCGCATGGCATCGACGTCATTGCGGATCGCGCGGGCGTGGGGCGCAACCTGATGGAGCATCCGTCGATTGCGGTGTCGGCGTTTCTGCCGCGCAGCGCACGCACGCCGTTTCCCAACGAGCATCATGAGCAGGCGATCGTGCGTTTCTCGTCGGCGCTCGAAGGCACGGTGCCCGGCGACATGCACGGCGCGATCCTGTCGCGCTCGGGCTGGCACTCGGTAGGCTACCGGCTCGGCACGCTCTTCTTCTGGGTCAACAAATCGTATTCGCGCGGCCGCGTGACGCTGGCTTCGTCCAGCGTGTTCGACGAACCGAAAGTCGATTTCGCCATGCTCTCCGACGCGCGCGACCTCGAACGGCTCAAGCTCGCGCTGCGCTTTGGCGCGGCGACGCTGGCCTCGCCCGCCATGGCGGGGCGTCGCGACGTGATCTTTCCGTCGAGCTATTCGCCGCGTGTGGCGGCGGTGTCCGTGCCCGGCATGTGGAACGCGGTGCAGCGCGGCTTGCTGAGTGGCTTGCTCGACATGGCCGGGCCCTTGCGGCGCGCGTTGATCAAGGGCGTCGTGACGCAAGGCGTGACGCTCGACGCGCTGCTGGCCGACGACCGTGCGCTGACGGATTTCGTCAAACGTTCGGTTGGCGGGACGTGGCATCCGTCGGGAACCTGCCGCATGGGTTCGGCCAGCGATCCGCTCGCAGTGACGGATTCAGATGGCGCGGTGCATGGCGTGAAGGGCCTGCACGTGTGCGATGCCTCGCTGATGCCGTCCATTCCGTGCGCGAACACGAATGTGCCGACGATCATGATGGCGGAACGGGTAGCGGACCTGCTGCGTCGCCACGCATAAGGCCGTGGCGCGCAGTGACGAGGTGACGTTGCCCGCGCGTCACTCGCCGTA